>BQJF01000047.1 GCA_021604565.1 Minwuia thermotolerans | reverse complement strand
ATCACCGGGCGGTCGATGATGATGCCCTGCTTCAGGGTCGCCATCATCGGCTCGACGGCGATGGCGGCGGTGGACAGGGCCATACCGGCCACGAAGGCACCGGCGGCGATCAGATTTGCAAGCGCGCGGTTCATGGCGATCACCTCAGGGTGTTGATTGCGGCCATCATCTCGTCGGATGCGGTGATGACCTTGGAGTTCATTTCATAGGCACGCTGCGCGGTGATCAGATCCGTGATCTCCTGCACCGGGTTCACGTTGGAGGTTTCCAGGAACCCCTGCTGGATCGACCCGAAACCGGCCTGACCGGGAATGCCGGTCGTTGCGGCGCCGGATGCCGGGCTTTCCAGGAACAGGTTGTCACCCACCGCCTCCAGACCGGCGTCGTTGAAGAAGGTCACCAGTTCGAACTGGCCCAGGTTCTGGAAAGCGGTCTGCCCGGCAATCTTTGCCAGCACCTCGCCGTTGGCGTTGATCGACAGGTCCTGCGCGTTGTTCGGCACGGTGATGCCGGGGGCCACGACAAAGCCGTCCTGGGTCACCAGCTGGCCATCCGCGCCGACCGAGAAGTTGCCGGAGCGGGTGTAGGCATCCTCACCTGTCGGCAGGGTGACGCGGAAGAAGCCGCGGCCGTTGATGGCCAGGTCCAGCGGGTTGTCGGTGATCGCGATGTCGCCCTGTTCGGTGATGCGGTAGACGGAGCCCGCCTTGACGCCGACACCGATCTGCACACCGGAGGGGACGATGGTCCCGGCATCGGAGGAACTGGAACCGACACGGCGGACGTTCTGGTACAGCAGGTCCTGGAACGCGGCCCGCTGACGCTTGAACCCCGTGGTGTTCATGTTGGCGATATTGTTCGAGATGACCTCGACATTCAGCTGCTGGGCCAGCATGCCGGTGGAAGCGATGGAAAGACTACGCATGGCTCAATACTCCTCGGGGACTGCTCAGGTGACCTGGCCAAGACGGCCGATGGCGTCCCGCTGAATGTCGTGGTCGGATTTCACCATCTGCTGCATGGCCTCGTAGGCCCGCTGCACGGAGATCATCCGGGTCATTTCGGTGATGGAATTGACGTTGCTGGATTCCAGCATGCCCTGCAGGATCTGCGGGTTCTCGATCTCAAACGGGGCCTGATCGGTCTTGTAGAGGCCGCCCTCGGCCTTCTCCAGGTCCTGCTCGTTGTCGAAGCCGACGAGCTGCAGGCGGAAGGTCTCGCCATCGGCAGCAGTGATCGTGCCGTCGCGGGCAATGTCGACGGAGACGGTCGGGTCGGCGAACTCGATCTCCTTGCCCTCGATGTCCAGCAGCGGGTTGCCGTCCATGGTCACCAGCCGCCCCTGGTCATCCAGGCGCAGGTGGCCGTTGCGGGTGTATTTCTCGCCGTCCTGGGTCTGAACGACCAGGTATCCCTTGCCGGACACGGCAACATCCAGCGGGTTTGTGGTGGACTGCAGCGGTCCGTCGGCCACGTTCATGGCAACGCCGTAATCCTGAACGTAGGAGATGCTGTCGCCTTCCTTGGTGTCCACCAGGAACTCGCGGAACATGACCTGTTCGGCCCGGAAGCCCACGGTGTTCATGTTGGCGATGTTGTTGGCGACGATGTCCATCTGGCGGCTGAGGGCCACCTGACGGGAAAGTCCGACCAGAATTGCGTTTTCGATACCCATGGCGTTTGCCGAAAGCTCCTGAGACGTTGCTGGTCAGGGGCAATGCATCCGGTGTGCCAGAATTAAGTCATTGAAATTACTGGTATTTGATTTTGGACCGGCTGGAAGGCGGCAAGAAGGGGAGGGCCGGTGGGCAAGTCCTGCCGGTTTGCCAGGTGTTAACGGCGATCCCAACACTTTGTTAACCGAGACAGCCTACCTTCACGCCAGTTCACTGAACCCGCGCGAGGTCCGCATCATGGCTGAAGAGATCGAAGAGACTGCTGTCACCGAAGGTGAAGAAGGTATCGCCGACGATCAGCCGAAGAAGCGGAAGCTGAGCGGCAAGGTACTTGTGCTGTTCGTGGCGCTGCCCGTGCTGGTGCTGCTGGGCGGCGGCGGCGCGGCCTTCATGCTGCTGGGCGGTGGCTCGGGCGGTGAGGCGCAGGCTGCAAGTTCCAGCCATGACGCCAAGGAAGACGACGGCCATGGCGAGGCAGAGGCAGCCGAAAGCGACGATCATGGCGGTGGCCATGGCGGCGGATCGGTTGACTTCGGCAAGGTGACCTACGCCGGCAGCGATCTGATCTTCTATGAACTGCCCGACATGCTGGTGAACCTGAACACCGACGGTCGCCAGCCGCGTTACCTGAAGATCCGCGTCGCGCTGGAATTCGGCGACCGCAGCATCGTGCAGCGTGTCGAGAAGGTGATGCCGCGCATCGTCGATCATTTCCAGGTCTACCTGCGCGAACTGCGGCGGGAAGACCTGCAGGGCTCCGCCGGGGTCTATCGCCTGAAGGAAGAGCTGATGATCCGCGTCAACCAGTCGGTGCGCCCGGCACGGGTGCGCGACGTCCTGTTCAAGGAAATGCTGATCCAGTGATGGATCGAGGCGCAGAAGTTCGTAACCACAAAATGCAGAAAGCGTTTTTGAATGGCTGAAGAAGACAAGGCCGAAGCGGTTGAACCCGAGGCAGACGACAACGACGCAGGGCTTGGCGATGATCTGGAAAGTTCCTTCGGGGCAAACAACCGGATCCTGAACCAGGACGAGATCGACAGCCTGCTGGGCTTCGATGCCGATGGCGACGATGACGGCGAGAAGTCCGGCATCAAGGCGATCATCAACTCCGCGCTGGTCAACTATGAACGCCTGCCGATGCTGGAGGTCGTGTTCGACAGGCTGGTGCGCATGATGACCACCAGCCTGCGCAACTTCACCTCCGACAATGTCGAGGTGGCGCTGGACAACATCACCTCCGTCAGGTTCGGCGACTATCTGAACTCGATCCCGCTGCCCGCGATCCTGTCGGTGTTTCGTGCCGTGGAGTGGGACAATTATGGCCTGATCACCGTCGATTCCTCCCTGATCTACTCCATTGTCGATGTGCTGCTGGGGGGCCGTCGTGGCACCGCTGCCATGCGGATCGAGGGACGGCCCTATACCACCATCGAACGCAATCTGGTGGAGCGGATGGTGGCGGTGGTGCTGGCTGACATGTCTGCCGCGTTCGAGCCGCTGTCGCCGGTTGCCTTCAATTTCGACCGGGTCGAGACCAATCCGCGCTTCGCCACGATCGCCCGTCCTGCCAATGCCGCCATCGTCATCAAGCTGCGGATCGACATGGAAGACCGTGGCGGGCGGCTGGACGTGCTTCTGCCCTACGCCACGCTGGAGCCCATTCGTGAACTGCTGCTGCAGATGTTCATGGGTGAGAAGTTCGGTCGTGACTCGATCTGGGAAAACCATCTGGCGACTGAACTCTGGAAGACCGACGTCGACCTGGTGGCGGTGCTGGATGAGCAGACCCTGCCGCTGTCGAAGGTCATGCGCATGAAGGTCGGCGATACCATGATGCTCAATGCCTCGCCGGAGAGCGCGATCCGCCTCAACTGCGGGGGCATTCCGATGGCCGCAGGCAACATGGGGCGTCGGGGACAGAACATCTCGGTGAAGATTGATCGTGCCTACCGCAAACTGGGAGACGGATCATGACCATGGACATGAACCTGCTGCTGGATGTGCTGCTGGTCGTGCTGCTGACCGCCACCGTGATCTATTGCTTCATGCTGAACCGCCGCCTTGGCCAGTTGCGCAACGCGCAGGGCGACATGGCGGCCCTGGTGCAGTCCTTCGACCAGTCGACGGAGCGCGCGCGGTCCAGCATCGACGAACTGAAGAGCACTGCCGGTGCGGTCGGCCTGGAACTGGAAGCCAGGGTGGCCAAGGCACGGGACATGCTGGACGAACTGCAGCTTGTGACCACTTCGGGTGAGCGTGTGGCCGACCGGATCGAGAAGGGCGTGGACAACCGCAAGAGTTCCGCGACCGCTGCACCGGGGCGCCCTGCGGAAGCACCTGCCGACAGCGCACCGACCCGCGCGGAGCGTGAAGGCCGCGGCGATGCGGAATCGAAACTCCTCAAGGCACTGAGACAGGTTAGGTAATCCCATGCGACTTCCCGGCGTTCGAATTCTGCCTGCCACCCTGGTTGCGGCCACTCTGGTGCTTGGCCTGAAGGTCACCTACCTGGTGGACAGCGAGGGCATGGTATCGCCCGTGATCGGACTGCCGCAGGCCGTCGCGGCGGATGATCCCGCCCCCGCAATGGAAACCAGGATGGCCGCGGCAACGACCGGGGAAGAGGCCGCGAACGTGGAGCCCGAGAAGGCTTCGCCCTACCCGCCGGACAGCCTGGCCAATCGTGACCCCTCCACCTTCTCACCCGCCGAGATTGCCCTGCTGGAGAACCTGGCGCGGCGGCGCGACGAGATCGAGCAGCGGGCGCGTGGTCTGGACGTGCGCGAGAACCTGCTGGAGGCGACCGAGCAGCGGATCGACGAGAAGATCGAGACCCTGCAGGCGCTGGAGACACGGATCGAGAAGTTCGTCGAGCGCCATGACGCTGCCGAGACGGAGCAGATGCGCCGGCTGGTCAAGGTCTACGAGAGCATGAAACCGAAGGATGCCGCCCGCATCTTCGAGGAGATCGACATGGAAGTGCTGCTGGAAGTCGCCGGCGGCATGAAGGAGAACAAGATCGCGGCGATCATGGCCAACATGACCCCGCGCCGGGCGCAGGAACTGACGATCGAACTCGCGGATCGGAAGGCCATCGAAAGCGTGATCAAGCAGAACTGAGCGCGCTTCACCGCTTCTTAACCATGATCGCCGATGATGTGGCTCTACCCTTTTCAGGAAGGCCCGGCATAGCCATGGTGCGCGAGAGCGACAGCAGGACACAGCAGGACGCGGGAGCACCGGATGAAGATCCGGAAGCGCCCGAGCCCGTGCCGCAGTGGGCACCGGAACCGCATGAAGGTCTCGTTTCCATCATGGATCCGGCGGAGCGGCGGGCGATGGGCAACAGCACCCTCTTCCTCTCGCTCTATCTGATCCTGTTCGCCTTCTTCATCGTCCTGAACGCCAGGGCCGAAATCTCGACCGTCAGGGCGGAGGCGGTGCTGGCCGGTCTCGGCCTGCCCGTTCAGCCGCGCCCGGCTGTGGTTCAGCGACCGATGGTGCTGGTCGCGGACGAACTGGAGCAACGCCTGAGCGATGTCTTTCCGCGTGAACTGGCCCCGGACCTGACCGTGGTCGCCTCTGCTGACGGTGACCTGGTGGTCAGTTTGCCGCTGCGCCGTGTCTTTCAGAGCGACACCGCCGTACTCCGAACCCAGCGCCTGTCCGTCATGCGACGCATGGCGGAGGTGCTGGCGGGCTTCGGGCGGACAGACAGGCTTTCGCTGACCCTGGTGGTGCCTCCCGGCCAGTCGCCCGACCTCGCGATCCGCAGGGCTGCCGCCCTGGGCCGCGACCTGGTTCGTGCCGGCGTCGATGCCTCGGCATTTGCCGTGCGGATCGAGGATCAGGGCGCGCCTGCCGATCTGCGTCTTGTCCTGACGCGGCAAGGGGAGGGTGCGACATGAACCGTTCCTCCTGGCTGATCGCGTTCGCGGACCTGGCCGCAGTCATGACCGGCTTCTTCGTGCTGATGCTGTCCATGTCCGAGTTCGACACGCCGCGCGTGGAGGATCTGCTGGATGATCTCGGCAAGGCAAAGGGTGCCTGGAGCCTGGTCCAGGCCGACCCGCCGGTGCCCGCCACCGGTGTGCTGCGTGACCTGCAGGACCTGCCAGGCAACACCCGCTATCTGGCCACGGTCATCCGGGCGGAGGCGCAGGCAGGCAACTGGCCACTGAACGTCCGTTCTGCCGACCAGGGCGTGCTGCTGCGTCCGACGGGAACCGGCGACGGGGCTGCGGACTTCCTGCCGTTGCTGGGCGACTACCTTGCCGGCTCCGGCCTTGACGTCTCCGTCAGGGCGGTGTTCCCGGCGGAAGCCGAGGCCCGGGCCGCCGGGTTCGGTGTCTATGACGTTGGCCTGGCCCGTGCACAGGCTACCGCACGGGCGCTGGGGACCGGGCCGGACGGGTCCGTTCCGATCGAGACCCGCATTGATGCCGGGCTGGACACTTTCCGACTTGAGATTGCGGTGCGACAGCCGCGGGAGCCGAAGACATGACTAACAGAGTGCTGCGTTTCCTTCCGTTCCTGATCGTCATCGGGCTGACCGCACTGGCGGGGCTGGCACAGGCCGCCGACAATGTACGCGTTCGCTTCGGTGATCATCCCGGCTTCAGCCGTGTGGTGTTCGACTGGCCAGAGGCCGCGGCCTACGAGGTCTCGGCCAGTGGGGATGCCATTGATGTCACATTTGCCCGCGCCGCGGACTTCGACCTCTCCGCATTCCGCACCATCGGTGCCCGTGCCATCCGCTCGGTCGAGGCACTGGACGACGGTCGCACGGTCCGGCTGGTCCTGAAGGGCGGCAGTCTCGGCAAGCACTTCAAGGCTGGCGGCAAGGTGGTGCTCGACGTATCCGAAAAGGCGGGGAGCGCCGCCGTGGCGAAGAAGGCCTCGCCGAAGCGCGCCACCGGCAATCCTCCGGCCACCCGGGTCAAGACCGCCGCCAAACCGCAGCCGACGTCGGAATCGGCACCGAAAGTCGCTCCGCGTCCGTCGTTTCGCGAACCGGTCGCCGCGACCGAGGCCGCTCCGGTCGATCCCGATGCCGTGCAGGTGGCCTATGACCTGCGGCCCGGGCGCACGATCATGCGGTTCCAGTGGCCCGAACGGGTGGCGGCTGTCGCCGTGCATCGCGGCGAACACGTCTGGCTGGCATTTGGCCAGGACAGGAAGATCGAACCTGGCCCGCAGGGTGCCGTCGCCCAGGGACCGGTCGAGCGCGTGGTGACGGAACCGTCTGCCAACGGATCTGTGGTGCGCATCGACATTGCCGCCGGCGCGGCGCTGTCGGTCACTGTCGATGGCAATGACTGGGTAGTGGACATCGGGGGTGGCCGTGGTCGCGCGGAGACCGCGATCCGTCTGGAGGCGCAGGCTGATGCGCCGTCCGGACCACGCATCTTTGCCCCCATTGCGGATGCGGGAACGCCGATCCTGATCGACGATCCGATCGTCGGGGACAGGCTGGCCCTGGTGCCGGTGCTCGAGGCCGGTCTGGGTGTCCATCCCGCAAGACGGTACGTCCTGTTCGACATGCCGCCGACGCAGCAGGGCATCGCGATCCGCTTCCATGCGGAGGCGCTGAACATCGACACTACCGAGCGTGGGTTGTCGATCGGTGGCCGTGAGACCCTGTTTCTGGCCGAGGAGAGCGAGAAAGTGGTGCGGCCCGCAGCCGGGCAGCCGCCGGGCATCACGGGCGGGCCGGAGAGCACCGGGCCGAAGAGTGTCTTCGACCTGGCGGCTTGGCAGGGTGATTACGACATCGACGAGAAGCGCCAGGAACTGATGTACCGCATCGCGGTCGCAACCCCGGCGGCCCGGAACGGGGAGCGGCTGGCTCTGGCCCGTTTTCTGGTCGGACACCGTCTGGCACAGGAAGCGCTGGGCGTGATGGACCGGATCGAGGATGAGGACAAGTACGCCGACACGGACCCGTCCTATCGCGCCTTGCGCGGCGTCGCCCGGCTGTTTGCCGGCAAGTATGGCGAAGCGGCAGGTGATCTGCGTCATCCGAAACTGCAGAGCGCGCAGGACGTCGCCCTGTTCCGTGGCCTTCTGGCCGCCAAGCGGCGCGAATTCTCGGAGGCGCGTCGGGAGTTCCGGGGCGGCATGCCGGTCATGTCCAAGATGCCGGAGGAGATGCAGCCGGAACTGCGGCTCGCCTTCGCCGAGACCGCACTCGCCCTGCATGACCCCAAGCTTGCCGGGGAACAGGTCTCCGCGTTGCTGCGCCATTCCGGAACGGAATCTCGGCGGGAAGAGGCGAAACTTCTCGCCGCCCGCATTCACGCGATGACCGGTGACATGGAAGATGCCGGTGCGCTCTATTCCGAACTGGCCCAGAGCCCCTACCGACCGGTCCGCGCACGGGCAATCTATGCCGAGACCAACCTGCTGCTGGACGAGGAACGCATCGACATGGCGGAGGCGATCGAGCGGCTGGAACGCTTGCGGTTCTCCTGGCGCGGTGATGTGTTCGAGTTCGAGCTGATGCAGCGACTGGCGGACCTCTACGTGCAGGACGGCCAGTTCCGCAAGGGCCTGATGGCCATGCGCCAGACGGTCGAACAGTTTCCGGGCATGCCTGAAGCGCAGGCCCTGGCCGGTGAGATGAAGGAAGTCTTCGCCGGACTGTTCGAGCGCGGGGAGGGTGCGGAGATGTCGCCTGTCACCGCCATGGCTCTCTACTACGAATTCCGCGAACTGACCCCGGACGGCGAGCGCGGCGACCGGATGATCCGCCGACTGGCGGACCGGCTGGCCGCAGTGGAACTGCTGGGGGAAGCATCGAAACTGCTGGAGCATCAGATCCTGCACCGCCTGAACGGGGACGAGAAGGCACGGGTCGGCACCCGGCTTGCCGTGCTGAACCTGCTCGACGGCCGCCCCAAGGACGCCATCGAGGCGCTGCGGACCACGCGGAACCTGTCGATGAGCGAAAGCATGCGGCGTGAGCGCCTGCTGCTGGAAGCGCGGGCACAGACGGAGATCGGAAGCTACGACAGGGCCCTCATCCTGCTTGCCGGCCTGTCGGGCGATGACGTCGACAATGTTCGCACCGAAATTCTCTGGCGGGGGCGCAAATGGGCGCGTGCTGCCGTTTCCCTGGCACCGAAGCTTGCGTCGCTCAGGGAAGGGTCACAGCCGCTGGGCAAGGATGCGCGGCGGGACATCCTGCGCTTCGCCATCGCCAGTTCCCTGGCCGGGGACCGCACTGCGCTGGCCGAGTTGCGCCGGTCGTTTGGTGAACGGATGCAGGGACAGCCGGAATGGCCATCGTTCCAGGTCGTGACTGCCGAGGATCGTCGTGACAGCGCCGAATTTCGCAATCTTGCCGCCGAGATTGCCCAGGTCGACCAATTCGAGGCATTCATGACCTCATATCGAGACAGATTGCGCGACAGGCCGCTCAGCGCCATCAACTGACCGGAAGCCGTTCAGTCGGCCACTTGTCCCGAATCCAGTCCGGCGAGTGTGTGATCGCTGCGGAATCAGGGCGATTCAGTGCGTCCTGTCACATGGGCTCACGGCATCTGGTGGTCGTTCTTGCCGTCATTTTCGAGTCTGGCACAACGGTTGCTTAATGAATTGCAGAGAAATCGGATCAGGCACGGTATCTGGTGTGGCGGTGTTACTAGGTCGCTACATGTTGTGTGAGATTGGTGATGAGCCGCAAATTGCGAACCTCATTGTAACGTAATCTTGCGCTCAGATATCAGAATGATCCGGTAAGGTTCTGAAAGAATTGTGAATTCAGGTCTATGATCGTAATTTGTGATTCGTTTTCAGGCCGGGCTCGTAAAACCGAGACGGACAGGCATTATGGCAAGCGTAAGTTTTCTGCAGCAGGCACAGCACATGGATGATTCCTCGGAACTGCCGCCCTTCATGGCGCAGTCACAGGGCGACCAGTCGCTGATCAGCTTTCGCCATGTGTTTGGTGTGGTGTGGCGGCGGAAGCTGATCATCCTCGCCATCATGCTGTTCGTGACTGCCATTGCCTATTACTGGGTCAAGACCCGCACCCCGCTGTATGTCGCCACTGCCGAGGTCGAGATCGGCATCCAGGACCAGCGCGTCGTCAACATCCAGGACGTGTTGCAGCAGGGGCAGCAGGATTTCTATTACAACGAAACGCAGGCAGCCATCATCTCCTCCACCTTCGCGGCGGAGGAAGTCGCCAAGCGCATGGGCCTGTTCGAGGACCCGTCGGCACTCTGGTGGGGCGACCAGGACAAGGCGTCCCTGTTCGACGGCATCAAGGCTGCCGTGAAGAGCGTCCTGCCCGACCCGGTGGTCGAGGGCGTGCGCGGTGCGCTGGACACCCTGCGCGGCGGCTCCCAGGAGAGCCCGAAACTCTCGGTTCTGGAGAGCATGACGCCGGAAGAGCGCGCGACGTTCGAGAAGCAGTCGGTGCTGAAGGGTCTGCTCGGCAATCTGGGTGTTGATCCGTCGGAGCGGGCACGCACCATCTCCATCAGTTTCGTGTCCGACAAGCCGGGATTTGCCCGCGAGATCGCCAATGCCTTCGCGCAGGTCTATGTCGACTCGACGCGGACCGAGAAGAGCGAAGCGACGTCGAATGCCTCCAGCTTTCTCGGTAATGAGGCCGAGCGTCTGAAAGCGGACTATCTGGACTCCGAACAGGCACTGGAGCAGTTCCGTCGTGACCACGGCGTTGTCGACTATCGCAACCAGACCACGCTGCTGCAGGAACAGCTCGCGGAACTGAACCGCCAGCGCGTCGGTGCACGGGAGCTTCAGGCCGAAGCGGAAGCGCGTGTCGCCCAGGTCAAGCGGCTGCTGAACGAAGGCGCCGACGGCATCGAAAGCGTGACGGCGGTGCTGGACTCGACCCTGATCGTCCGCCTGCGGGAGCAGGAGGCGGAGGTGCTGCGCGAGATTGCCGAACTGCGCACCCAGCTGCGTGACCAGCATCCCAGGCTGCAGCTCAAGCGCGCTGAGCTGGCCGATCTGCAGGTCGCCATCCGTTCCGAGATCACCAAGATCGTCATCGCGCTCGACAACAAGCTGGAACTTTCGCGGGTGAAGGTGGAGAACCTGAACACGGAGATCGAGGCACTGGCCTTTCAGGTCGCCGAACAGACGGACTCCGAAGTGACCCTGCGGTCGCTGGAATCCGAGCGAAATGCTGCCAAGCAGCTCTATGACACCATCCTCAGCCGCTTCAAGGAAGTCGACCTGCAGGAGCGCAGCCCGCAGCAGGCGAGTGCCCGCGTGATCAACAGCGCCGGCACCCCGCTGGAGCCGAGCTTCCCGCGCCGCAGCCTGACGATCGCAGCCGCGCTGGTCGGGTCGGCCATCCTGGGTGTGCTGGTGGTCTTTCTGATCGAATACATGGATACCGGCTTCCGCTCCCTGCAGCAGTTGCAGCAGCTCGCCTATGTCCCGGCCCTGGGTCTGGTGCCGCGCCTGTCGATGCTCGACAGCCGTCGCTCGACGCCGGAGGATTTCGTGATCGACGAGCCGAACTCGCTCTATTCGGAAGCCATACGAACGATCCGAACGTCGCTGATGCTCTCCAGCATCGACCAGCGCCCGCGCTCCGTCATGTTCACCTCGTCCGTCCCGGCGGAGGGCAAGACCTCCACTGCGGTGTCCGTCGCCCGGGCCTCGGCCAAGGCGGGGCAGCGCACGATCCTGATCGACTGTGACCTGCGCAAGCCGTCAGTGAATGAATCGCTTGGTGTGCCGAATGGCAAGGGCGTGGCCGAGATCCTGACCGGCGCGACGGAGATCGATGATGCGGTCGAGATCGATCTGAAGTCCGGTCTGCACTACATCACTGCCGGTGCCAAGGTTCCGAACCCGCCGGACGCGCTTGGTTCCAACGCCATGCGCCAGTTGATCGAGGAACTGAGCCGTCGCTATGACCTCGTCATCCTCGATACCCCGCCGGTGCTGCCGGTCTCCGACGCGCTTGTCCTGCTGCGCCATGTCGACAAGTCGGTCTTCCTGGTCCGCTGGGGCTCGACCCGGCGGGAGGCCGTGCTGGCCGGTATCCGTCAGGTGCAGGAAGCCAATGGCGATCTCGCCGGTGTGGCCATGACGCGGGTCGATATTCGCCGCCACCAGAAGTACAACTACAGTGACTCCTACTATTACTACCGGGGTTACGGAAAGTATTATGGCACGTAAGCGCCGCAGGCGTTCAGGCGGCATACCCTTTGGTTCCTCCACCGGCGGCCTGCTGATTGCGGCGGCCGGTGTTCTGCTTGTGGTGATGAGCGGCCCGCGTCTGATCGGCGCCGTCAATGCCACCGCCGGTGAACCCGCGATCGAGAAGCTGAAACGCGGGGAGGAAATCGGCTCGCCGGCCATCGATCGTGCCCGCAAGGCCTTCGCCACTGCGGCCCGGTCCATCCCGCGCGACTATCGGGCCTATCGCGATCTGGCGCTGATCGAGATGGTCGCCGCGCGCATGCTGCCGCCCGGATCCGACGAATGGAAGGATGCGGTCAACCGCGCCATCGGTGCCGGGCGCATGTCACTCGGCAACAATCCGGCGCAGCCATACGTCTGGCTGCGTCTGGCGCAGGCGGAACTGATGCAGGATGGCGTCGGTGCCCGCTCCGCCTTCGCCTTCGCCATGTCACTGGAAACCGGGCCGCAGGTGATCGGCCTGATGAAGCCCAGGGTCATCCTGGGTCTCATATTGTGGCCCGTACTCGACGAGAGGCAGCGGGATCGGGTTCTGGCCCAGATCAGGGGCCTTGCCCGCTACAACGCCCGCATGCTGGCGGAGACCGTGCTGCACCGTGCCGCCCTGCCGCTGGTGCAGAAGGCGCTGGCCAACGACCCGGACCTGATGCGTGCCTTCCTTGATGTCTATCTGCAACGCCGCACGCCGGGCTACCGGCCCCCGCTGTAGACGCGGGCCGGTGCCGTCTTCGATCACTCGAACGACCGATCCGGACGCCTGACCCTATCCCCGCCCGACGAAGGGCATGTTGGTGGCCATGACGGTCATGAACAGCACGTTCGCATCCAGCGGCAGGTTGGCCATGTGCAGCACCGCGTCGGCAACGTGCTGCACGTCCATGACCGGCTCCGGCGCCATGGAGCCGTCCGCCTGCGGTACGCCCTGCGGCATGCGCGCGGTCATCGGGGTCTCGGCATTACCGATGTCGATCTGGCTGCAGGCGATGCTGTAGGCCCGGCCATCCAGCGACGTGGATTTCGTCAGGCCGGTGATCGCGTGCTTGGTCGAGGTATAGGGGGCCGAGAACGGGCGCGGTGTGTGGGCGGAGATGGAGCCATTGTTGATGATGCGCCCGCCCTGCGGTGACTGCGCCTTCATCAGCCGGAATGCCTGCTGGGTGCAGTAGAACGCGCCCGACAGGTTGGCATTGACCACCGCCTGCCAGCTCTCCACCGGAATATCCTCCAGCGGCATCGGCGGTGTGCCGGATCCGGCATTGTTGAACAGCACGTCCAGCCGCCCGAAGCGCGCGTTGGCGCTGTCGAACAGTGACTTCACCGATTCAGGGTCGCCGACATCGCACTGCACGGTCAGCACATCATCGGCGGCGGCTTTCGACAGGTCCGCCGTTTCCTGCAGCGCCTCGGCGCGACGACCGGCCAGTGCGACCCTGTATCCGGCGCCCAGCAGGGTCACGGCGACTGCCCGCCCGATCCCCGAACCAGCGCCCGTGACGATTGCAACCCTGTCTGTCATGTCATCCCCCCAGTCAGTCGTTCCGCCGGTTCTTCACCGGTCCTGAAACAGGTGAGCGAATGCCGCCATCACCTGCTGATAGCTCTCGCGCTTGAACGGGATCACCAGATCGATCAGATCGTTGAAGGAGGCCCAGCGCCAGGCATTGAACTCCGGGTGTTCCGTCTCGATATCGATCTCGCTGTCGTCTCCGTTGAAACGCAGCACGAACCATTTCTGGGTCTGGCCGCGATAGCGACCCTTCCAGACCTTGCCCACCAGATCGTCCGGCAGATCGTAATTGATCCAGCCCTCGGTGACCGCGACGATCTCCGCGTTGTCGGTGCCGATCTCTTCCTTCATCTCCCGGAAGACCGCTGTCTCCGGATTTTCACCGGCGTCGATGCCGCCCTGCGGCATCTGCCAGGCCTCCACCTGCTGGTCGATGCGGCGGGCGACGAATACCTGATTGTCGGCGTTCACCAGCATGATGCCGACACATGGACGATAGGGCAGATCGGATCTGGACATGCTTGCAGCCTATTCAGGGTTCGCGGTGCGCACGACGGCGGAGACGGGAGCAAGGACGAAGCCCCGGTCGTTCAGGCCGTCGATCCAGAACCGCAGCCGCTCGATGGCGACGGGATAGTCGGCGGCAAAGCCCACCGCGCTGCCCCGGGCCAGGGCAAGCTGTTCCAACTGGGCCAGGCGCGTGTCGATGGGCCCCCGCGCTGCCTCGGCGTCGATGAAACGGTCGTTGGTGGCCGCAGGCAGACCGATCTCCACGGCCAGCTTTCCGGCGATGGAGGCTGGACTTTCCCGTGAATCGATGTACAGCAGGCCGCGCTGGTCCATGGCCACCAGAACGGGCTGCATGTCCTTCGGCGAGACCGTGAAACGCGATCCCATCAGGTTGGTCAGACCGACATAGCCTTCGGCTCGGCTCAACACCCACTCCATGCGGTCCAGGTTGAGTTCCGGGGTGTTGGCGGTCAGCAGTGCCTTGTTGCCGGGATCGTTGAATTCCGTGCTGCGCGGCTCCATGGGCAGTTGCAGTAGCACCTCGTGTCCTGCGGCGCGGGCGGCAGGAACCCATTCCGCCAGGCGGCTGGAATAGGGACTGAAGGCAAGCGTGACCTCGCCCGGCAGGTCCTGGATCGCGGCCAGCGTCGGTTGTTCGGCCAGTCCCATGTTGGTCACGACAATGGCGATGCGCGGCGTTCCCGTGGGCGCATCGAAGGGCCGGGCGTAGACCTGCCAGGGCAGCTTGCCCTCGGCCGAGCGGATCGGCAGTGGGCCATAGCGCCCTTCGCTGGTGATCGACGGGTCAGGTGCGGGTGTCAGCGGTACGCGGTTGGGGGACACCACCACAGGCGGTGCCTTTGGCGCAGGACCGACATTGGGTACGACAGCAGGAGCCATCGCCACACGTGGCGGCTCGGCGGCGGCGGGCGCATCGTGATGCTCCGTCGGCGCGGGTGTGTGCGTCGTGTCCGGGCCGTGCTCTGCGGCCTCATCCGTGTGTGGTGCCGCGCCCTGACCGGCTGTCGCCGGTGCGTTTCCCTCGGTCCGCGCAGCATGGTCGGCATGGCTGTCGGCGGACGGGGACTCATGCCGGGGTGCCGGTTCGGACTTGCCTTGACCCTGGTCCTGCGCGGGTTGCTCTTGTGCCGACGCGTGAGCGTTGTCGCTGGCATGGCTGCTGTCAGCACTGTGAGTAGCGCCATCCTCATGTGCGGCCGCGCCGGAGCGATCCGCGTCGCCGGCATCTTGGCCAGAATCCGCGTGACCAGACTCACTGTGGCCAGACTCACCGTGCCCGGAACTGCCATGGCCAGCTTCCATTTGGCCTTCGCCAGAGTGGTCGCTCTCCCCGTGCTTGCCTTCACCGGGTTCGGCAGTCGCGTGACCGGATGCGGCGGGCATTGCGTTTCCGCCCGGGTCCGTCAGGGCCAACCACCCGCCCGTTCCCCCGACGACACCGAGGAAAATCGCGGTCGCGGCGAACAGCCCGATCTGTGCCAGTGGCATTCGGCCCGTTCCTGCTGCTCGATCAGCCATCTGGTGAGCCGCCCGCCGGACTATTTCAGGCTGGCGCGTGCGATGGTGATGGTGTGGATGGCGTCGAGTGCGCGCTGCAACTGGTAGTCGGTCTGCTGCTCGGCCTCGGCCACGGTGTCACCTTCACTGCTGTTCGCGTCGGTATCATTGTCGAGACGGTTGCGCAGGTCCGCTTCCGACCTCTGGCTGGTTTCGAGCAGTTCCAGCCGCGCCTGCGGCACATCCACATCCGGCACGATGCCCTTGGCCTGGATCGAGTTGCCGGATGGCGTGTAGTAGCGCGCAGTCGTCAGCTTCAGCTGATTTCCACCGCCAAGCTGCATGATCGACTGGACGGAGCCCTTGCCGAAGCTCTTGGTGCCCATCAGGATCGCACGCTTGTGGTCCTGCAGGGCGCCGGCCACGATCTCCGAAGCACTGGCCGAGCCGCCGTTGATCAGCACGATGACCGGCAGGCCGCTGGCCAGATCACCCGGCTTGGCGTTGTAGCGTTCGATGGCCGAGACGTCGCGGGCCCGGGTGGAGACGATCTCGCCCCGGTCCAGGAACGCGTCCGAAACGGCAATGGCCTGATCCAGCAGACCGCCGGGATTGTTCCGAAGGTCCAGGATCACGCCCTCGATATTGTCGCCGATGTCTTCCTTCAGCTTCCGCATCGACTTGCGCAGGCCCGATTCGGTCTGCTCGGAGAAGCTGGATATGCGGATATAGGCGACGTTGCCTTCAGCGCGCGAACGCACGGACTGCACCTTGATGACTGCCCTGGTGATGGTGATCTCGAAGGGCTCGGCCACACCACTGCGGTTGACCATCAGCAGGATGTCCGTGCCAACGGCGCCGCGCATCTTCTTCACCGCTTCGGTCAGGCTGAGGCCCAGTACGGCTTCCCCGTCGATATGGGTGATCAGATCGTTGGGCTGCACGCCTGCGCGGGCGGCGGGCGTGTCGTCGATGGGGGTGACGACCTTGACGTAGCCATCCTCCATCGTGACTTCGATACCCAGGCCACCGAACTCGCCCTTGATGCTGACCTGCATCTGCTTCACCTGCTCCGGCGGCAGGAAGGCGGAATGGGGGTCGAGGGACTTGAGCATTCCGTTGACCGCGGCCTCGATCAGCTTGGCGTCGTCCACGGGTTCCACGTAGCTGTCGCGAATCTTGGCGATCGCGTCACCCAGCAGGGTCAGCAGGTCATAGTCATAGTTCTTTGTCTGCTGTGCCTGTGCCGTCGTGGTCAGAAGGCCAACAGGCCCCGCCAACAGCGCGGACACCAGTGCCACGCGAATAATCCGCTTCATCATCAGCCGCTGCTCTTTCCCTTGCTCGGCGCCATCCATGGCAAAGGATCGACAGGCGATCCGTTGCGACGCAGTTCCAGATAAAGTTCGGGTCGCTTTCCGTCCGTAGTCCGCGTCATGCTGCCGATCGGCTCACCGGCGAGCAACCATTGACCCACCGTCACGTCGCTCTGCGCCAGCCCGGCGATCAGCAGATGATAGCCGTCGCCCAGATCCATGATCAACAACCGTCCATAGGACCGGAACGGCCCTGCAAAGCTTACCGTACCATCATGCGGTGCGGTGACCAAAGCACTGGAACGTGTCGAAATTGTGAGGCCTTGCACTTCTCCGGGCGCACCGGGACGGTGATCGCCGAAGTGATGCACGACAGCCCCCTCCGCGGGGAAGGGCAGCCGCCCCTTCAGGGCCTCGATCCCCGCTCGCCTGGCGGGTTTTACCGGTATCGCCGCCAGGGTGGTGACAGGGGCCAGCCGGTCCATCAGGCTGTTCAGGTCGCGTGCCCGGGCGGCGAGCCTTGCCAGTCGCGTGCTCTCGATCTCGCGGGCGATGCTCAGGGCACCCAACTGGTCCCTGCGCTGGCGCAGCAGCAGCTCCAGTTCATCCCGTTCCGACTGGAGACGCGCGATGGTCCGGCTTGCATGCTGGCGCGCGGTGACGTGGCGCACCTTGAGTTGTTCAAGCGCCAGAAGCGCCTGTTGCAGCCCGGCCACCCGGCCCTGCAGCACCGGCGTGATCCCGGCAAGCGCGGAGGCGGTCAGCGCATTCTCCGCCACCTTTCCCGGCTGGGCGACCACGGCCAGCGTCGGCATCCGGGCAAGGCCGAGCAGGGCCGACAGGGTTGCCGCCAGTTCCTTGCGGCGCTGGGTGAGGGCGGTTGTCCGCGTCTGGATCTGTGCATCGAGATCGTCGACAGTCGCTTCCGCGCCACTGCTCTCCCGCTCTGCCTGCCGCACGGCCTCGGCTGCAGCCGCGAGCTTCTCCGAGAGTTCCCTGTTCTCCTCAGCGAACCGCTTCGCGTCGCGTTGCAGTCCCTGCAACCGCGCCTCGGTCTCGTCGCGGGTCTGCTCCAGCACCTTCAGTTGCGCATCCGGATCGACCGGTTTCTCCTGCGCCAACGCGGGCTGCGACAGGACCAGAACCAGGACCAGCGCCAGCACCGGGAACGGCCAGGCGCGCGACCCCTTCAGAAAACGCAGGACAGGCTCAACTCGCCACACGATGTTCCGTTTCCAGGGCGCTTGCAGGTGTCAGCAGGCACTTGCCGGTCATTGCTGCCGGTTGCGGCAGACCCATCAGATGCAGCACGGTTGGTGCAAGGTCCGCCAGACGGCCCGGCTGCAGCGCCATGCCCTCAGGCCCGTTGACCATGGTCAGGGGCACCGGGTTGGTGGTGTGCGCGGTATGCGGCTGACCCGTTTCCGGGTCGCTCATCATCTCCAGATTGCCGTGATCCGCCGTGATCAGCAGCGTCCCGTCCGCGTCCCTGATGGCGTCGGCGAGCCGCCCGAGGCAGGTATCGATGGTCTCCACGGCCCGGATCGCCGCCGCGAGATCGCCGGTGTGTCCGACCATGTCCGGATTGGCGAAGTTCACCACGATCAGATCCGTCTGGCCGTCACCGATCCGTTCCACCAGCCGGTCGGTGACTTCGCCAGCGGACATTTCCGGCTGCAGGTCATAGGTCGCGACATCGGGGGAAGGGATCAGGATCCTGTCCTCGCCTTCGTACTGCTGCTCCTGCCCGCCATTCAGGAAGAAGGTGACATGGGCGTATTTCTCGGTTTCGGAAATCCGGAGCTGCTTGCGGCCGGAACGGGCGACAACCTCGCCCAGCGTGTCCGGCAGATCCTCCGACGGGAACAGGGCCTGGAGGAACGGATTGAGCGCTTCGGAATATTCGGTCATGCCGATGGCCCCGCCGAACTGCATCGTGCGACTGCGCCGGTAGCCATCGAAATGCGGGTCGAGCAAGGCTGTCAGGACCTCGCGCGCGCGATCAGCCCTGAAGTTCGCCATCACCAGCCCGTCACCGTCTGCCATGCCATCGAAGCCGGAAATGCGGCGCGGCTTGACGAACTCGTCGGTTTCATCGGCGCTGTAGGCATCCTCCAGCGCCGCTTGCCAGTCGGGGAACGCGGTGGCGACGCCATTGACCAGCGCATTGCAGGCGATCTCCACCCGGTCCCAGCGCTTGTCGCGGTCCATGGCCCAGTAGCGCCCGATCAGGGTCGCGATCCGCGCGCCTGTCGGCAGCGCACGGTCAACCGCATCCAGATACTCGGCGGCGCTCTTCGGGGGCGTGTCGCGGCCATCCAGAATGGCGTGAACCAGAACCTCAGCGCCGCCATCGACGAGAGCCTGCGCCAGGGCCACGATATGGCCCTGATGCGCATGGACGCCGCCCGGTGAGAGCAGGCCGAGGATGTGGACGGTGGGGCAGGTGGACGCCAGATGCTTCAGCCGGGCATCCTGCAGCAGGCTGCCATCCTGGATCGCGGCGTCGATGCGCGGCAGGTCCTGCATCACCACACGGCCCGCGCCGATGTTCATGTGTCCCACTTCGGAATTGCCCATCTGTCCGTCAGGCAGACCGACGGCGAGGCCGGATGTCTCGATCAGGCTCTGCGGGCAACTGCGGCTGAGTTCGCGCCAGTTGGGCGCGCTGGCCAGTGCAATGGCGTTGTCCGTCGGATCGTCGCGATGGCCCCAGCCGTCCAGGATGCACAGGACGACGGGTCCGGTCGATTCAGTCTTCGTGTCTTTGCTCATGGTGCTGCTTCTACCCGATCCGGGCAGGGTTCTCCAGCCGGTTGGTGCGTCAGGCGCGCCACGTTTCCGTTCCCTGCTCAATGCATGAAATGCAGCCGGTCGAAGGTCTGCCGGAAGGCGGATACGCGCGGCAGGACAGTCTCCGGCGCGTTGCTCCGCAGGGCTTCGACGATCAGGTCCGCCAGTGGCTCGACATGCTCCGGCCCGGTGCCCCAGCGTACCAGTTCGGGTGTGCCGATCCGCAGCCCGTTCATGTCGCCAGCCACCTCCGGCAGGGGCAGGCCGATGCCGCAGGCGAGAAACCCGGCCTGACGCAGCTTCCGTGATGCCGCCTGGCCGCCACCTAGCGATGCGGCTTCCACCGCAAACTGGTGCGACTGCGTGTGGCCCTGGTCGGCGGCGAAGACCTTCAGGCCGCGTGTCGCCAGCGCGCGGGCCAGCCCGGTCGATGTCTGGATCATGCGCGCCGCATAGGTTTCGCCAAAGTCCCGCCAGTCCAGCATGGTGACGGCAAGGGCGGCCGACTTGGCAGCATCGAAGTTGGCGGTCATGCCGGGGAAGGCAATGGCGTCCAGCCGCTCCGTGATCTCCGTGTCATCTGAAACGATCAGGCCACCGGCGGGACCACCAAGGCTCTTGTAGGTGCTCATGGTCATGAAATGTGCCCCCTCCTTCAGGGGGTTCTTCCATGCCTTGCCCGCGATGATGCCGCACTGGTGCGCCGCATCGAACATCACCCTTGCCCCGATCCCGTCCGCGATCTCCCTGATCGCCCGCACCGGGTGTTCGAACAGGTTCAGGCTGCTGCCGACGGTGATCAGCTTCGGTCGCTCCCGGTCGGCGAGATCGGCCAGCGCGGCCACGTCTATCGTGTAGCCATCCGCATCAACCGGCGCAGGAACGGTGCGCAGCCCGTACAGCCCGGCGCAGCCCGCGACATGATGGGTGACGTGTCCGCCAATCGAAGGCGGCGGGGCGATGATGGTGTCGCCGGGCTTGCAGGTGGCCATGAAGCCGAAGAGGTTGGCGATGGCGCCGGAGGGTACGCGGATCTCGGCATGTGCCGCGTCGAAGACTTCGGCGCAGAGCGTCGCGCAGATGACCTCGATCTCCTCTATCGCTTCCAGCCCCATCTCGTACTTGTCGCCGGGATAGCCGAGAGAGGGGCGGGAGCCGATGCCGGACGCCAGCAGTGCCTCCGCCTTCGGGTTCATCACGTTGGTGGCCGGATTGAGGTTGAAACATTCCCTCTCGTGGATGTTCCGGTTCCTGTCGGCCAGGGCCTCGATGCGATCCAGTATGGTTGCGGAAGCAGATTCCGATGTTTCACGCGCTATCGCCTGGACGAGGTCTTCGCTGGTCTCCGGCACCCAGGCCCGCTTTGCGATGGTCATCTGTTCCCTCCGTCCGGTCGCCATGAAATCGGAGATTATCCGATCTCAGTCCCGGTGATAGGGGTGGCCTGACAGGATCGTCTGCGCGCGATAGAGCTGTTCGGCCAGCATGGCGCGGACCATCAGGTGCGGCCAGGTCAGCCGTCCGAGACTGAGGGACAGGTTTGCGGTCGCGCGCGTTGCCTTCTCCAGCCCGTCGGCACCGCCGATCAGGACCGCGATGTCCCGGCGGCCATCGTCGGCCAGGTTCTGCAGACGCGCGGCAAAGCCTCGGCTGTCGAGCAGTTCGCCGCCTTCGTCCAGGGCGATGATGGCCTGCGCGGCGGAGGAGCGGTCGCGCAGCATCTGGTTCTCGCGCGCGTTGCGTTCCGCATCTGAACCGCCCTTGCGGGCCTCGATCTCCTGCAGGTCCAGTGGCCAGGAAAGGCGCTTCGCATAGGTGTCGAACAGGTCCCGCTCCGGCCCGCGTCCGAAGCGCCCGACGCTGAGCAGGGTGACCTTCAGCACCGTGAAGTCAGGACGCCGCCTGCTCCCCGGCGGTGCCGAGGTCCACCGCCCACATCTTCTCCAGATTGTAGAATTCCCGCACTTCCGGCCGGAAGACGTGAACGATGATGTCGCCCGCATCGACCAGCACCCAGTCGCAGGTGGGCATGCCTTCCACCTTCGGGCGTCCGTGGCCGGATGCCTTCAGCTTCTCGACAATGTGGTCTGCGATTGCGGCGACATGCCGTGAGGACCGACCTGATGCAACAAGCATGTAGTCGGCGATCTCGGTCTTGCCCTGCAGATCGATACGCACGATGCGCTCGGCCTGGTCGTCATCGAGTGACGTTTCAATCAGATCCAGCAAGTTCCTGTCCGGTCCCTTTGTGCCAGTGACGATATCCATTCTCCTGATTCGCGGGCCTTGCGCCAGCCCGTTGTCTGTCATCATTCCGTCGCGAATGGCGGTGGCGGAAAGTGCGCTCCGGCGCATCCGGATGAAAGTCAGCGCCGGCGGCGTCTTCCGCCAGAGGTCGCGCGCCCGGTCCTGCGGCAGCAAGGCGCGGCGGTATCGGGTCGCCGCCTGTCCCGACAGGGCGTTGTGAGAATAGGGCGCACGGTCGAACACGGCAACGGGCACGCTCTCTACCAGATCCTGCCAGCGTGCCCAGCGTGGCAATTGCGCCAGATTGTCGGCCCCCATCAGCCAGACGAAGCGATGGTCGGGAAACCGCCGCTGCAGGGCGCGGACCGTGTCACGCGTGTAGCGGGTCCCCAGATGCCTTTCGATGTCCGTCACCCGAATGCGCGGATGGGCGGACACGGCGGTGGCCCGGTCCATGCGGGATGCCAGTGGTGCCATGCCCTGATCGCTCTTCAGGGGGTTCTGCGGCGAGACCAGCCACCAGACCGCGTCCAGTCCCAGCCGTTTCAGGGCTGTCAGGCTGATATGGCGATGGCCGTCATGGGCGGGATTGAAGGATCCCCCCAGCAGACCGATCCGCAGGCCGCGAACGTGTTTCATGCCATCACGGACGCGCCTGTCCGGACCCATGGACGAGGTACTTGAAGCTGCAGAGCTGCTCCACGCCCACGGGGCCACGAGCGTGCATCTTGCCGGTGGCGATACCGATCTCCGCGCCCATGCCGAATTCTCCGCCATCGGCGAACTGGGTGGATGCATTGTGCATGACGATGGCCGAATTGACCTCCGCCATGAACCTGGACGCCGCCGCCTCATCATCGGTGATGATGCTGTCCGTATGTTCTGATCCATGATCGCGGATGTGCGCGATGGCCTGATCCAGCCCGTCCACGATGCGCGCTGAAATGGTGGGGCCGAGCCATTCGGTATCCCAGTCGGCATCTGCCGCGCCCTGTACCCTCGGGTCCAGCGCCTGCGTTTCGGCATCCCCCTTCACCGCACACCCGGCGGCGAAAAGGTCTTCCAGAATGGGTTTCATAACCGTGGGCGCCGCGGCACGGTCGACCAGCAGGGTCTCCGCCGCGCCGCAGATGGAGGTGCGGCGCATCTTGGCGTTGACCGCGATCTCCCGCGCCATGGCGGGGTTTGCGGCGGCGTGGACATAGACGGTGCAGCGGCCTTCCAGATGCGCAAAGACCGGCATCCGTGCTTCCTCCTGCACCCGCGCGATCAGCGACTTGCCACCACGCGGGACAATGACATCGATCAGTCCGGCGCTGCGCAGCATCAGTCCGACGGCCTCCCTGTCAGTGGTCGGGATCAACTGGATCGCGGCATCCGGCAGTCCGGCGGATTTCAGGCCCTGGACCATGGCCGCGTGCAGGGCACGGTTGGTGCTGATTGCCTCCCGCCCGCCACGCAGGATCACGGCATTACCGGCCTTCAGGCAGAGACCGCCCGCGTCACAGGTGACATTTGGACGGCTTTCGTAGATCACGCCGACGACGCCCAGGGGCGTGCGTACCCGCTGGATGCGCAGGCCGTTGGGGCGGGTCCATTCGGCGATGGTGCTGCCGACCGGATCCTCCAGCGCCGCGATGTCCTCCAGACCTTTTGCCACGGCTTCCAGCCGGTCCCCGTCCAGTCGGGCACGATCAATCAGCGGCGCGGCAAGGCCCGCCGCCTCCGCCGTGGCCACGTCCCGGGCATTGGCGTCCAGAATGGTGGTGGCATCGGCACGGATCGCAGCGGCTGCGGCGCGCAGGGCATTGTTCTTCTGCTCGGCGGTGGCGGTTGCCAGTGCCTGCGCAGCAGCGCGCGCGGCCAGACCCATCTGCTCGATCAGTGCCGGCAGGTCCCGGGCGTCCCCAAATTCGGCTTCAACGACACTCATGTTGCTGCGTCCTCCTTCACGGGCGCGTGCTGCGTCTCCAGCACAAGATCATCGCGATGGATCATCTCATCACGACCACGGTAACCGAGCAGTTTCTCGATATCACGGCTGTTGTGCCCCGCGATGCGGCGCGCGTTCTCGGCAGAATAGGCGGAAAGCCCGCGCGCCAGGGTCGCGCCCGACGGGTTGCGGACCCAGACCGCATCGCCCCGGTCGAACTCACCCTCCACGTCCCGGACCCCTGCGGGCAGCAGGCTGCGCCCGGCTTTCAGAGCACGGGCGGCACCATCGTCCACTACCAGCGATCCGGCCGGTTTCAGCGCGCTGGCAATCCATTGCTTGCGCGCCGTGCGTGGTGTCGCAGCGGCGGTGAACCAGGTGCAGGCACCACCGTCGGCCAGATGCTGCAACGGATGCTGGATGCGGCCATCGCAGATCGCCATGTTGCATCCGGCAGCCATGGCAATCTCCGCGGCCTGCAGCTTGGTGGCCATGCCACCGACGCCTAGACCACTGCGGCTTTCACCGGCCAGCGCCATGATCCCGACATCAAGCCGTTGCACTTCCGGAATCAGCGTGGCACCGGAATCCACGGTCGGATCGGCGGTGAACAGCCCTGCAACGTCGGAGAACAGCACGAGGCAATCGGCAGATATCATCTGCGCCACCCGCGCCGCCAGCCGGTCGTTGTCGCCGTAGCGGATTTCCCGCGTCGCCACCGTGTCGTTCTCGTTGATCACGGGCACCGCGCCCATGTGGAACAGGGTCTCCAGCGTCGAGCGGGCATTGAGATACTGCCGCCTGTTCTCTGTTGCGCCGAACGTGACGAGGATCTGGCCGCAGGTGAGGCCATGCGCCTCCAGAACCTCCTGCCAGGCGCGGGCAAGCTGGATCTGGCCGATGGCGGCGGCGGCCTGGCTTTCCTCCAGCTTCGGGCGGGCGCGGCGCAATCCAACCTGATGACGCCCCAGCGCGATGGAGCCGGAGGAGACGATGGCGACATCCTGGCCGCGTTGCCGTGCCGCCGCGATGTCGGCGGCCAGTGCGCGCAACCAGTCTTCCCGCACCCTGCCAGTGGCGGGATTGACGAGCAGGGAGGAGCCGATCTTGATCACCAGGCGGCGGGCGCCGAGCAGGCGGTTGTCTTCGGTCAGGGCTGCCACGGCTGAACCTCCGACGGTTCCGGAGCCTCCGCCGCCTTGTCACGGTCGATTGCCCGGCGCAGGCCACGCAACGCGTCCTCGATTCCCATTCCGGCGACGCCGGAGAGCAGCAGGGGATCGCGACCGGCGGCCTCGGCCAGTGCCGCGCGCCGCTCCGCGATCAGTTCCTCGTTCAGGGAATCGCACTTGTTCAGGGCAACGATCTCGGTCTTGTCGACCAGACCGCCACCATAGGCTTCCAGCTCCGCGCGGACGGTGTGATAGGCCTCCGCCACATCTTCCTGCGTGCCGTCGATCAGGTGCAGCAGCACCCGGCAGCGTTCAACGTGACCCAGGAAGCGCGTGCCGAGGCCGATGCCTTCATGCGCGCCCTCGATCAGGCCGGGAATGTCGGCGATGACGAAGCTGGTATCGTCCGAAATCACCACGCCCAGATTGGGGTGCAGGGTGGTGAAGGGATAGTCGGCGATCTTCGGCGTGGCCTTGCTGACGGCGGCGAGGAAAGTCGACTTGCCGGCATTGGGCAGACCGACCAGTCCGGCGTCGGCAATCAGCTTCAGACGCAGGACAACCGCCGACTCGGCACCGGGGCGGCCCGTATCGGCGCGGCGCGGCGCGCGGTTGGTGGAGGACTTGTAGTGCGCGTTGCCGAAACCACCGTCGCCGCCGTGCAGCAGCACGATGCGCTGACCGACTTCGGTCAGGTCGGCGAGCAGCACGTCACCTTCCTCGTCGAACACCTGGGTGCCGACCGGGACCTTCAGGACCGAATCCTCACCATCGGCGCCGGTGCGGTTGCTGCCTTCACCGGGGCGTCCGTTCTGGGCCTTGAAATGTTGCTGGAAGCGGAAGTCGATGAGCGTGTTGAGGCCCTCGACCGCGATCACGATGACATCGCCACCGCGACCGCCGTCGCCGCCGTTCGGACCGCCATATTCGATGAACTTCTCGCGCCGGAACGACAGGCAGCCGTGGCCGCCATTGCCGGACTTGATGAAGACCCGAGCCTGATCCTGGAATTTCATGTGCCGCTCCGCTTGACTGGGAACGGTCTGGCGGGCGCCTGTGTCACCCGCCTGTCCATTCTGGGGCGGGCCTTACTCTGCAGCTTCCGCCGTCGGGACCACGACGTTGATCGTGTTCCGCCGTCCGCCGGCGATGAAGAGCACTTCGCCCTCCGCCTTCGCGAACAGGGTGTGGTCCTTGCCCATGCCGACATTCTCGCCGGGATACCACTTGGTGCCGCGCTGACGCAGCAGGATGTTGCCGGGGATCACGTGCTCCCCGCCATACTTCTTCACACCAAGCCGACGACCGGCTGAGTCGCGACCGTTGCGGGATGAGCCGCCTGCCTTTTTATGTGCCATACCGGAAGTCTCCGCTGCTGCGCTGTTTCATGCCGGGCTGCTGACAGCCCGGGGGCCTCAGCCCGCTTCGATGCCCGTCACACGGACAACCGTCAGATACTGGCGGTGACCGTTGCGGCGACGATAGTTATGCCGACGCTTCTTCTTGAAGATGATGATCTTGTCGCCGCGGGCCTGATCCACGACTTCCGCCTTGACGGACGCGCCATCGACGACCGGCGCACCGATCTTCATGTCTGCGCCATCGCCAACGGCGAGAACTTCATCGAATGAAATGGCGTCGCCCGGTGCGCCTTCGAGCTTCTCGAGCTCCAGCACATCGCCCTCGGCAACGCGATACTGTTTTCCGCCGGTCTTGATGACTGCGTGCATGACTTTGTATCCGGTCTTCTCAAGCGTGACACCGGAACAGCCTGTCCATGGAAGGATACTGGTCCGGCAAACGATAATCTGGACGCGTCAGGGCAGCCCGTGGAACTTCCCCGGGACGCGAGCGGCGCTTATTAGCCCCCGCCCCCCGTCGTGTCAACCGCTGCGGCGTGATCCTGATGCAATGCAGCGCGGAATTCCGCAGGCGGCGGCATGCTCTTTCCGTCCTTCGCGTGGACCAGCACTGTACGCGCGGTTGCGACGCATGTCTCCCCCGCGAACAGTCCGGTGACGACAGTCCATGACGTATTGCCCACGGCAACCGTCCTGGTACCGGTCACGACGGTGGACGGAAAGTGCAGTTCATGCAGGTAATCGACCTCCAGCCGGGCGACGACCCAGTACTGGACGGCATCCGATCCCGGCTGCAGGGTCTCGATCAGGGTCACCCGTCCGACCTCGATGAACTGCGGCAGCACGGTGTTGTTCACATGCCCCAGCTTGTCGGTATCGCTGAAGCGGACGGTGTTGGTCACGCGATGGGGGTAGGTCGCGAGGTCGCGCAGCCTGGCGCGATCCGGCGTGGCATCAGGTATCATTTCTTCTTTCCATCGCTGCTGTTCTGGCCGGGAATCGGCGGCAGGGCACGGGCGTCATTCAGCACATGGGCCTGCACCGTGCGCGCATCGCCCCGGATGCTGACCGGACGGGAGGGGGAGATGCTCATGTCCAGCCCCGCCGCTTCCGCCACCGCCTCCGAGAATATGAGCTGGCTGCCATGTTCCTTGTTCGCGTCTTCCAGTCGGCTGGCCACGTTCACCGGGGCGCCGATCGCGGTGACGGACATGACATTGCGGTATCCCATTTCACCGACCACGACGTCCCCGATCTCGATGCCGATACCGATCCGCAGGGGCTGGCCCAGTTCGGCACGCAGGGTCTCGTTCATCTCCTCCAGTGCCACGGACATGGCGCGCGCGGCGGACAGCGCCTGCCTGGCACCTTCCTCCGGCGTGCTGCCGACGCCGAACAGGGCCATGACGCCATCGCCGATGAACTTGTCAAGGATGCCGCCGTTCTTCTCCACGGCCTCCCCCATGTAACGGAAGTACTGGTTGATCAGGAAGACGACGTCATAGGGCAGCTTCTGGCGGGAGAATTCGGTGAAGCCGCGAATGTCGGCGAACAGGATAGCAATGCACTCCTCCGCCCCGCGTGCCGCGCCACCGCCGCTGGTGTAGGGCGCATGTGACGGTGCCGGGGCGGGCAGCAGCGGATAGACCCGGACGTCGCCGGTCGGGCGCAACTGGCAGGCCAGCCGGACACCGGGGGCGGCGGACAGGCGACGCAGGACACGGGCCTCGATCTCCTCGGGCTCGGGACAGTTCTCCAGACCCTCCAGCACCTTGACCCGACAGGTGGAGCAGCGCCCGCGTCCGCCGCAGATACTCGCGTGGGACACACCGGCACGCCGGCTTGTCTCCAGCACCGTGATGCCGGGCAGCACGGTTGCCTTCTCGCCCTCCGGATAGGTGATGGTGATGCGCTTGCGCTGGCGTTCCACCAGCAGGTGCACGCCCCGCACGACACCGATCAGCGCCACCGCGCCAACCATGCCGTTCCAGGCGACATCGCGGGTCTCGTAGACCCAGGCGGCCGCATCCGGGGGTAACTGCGTATTCAGCAGATAGGCGCTGCGCCAGACCGGATCGCCCCAGAGCGTCACGACCTCCTGCCCGCCATTGACGAAGCCGACCAGCGACAGGATCACGGTCAGCAGCGCGGCGGTATAGAGGCTGGGGATGCAGGGCTGGTACCACTTCTTCAGCCGCAGCCAGAGATGGATGCCGATGCAGCCATGGGTCCAGGCCAGGATCGCGACAAAGGCCTGTTGCAGGCCCTGGATCGGATCGAGATGCCAGAGGGCCATCAGGACCCAGGCATAGGTGTCGTCCAGTCCGTAGACCTCATGCAGGCCCCGGTTGGCCAGCAGATGCAGGGCCAGCAGGGGGGGGCAGTGCGAACCCGGTGACGATCTGCACCACCTCACCGATGGAGATGCCTTCCCAGATGCGCCTGCGGTAGACCGCGACAACGGCAAGCAGCATGTGTGCCGCCGTCGCGCCGATGACGACGATCGTGCCGATGGTGGAGCGCCAGAGGAACAGGAAGACTTCCCGTCCCATCTCCATGGCGGGCAGGGAGATGATGCCCAGTGCGTGGTTCAGCAGATGCGTGGCGACGAACGCGAACAGGACCAGTCCGGAGATCAGTCTGATCCTGCTGATGGTTTGCATACCCGATTCTACCGTCCGGTCAGAGCGTCTGTCAGATACCGGTCACGAGCTGCTTCAGATCAGCTTCCGGCCGGGCACCATAGTGACTGATGATTTCCGCTGCCGCCACGGCGCCGATCCGTCCCGCGTCGACCAGGCCGCGACCGGAGGTGATGCCCTGAAGAAATCCGGCCGCGAACAGGTCGCCTGCACCCGTGGTGTCCACCAGCGCGGTCGGTGGGGTGGCAGGCACCTCATGCACTCCGTCCGGCGCAACGATGACGCATCCCTTCTCGCTGCGGGTCAGCACGGCCAGTTGCACCTTGCCGCGTACGGCGTCGAGCGCGGTTTCGAAGCTGTCGGTCTGATAGAGCGACATGATCTCCGCCTCGTTGGCGAAGACAATGTCCAGCGGGCCTTCCACCAGGCCGCGGAACTCGTCGCGGTGCCGGTCAACGCAGAAGGCGTCCGACAGGCTCATGGCCACTTGGCGCCCGGCATCCCGGGCAACATCGGCGGCACGGCGCATGGCCTGCTTGGCCAGTGGCTGGTCCCAGAGGTAGCCCTCCAGGTAGGTGATGCGTCCGCTTGCCACCAGGTCGGCATCCACATCCTCGGGGCCGATCTCCGCGCTCGCGCCCAGGAACGTGTTCATGGTGCGCTGCGCATCGGGTGTCACCAGGATCAGGCAGCGGGCCGTGGCGGGACCGGGCTTCGCCGCCGGGGTCGTATAGGTGACACCGGCGGCGCGGATGTCATGGGCGAAGACCTCTCCAAGCTGATCGTCCTGCACCCGGCCGATGAAGGCCGAACGACCGCCGAGCGCCGCGACGCCAACGGCGGTATTGGCGGCGGATCCGCCTGAATGTTCCACTCCCGGCCCCATCGCCCTGTAGAGGGTGGTCGCCTGATCCTGGTCGATCAGCTGCATGCCACCCTTGGCGAGGTCGCGTTCGGCCAGAAAGGCGTCGTCCGCGTTGCTCAGGACATCGACGATGGCATTGCCCAGTGCCACCACGTCCAGGGTCGGTTCGGTCATCCCGATGTTCTCCGCTCGTCATTGTTCAGCCAGTTTCAGGGCCGGTTTACACGGTTCGGGGGCTGACGCAAACTGATCGAATCATGACCGAATACCATCGCTGGACTGCTGTGGAGGCGGTGAGTCGCCTGCGGAACGGCGATGTCACGCCGCTGGAACTGATCGACGCTGCGGCGGCGCGCATCGCGGCTGTGGAGCCATCGGTCAATGCGCTGCCGACACTCTGTCTTGATCGTGCGCGGGAGCGGGCGCTGAACCTGCCGCGTCCCGCGGGCGACGATCCGGGACACCTGTTCGGGCTGCCTATCGTCATCAAGGACCTGACAGCAGTGGCGGGTGTGCGCACCACCTTCGGGTCTTCTGTCTTTGCAGACCATGTGCCGCAGGCCAGTGACATGCTGGTCACGCGGCTGGAGGGACGGGCAGCGTCGATCATTGCCAAGTCGAACACGCCCGAGTTCGGCGCAGGCGCGCAGACCTTCAACGACGTCTTCGGCATCACGCGCAATCCCTGGAACACGGCACTGACGCCCGGCGGTTCATCGGGCGGCTCGGCGGTGGCGGTCACGACGGGGGAGGCCTGGCTGGCCCACGGCGGTGATCTGGGCGGTTCACTGCGCATTCCGGCAAGCTTCTGCGGTTGTGTCGGCCTGCGACCCAGTCCTGGGCGGGTGCCGCGCGGACCGGTGCCGCTGCCGTTCAATCCGAACTGGGTCGATGGGCCGATTGCACGCACCGTCGGGGATATTGCGCTGTTCCTGGATGCGCTGGGGGGTATCCACGATCGCGACCCGATTTCCCTGCCGCGACCGTCGCGCAGTTTCCAGTCCGTCCTAGGCAGTGTCCGGCCCCCGCGTCGCATCGCGTTCTCCATGGATCTGGGGGCATCCCCCGTTCACCCGGCGGTTCGTGCAGGAACCCTGGCCGCGCTGAAGATCTTTACGGACATGGGCACGGAGATCGTGCCGCTGGACATGGAATTCAGCGACGCAGAGCCCATGTTCCAGACATTGCGGGCGGCGCAGTTTGCGGGTGACCACGCTGAGACGCTTGCCCGGCACCGCGACAGGCTGAAGCCGGAAGTGGTCTGGAACATCGAGAAGGGCATGGCACTGACAGCGGATGACATCGGTCGGGCGGAGCGGGCGCGGGGCGACCTCTATCAGCGTTTCGTGCGGCAGTTCGACACCGTGGACCTGATCGTCCTGCCAACCGTGAACACACCGCCTTTCCCTGTCGAGGTACGGTATCTGGAGGAGCTGGATGGCCAGACGTTCGACAGCTATGTCTCATGGCTGCTGATGACGTTCGCCATCAGCCTGACCACCTGTCCCGCGATCTCGGTTCCCTGCGGCTTCACCGCCGAGGGGCTGCCGCTGGGACTGCAGCTTGTGGCGGGACCCAGGGATGAGGCAAATCTGCTCGGCATGGCGCGCCACTTCGAAGATGCCGCCGGCCTGCGTGACCGTCTGCCGATTGATCCGATTGTGAGGCACTGATGCTTGGAACCATCATTTCCGGCGGCCTGAAGGGCCTGACCCAGATCCTGGCCGACCGGGCACTGCGCCGTATCTTCTGGCGAACACTGCTGCTGGCCCTCGTGGCCTATGCAATCGCGGGCGGACTGGCGTGGCTGGTCGTCGACTACTTCCTGAATTTCGACGTTTCCTGGCTTCCGAGCATTGTCGTGAGCTGGCTGCGGGGATTCCTGGAGGCCAGTGTCATGCTGGGCGTGATCGGCCTGATGTGGGCGATCTTTCCGGCGGTCTTCACCGGGTTGTCCTCCATCTTTCTCGATGAGGCATCGCTGGCCGTGGAGAAACGGCACTATCCGATGGACGCACCGGGGAAGGAGCCTGCCTTCTGGCCGTCGATGCGGCGGACACTGCAGTTCACGCTGCTGGTGGTCTTCATCAACATCCTGCTGATGCCGCTCTATCTGATCGGCCTGTTCCTGCCGCCGCTGAACCTGATCCTCTACTACGGCGTGAACGGCTATTTCCTGGGACGGGAATATTTCGAGCTGGTGGGCTACCGGCATCTGGACGAGGGCGCGGTGTTCACAACGCGTCGGCGCAACGGCACCGTGTGCTTCCTGGCGGGTGCCCTGATTGCGTTGGGGCTCACAATTCCGTTTCTCAACCTGCTCGTGCCGGTAGCGGCTGCGGCAATGATGGTGCATGTTTACAAGGAATTGGGTCGTCGGGGGCGAATCGTCACTGCGCGGGACAGCACGCCTGTCCGCTGATGCAGGGGCTGAAGAACAGGGAAAGCTGTGTTCAAGAACCGTAACGAGACGCCGGACGGGTCCGGTGACGAAAAGGCCGATAGCGGGTTGCCGAAGCGCGAGGACAATCGGGGCGGATTTCGCGCCGATCATCGTGCGGTCAGTACCCGCCCGGCCCCGAGTTCATTCACAGCCGTCAGTCAGGAGCATGACAAGGTGAATGCCGAACCCAAGAAACTTGTCGTCGGTCGCGAAATTCGCATGAAGGGCGAGATCGGCAATTGTGAGCATGTCCTCATACACGGCTTCGCCGAGGCGGCGCTGACGGACTGCAAGGCCTTCGAAGTTTCGCAGAGCGGCATACTGAAAGGCAGTGCCGAGGTTCAGTCAGCCGAGATCAGCGGGCGTTTCGAAGGCGCGCTGACAGTGCGCGGACGGCTGCACATCCGTGCCGGAGGTCGTGTCAGCGGCCAAATATCCTATGCTGAGATCGAGATCGAACCGGGTGGCAGGCTGGATGGGGAGATCCGCTCCATCGAACCGCAACTGGTGCAGTCGCGGCAGGCAACGGGGTGACCGGCGCGTGCTGAGAATTCTGGCCGGTGCGTTGATGGCGGGGTTGCTCGCCGGCTGCGCGGATACGGGAACGCTGTCAGGTGATGCGCCGGAACCGGCGCGCTTGCCGGATGCGATCTCCGGTACGACCGGCAGTCCGAGCGTGGCTCCTCCGCCCGCAGTCGCGGGTGCGCCGCAGCGACCGGCCTTGGCCTTCATTGGTGCGAGCCGCAGGGATCTGGTGGCGTGGCTGGGTCAGCCGGACCTGGAACTGAGCGAGGGGCAAGGCAGCCTGCTGCAGTTCCGGCGCGGTCAGTGTGTCGCGCTGGCGATGGTCGGCGCGGGCGATGCGGTGGAGGCAATCGAGGTCTCGGGTGTCGTTTCCAGGGTCGATCAGGACTGTGCCGACAGGCAACTGGCTAAGGTCTCTCTGCAGTAGATCCTCAATTGATCAAAAAACAGGCATTTTTTCGACGCCTGTTTTTGTATGCCTTATTTTTGTGCATATTCCTGCCTGGCAATTGAGCGATCCTGTCGCTCGGATTCATTAACATACTGAAAATAAATGATTTCCTGAACCATCCTGATTCCGGCACAGGGCTTGAAACCCATGGGCATCGAGGGGTGCCCGTTGGCATCCAGTAACTGTCCAGAAGAGGTTGGCGCATGAAACTCGTCATGGCTGTCATCAAGCCATTCAAGCTCGACGAGGTCCGGGAGGCATTGACGTCGCTCGGTATCGACGGGCTCACCGCGAC
>BQJF01000046.1 GCA_021604565.1 Minwuia thermotolerans | reverse complement strand
CGACCGGCGACCATGTTGCCGGCGTAGGCGAAGTCGGCGAAGTCCAGGGCCTTCGGGTCGTTCACCACCAGAAACACCTGTGTTTCCACGCGCAGGGTCGGATTCGCGCAGGCCTCACTCAGGCACGATCCCAGACCCTTGCCGGGTGTCACGGCACAGGACGTGTGGACCCAGTGCACCTCGATCGTGTCTCCGGGCTTGATGCCATGAAACGCACCGTGCCCGTTGCTCGGATCCTCCAGTTCGGCAGCGGTGAGGCTGTCGCTTTCGTTGCACCTGAATCCGCCATGCTCCCCGGATCCCGCTGATACGGAGAACCCCGGTCCCTTGTGCTCCGCGTTGGTGTGGGTGTGGATGTTGCACAGGTTCATCTGGCTGGCCGCCGGGGCGAGCGGAAAAGTCTGGCTGTTGCTGCCCGTTGCGCTTGCGATATCGCGCGGCGTTTGCGGTCCGAAGCCCTGACAGAGTTCGGCCCCGGTCGCGGCTGCCCCGCCAACCAGCAACCCGACCAGCATGGCGCAGCCCATGATCCCGAAATTCATGATGTTTCCCCCTTCGCGCACGGCACGTTCTTCCGTGACGGGCGAACCCCCAGTTCGCGACGTCCATGCGTGCCTGTGTCCTGAAGCTGCAGGATACCTCAAGCGGCGCATTCCTGCACCAGGGCACTGCCGCAAGCTGCGTTGCAGTCCCGGGAAGGGGTATCAGGCAGCCACGTCGAAGGACTCCAGGAAGTCGTTGATGGACTGCGCGGTTATCCGGTCTCCGGCGGGATCGGCAAATGGCACCAGCTGACTGGCCGGTGCGCCGAAGAGGAAGCCCAGCACCATCAGCCCGTCGGTCAGCGCGTCCACCTCTCCGTTTCCGTCCACATCCAGGAACGTGGCCTCCGCCTCTGCCAGTGTCGCCGCGAGCGTCGCCGTGTCCCGTCCGGGGGATCCGCTGGCCGCCAGGTCGGCGAGTTGACCGACCGGCGCGCCGAAGGCGTGCCCGAGCGCGATCAGGCCGTCGGTCAGGGCATCGCTGTTGCCGTTGCCGTCAAGATCCAGACTGCCCCCGTCCAGGACATCCAGCACGTTGATGGTCAGTGACTGCTGCACGGTGAGACCGCCGGGATCACGCCCTTCCACCTGAATGACATGCTGGGCGGCTATGTCCCGATCCAGCACATCGTCCGCCGCCACCACCAGCCTGTCCCCATCCAGCGCGAACCGCCCGTCGGCGTTCTGCAGCAGGGTGAAGGTCAGGTCGTCACCATCCGGATCGATACCGGTCAGGCGGGCGACAAGATCGCCGGTGCCAGCGTCCTCACGTACCGTGTCGCTGTCCAGAGTGACAGCGGTCGGCGCGTCGTTGACGGGATTGACGGTGACAGTGACACTGGCACTGTCGGTGGCTCCCGCGCTGTCGCTGATCGTGTAGCTGATGCTGTCGGCACCATTGAAGTCCGCGTCAGGCGTGTAGGTCAGACGACCGTCTGCGCCGATGGTGACCGCGCCTTCACCTGCGGTGGCGGCAACGACGGACAGACCCCCGTTTCCGAAATCCGCATTGTCGAGATCCAGGTCGTTGGCGAGGACGTCAATGACGGCAGACGTATCCTCATCAAGCGTAGCCACATCATCGTTCGCCAGTGGCGCATCGTTCACCGGTGTCAGGGTCACTGTCAGAATGCCGGAAGTGAGACCGCCGTTCCCATCGGACACCAGATACTCGACACCGTCGGGGCCGGTCTGGTCCAGTGCCGCCACATAGCTGAGGCGACCATCGGCCAGAACGGTGACTGATCCGGTTCCTGCGAACACGGAGACGACGCTGAGGCTGTCCCCATCCACATCGAAATCGTTGGCAAGCACGTCGAAGATTGCCGAAGTATCCTCGTCGATCGTCGCGAAGTCCTCCACCGTGACCGGGGCATCATTGACCGGCTGAACGGTGAGCAGAACCGTCGCGGTGGCCGTCCGTTGGGGATCGCCATCCGAGATCGTGTAGGTGAAGCTGTCGCTGCCGTTGAAGTCGGCATCCGGGGTATATCTGATCCGGTCGCCTTCGATCACCGTACTGCCGTTGGCTCCGTCGGTGGCCGTCAGCAGGGTCAGTTCGTCGCCATCGGCATCCAGGTCATTTGCCAGAACCTCCATCAGAAGGTCCGTGTCCTCAGACAGGCTGAAGGCGTCATCCACTGCCTGTGGAGGGCTGTTCTCGACCGCTGCGCCGACCACGCCATCCAGGCTGATTACGCTTCCGTCGGCGAAGCGCAGCAGTTCGACATGCGCGGTTTGGGTTTCGAACTGGTCGTTGATCCTGATCTGACCCGAGCCGTCGGTCAGGGTTATGAACAGGTCCGAATTCGTGACTGTCAGCCGTACATCTGCCTGACTGATCCCGACGCCGAGGTCGATGACATCGAATCCATTCGCTGCAGATGCCTCGTCAATCACGTCGAAGCCATCGCCGCGGGCATAGATGAAGCGGTCGTCGCCGAAGCCCCCCTGCAGGGTGTCATTGCCCGCCCCGCCGGTCACGTCGTCATCCCCTGAATCGCCGTCGAGATTGTCGGCGCCGTCGCCTCCTGTCAGGCTGTCGGCCCCCAGTCCGCCCCGCAGGATGTCATTGCCGCCATCACCTGCCAGCGCGTCGTCACCGCCGAAGCCGTTGAGGAAGTCGTTGCCACCATCCCCCAGCAGCGTGTCGCCGAGGTCGCTGCTTTCCAGAGTGTCATTGCCGTCGCTGCCACGTGACAGCAACGGCGCGGTCAGATCGATGACTGTCCCGTCCGCAAACCGCAGGAACTCGACCGCGCCCACGACGTCAGAGAACTGTTCGTTGATCCGGATCTCTCCCGACCCGTCCCGCATGACCACAAACAGGTGATTGCCGGAGCTGGTGATGCGCAGATCAATGTCTGATGCGAAAATGCCTGCACCAAGCTGCAGGGTGTCGGTGCCGGATCGCTGGTTCGACCCTTCATCAATGAAATCATTGCCATCGCCCAGGCCATACACATAGAGGTCATCGCCATCACCGCCGGTCAGCGTGTCATCGCCCGTGCCGCCAGCCAGCGTGTCGGCACCGTCATCGCCGACCAGTGAATCCGCGCCGGAACCGCCATTCAGACTGTCGTCGCCATCGTCGCCGCTCAGGGAATCATTGCCCGTCCCCCCGTCCACGACATCATCGCCGCCCAGGCCATCCAGGCGGTCATTGCCCCCTTCACCCAGTACCGTGTCACCCGGGATGAAGCTGTTGATGACATCATTGCCCGCACCCCCCACCAGGGTCATGGGTCCGGCGAGGCTGAACTCGGACCCGTCGGAGAACCGCAGTACCTCGACCCGTGACACAGTGTCGAAGACGTTGCCGGAGGCGCTCTGCAAATGGTCGCTGAGGGTAATGCTGCCGGAACCATCTTCCAGGACGACGATCAGGTCCCGGGCTCCCGACATGAACCGGACATCGTCAGCCAGCAGGCCTCCTTGCAGCGAAAGTACGTCGAAGCCGCCGCCGGTCCTCTCATCGATCGTGTCGAATCCATCACCCGGGCGATAGACATAGGTGTCATCGCCCAGCTCTCCCTGCAGCGTGTCATTGCCCGCGTCGCCATCAAGCAGGTCATTGCCGATCCCTGCCCTGAGACGGTCGGCTCCATCGCCGCCGAACATGCTGTCGTTGCCGCTTGTGCCGGTGAGGAAGTCAACGGAATCAGTACCATTGAAGACCTGGCCAACCGGTGCGATGCCATCCACCAGACTGACCAGCGTACCATCGGCGAACTGCATCGCCTCCACCTGATGGCTGGGAAGGATGAAGTGATTCTGTACCGCGATGGAACCACTGCCGTCCGAAAGACCGAGTGTCAGTCCATTGCCGACCTGGCTGACCGTCACGTCCCCCACGGCAATGCCGGGTGCAAAGACGATCCGGTCGGTTCCGGCCGTTTCAGTGATCGTTACTGTTCCGTCGCCACGGGCATACAGGTAGATATCATCATCCGCCCCGCCATTCAGGTTGTCATTGCCGGTACCACCATCCAGCGTGTCGGCACCGATTCCGCCAGACAGGGTGTCATTGCCGCCCTGGCCGAGAATCAGATCGTTGCCGCCATCACCTGCGACGGCGTCATTGCCCGCTGCGGCGGAAAGCGTGTCCGCCAGTTCCGATCCCCGCAGGCTGTTGTCGCCGTCATCTCCGACAAGGTGCATTCCGCCAGTCAGATCGAGTTCGGACCCATCGGCAAAGCGCAGTACCTCGACCTGGTTGTCGAGGCGGGAGAACTGTTCGTCGATCGTGATGGTTTCACCGCTGGCGATGATGGTGATGGTCAGATCCCGTCCTGAGACGTTGAACGAGGTAAGCCGAATGTCGGAGGCGTCGAGTCCTGGCGCCAGTTCGATCACATCAAGGCCCGATCCAGTTGAGAAGCGGTTCTCGTTGATGATGTCCGCGCCATCACCGGGACCAAATCGGTAGATGTCGTCGCCTGGTCCCCCTGACAGGGAGTCGTTTCCGGCCCCGGCGATCAGGGTGTCATCGCCAGCATCGCCAAAGAGCGTGTCATTGCCGATCCCGCCATCCAGCAGGTCGTCGCCCGCGTTGGCGTCGATATCGTCATTGCCACTGCCGCCGAACAATCGGTCGTCGCCCAGGCCTGAGATGGTGTCGTTGCCATCGCCACCGAACAGGGTGTCCGCCAGGATTTCACTGGTCATGCGGTCGCCGCCGTCGCCGCCCTGCAGCACCAGCGGGCCGGTCAGGTCGATCACCGTGCCATCATCGAAATGCAGTTCCTCGATGCGGGTTGCCGTGTCGGTCTGGTTCTGCAGCGCCACGGCGCCTGTGCCATCGGTCAGGGAAACGGTCAGTGTCGTCCCGTTCAGCAGCAGCCGCACCTCACCTGGCGCGATGCCATCCACCAGCGACAGGGTGTCCTGCCCACCGGCGAAGGTGGATGTTTCCGCAATGGTGTCGAACCCGTCGCCGCGGCCATAGATGAACAGGTCATCCCCGAACTCGCCGTCGAGCAGATCATTGCCCTGGTCGCCGCGCAGCGTGTCGTCGCCACTGCTGCCTTCCAGCGAGTCATTGCCTGAACCGCCCTCCAGCAGATCATCGTCGCCACCGCCGAACAGGCTGTCATTGCCGCTGTCGCCCTGCAGCACGTCGTCCCCGTCACCGCCGCGCAGGCGGTCAGCGCCCGGCCCGCCAGCCACAGTATCGTCCCTGAAGCCACTGGTGATCACGTCATCACCATCCCCGCCCTGCAGCACCAGCGGCGCGGTCAGGTCGATCACCGTACCGTCATCGAACTCCAGGGTCTCGATGCGTGCATCCACTCTGGTGGTCTGGCCCTGGATCGTGATCCCGCCCGTCCCATCGGTCATCAGGATGAACAGGTTATTGGAGTCACCGGACAGGCGTACATCGTCCACGCCAATCCCGGCGGCCAGCAGGATACGGTCGTTGCCGCCGCTGAAGCTGTCGTTTTCGTTGATCGTGTCGAAGCCATCGCCCCGGGCATAGTGATAGGTGTCGTCACCAAAACCACCGCGCAGGGAATCATTGCCGCGCCCACCGTCCAGATCGTCGGCATCGGCGTTGCCGAACAGCGTGTCGTTTCCGAAACCGCCGATCAGCGTGTCATCACCGCTGTCGCCATCCAGATTGTCGGACCCGCTCTCCCCCTCCAGCCGGTCATCGCCACCAAAGCCGTCGAGATCGTCGTTGCCGTCACCGCCCAGCACCGTGTCGCCAAATCCGCTGCTGTCGAGTTGATCGCCACCATCGCCGCCGCGGGTCAGCAGCGGGCCGGTCAGGTCAAGTTCCGTCCCGTCGGCGAAGCGCAGCGTCTCGATGCGGCTGTCGATGCTGGGGCCGAACTGATCCGTGATCCGGATTTCTCCGGTGCCATCCACCAGACGGATCAGCAGATCGTCGGTCGCAATGATGGCGAGCCTGATGTCAGCCAGTGCGATACCGGCGGCGAGTTCGATCACGTCCGTGCCGGAATTGGCTTGCGTTTCGGCGATCACGTCGAAGCCGTCACCGCGGGCATAGACATAGATGTCGTCACCTTCGTCGCCATCCAGCGAGTCATTGCCGCTGCCGCCGATCAGCCTGTCGTCGCCGCTATTGCCGCGCAGACTGTCAAAGCCATCGCCACCCGACAGCGTATCGGCCCCGGATCCACCCTCCAGCGTGTCATTGCCGCCCTCGCCCTCCAGCCGGTCGTCACCGCCGAAGCCGTCCAGGTCATCATTGCCACCACCGCCCAGCACCGTGTCCCCCAGACGGTCACTGTCCAGCAAGTCATTGCCGTCCGTCCCCTCCATCAGCATTGGGCCTGTCAGGTCGATGGTGGTGCTATCGGCAAAGCGCAGCAGTTCGATATCGACACCCGCCAGTCCGTTGAACTGCCCGTCGATCGTGATACCGCCGGAACCGTCCCGCAGACTGACGGCCAGGAAGTTCTGACTGACGAGGTAGGACAGCCGGATATCGGACACGTCAATGTCGGCCCCGAACTCAATGACGTCGATGCCTGCATCGGAGCTGTTCTCGAGAATCCTGTCAAAACCGTCGCCGCGCGCGAAGACAAAGACATCGTCCCCGGCATCACCCCGCAGCAGATCATTGCCGATGCCACCGGTCAGCGTGTCGTCATCATCGCCGCCGAACAGGCTGTCGGCTCCCTCGCCACCAATGAGCAGATCGTCATCCGCCTCTCCCTGCAGCGTGTCATTGCCCGCCCCACCCTGCAGCAGGTCCGCGCCGAACCGCCCGGCAAGGGAATCGTTTCCGGCCAGGCCCAGCAGGGTGTCGTTCTGCAGCGCCCCGGCCATGACATCATTTGCAGCGCCGCCCTGGTAGAGCAGCGGGGCCGTCAGGTCGACCTCCGTCCCATCATCGAAACGCAGGACCTCGATCTGGCTGTCGCGGTTGAACTCGTTCCCGAAACTCTGTCCCTGCTGGTTGACGATCTCGATGAAGCCGGACCCTGGAACGCCACTGATGACGACAAACAGATTGTCGCCCCCTGCGACGAAGCGGACATCTGATGGTGCAATACCAGCACCGAGCTGCAGGATGTCGTGACCGTCGCCGCCCCTTTCATCAATCACGTCGGAGCCATCCCCGGCGTCATGGAGATAGAGGTCGTCATCCGCGCCGCCGAACAGCGTGTCGTTGGCAACACCGCCACGCAGCACATCACGGCCACCCAGCCCCGTCAGCCGATCTGCTCCGGCTTCACCATCAATCGTGTCATCGCCGGATCCGCCGGACAGGTTCTCGGCTGCATCGCTGCCGGTCAGGTTCTGGTCCACAGGCGTGATACCATCGACCAGATTCAGAGTGCTGCCGTCGGCGAACCGTGCGAACTCAACCTGTGAACTCCCGCTGGACAGGAACTGGTTGTCGAGCCGGATGCTGCCTGAACCGTCATCCAGGGTCAGGATCAGGTCATTACCCGCCTGTGAAAGCACCAGATCGGAAACGGAAATCCCTACGCCGAATGCCAGCGTTTCGATTCCGGCGCTCTCGAAGATGTGGTCCGTGCCATCGCCGCGACGATAGACAAAGGTGTCATTGCCAAGGCCACCGTTCAGGGCGTCATTGCCGGTTCCGCCTTCCAGGGTATCGGCACCGGTGCCCCCGGAGAGATTGTCGCCACCACCGCCGCCGGAAATCCGGTCCGCGCCGGATCGCCCTGAAAGAAGGTCCGAACCACCTTCACCGGACATGGTGTCGTCGAAATCACTGCCGAACATGGTGTCGCTCGCACCATCCCCCTCAAGACCCAGGCCAGCAGTCAGGTCGACCTCCGTACCGTCGGCCAGCCGCAGCAGTTCGACGCGCGATGCGACACGGTTGAACTGTTCGTCAACCCTGATCCGGCCAGTGCCTTCCTGAATTTTGATGAAGAGATCACCGAAGGCGTCGGCAGAAAGGCGTATGTCGGCCAGGCTGATGCCTGCTTCCAGCTCGATCGTGTCGAAACCGGAACCGGTTCCGAGGCGGTTCTCCACGATGGTCAGAAAGCTGCCGCGTACGAACAGATAGGTGTCATCGCCCTCATGCCCGCCCAGTTGATCCTCTCCTGTACCACCATCCAGCGTGTCGTTGCCTTCATCGCCGTCCAGCGTGTCCCGCCCGATCCCGCCGAACAGGCTGTCGGCACCGGAGCCGCCTTCGAGTGAGTCGTCACCGCTTTCCCCCAGCAGCACGTCCTGCCCGTCCCGGCCCTCCAGGTCGTCGTCGCCGTTGCCGCCGCTGATCGTCTCGCCAAAGTGACTGCCGTTCAGGGCGTTGTTGGCGTCATTGCCGGTCTGCCGGATGCTGATGGTCAGGTCGATTTCGGTGCCGTCGGCGAAAAGCAGGCGTTCGACCTGCGCATCGGCGTTGGTCAACTGGTCATCGATGGTGATCTGACCGGTGCCGTCGCGAAGCTGGACAAACAGGTCAGCGCCGTTTGATTGCAGGATGACGTCATCCGTCGTGATACCTGCGCCGAGCACCAGGACGTCGAAACCACCCCCCACCGGAGACCGTTCACTGATCGTGTCGAAGCCGTCGCCACGGTCGTAGACATAGGCGTCATTGCCGAAACCGCCCTGCAGGCTGTCGTTGCCGCTGCCGCCCTGGATGGTGTCATCGCCCCGGGAGCCGGTCAGCGTGTCATTGCCGCTGCCGCCGTCCAGCGAGTCATTGCCGCCGTCGCCCTTGAGCCGGTCGGTGCCACTGCCGCCGAACTGCACATCGTCGCCGGCCAATCCGTCCAGATCGTCGTTGCCGGCGCCACCGGACAGCGTGTCACCCAGGTTGGCACTGTCGATGAAATCGTCGCCATCGCCACCCTGCATGGCCAGCGGGCCGGTCAGGTCGATGGTGGTGCCGTCATCGAATACCAGGCTCTCGATCCGCGCGTCCAGGAAATCGAACTGATCCTGAATCCGCACCTCCCCGGTGCCGTCGGTCAGCACCACGAACAGATCATCCGAGTTGCCGACCAGCCGGATGTCGGCCAGGGTCAGCCCGTCAGTCAGATGCAGAACGTCCGTGCCGGATCCGGAGCTGATCTCCGTGATCCGATCGAACCCGTCGCCACGGCCGTAGCGGTAGAGGTCGTCGCCATGGCCGCCATTCAGCAAATCATTGCCGCTGCCGCCCGTCAGCGTGTCATTGCCCTGGTCGCCTTGCACACTATCCGTGCCGGACCCGCCGGACAGAAGATCATCGCCCGAATCCCCGTCCAGCGTGTCGTTGCCGCTGCCGCCCTCCAGCGTGTCGGAATCGAATCCACCATTCAGATTATCCTGTCCCGCCCCGCCCAGAATGGTCTCCGCCAGGTGACTGCCGTCGATGTTGTCGTTGCCATCTCCGCCCTCCAGGGCCGTCAGCGTTGCAGAGGTGCGCGTGAAGCGGTCTTCGGACATGGTCAAGCTCCGGATCAGGTCGTACAGCAGCGGGTGCGGGCTGAATCTCTGTTCTCACAACCCTGTGCGCTGTTTCATTCATCGTATGAAGCATAAGGTTGTGATACAAGAATGATATGCCATCAATTTTTGGTTGCGTTCGCACTGCCCGGCTTTTGCTTGGTCGGTCGAACCTGCCTGTGCTTCAATCAGTGGAGAAAAACAAAGGGAGGGCATGATGGGAGATCTGCGAAACCTCGCGCTGACAGGGGCAGTTGTCGTGGCAATGGCGACAGCCATGGTATTTCCCGCGGCGGCAAAGGATACCGGTCTGGTGTTTGTCTCGAGCGAGAAGGACAATGCCGTCCACGTGCTGGATGGCAAGACGCTGGAAGTCGTCAAGCGTATCGGCACTGCCGCCCGCCCCCGGCACTTGCAGTTCGACCCTGCGCGGACGCGGATCTTCGTTGCCTGTGGCGATGGCGATGCCATCGACATCATCGACATCGCGACCCTTCAACTGACCGACCGGATCACCGGCATCGACGACCCGGAGCTGTTCGATTTCTCGGCCGATGGCGGCACGCTGTTCATCTCCCTGGAGGATGACGCGAAGCTCGGCATCCTCGATCTCGAGACATATTTCCGTGAGCGCGAAGCGAAGCCTGATCTGGATGTTGCAGAACCGAGCGATGAGCCGCTGGCCGACGAGGAGGACGAGGAAGAAGAAGAGAGCGAGAACGAGGAAGAGGGTGAGGAAGAAGAGGACGTTGCCGGTCTGACCACGATCGAGGTCGGTGCGGAGCCGGAGGGCATTCTGGCCAATCCGAACGGGCAGACGGTCTATGTCTCCTCCGAAGTGGCCAACCTGGTGCATGTGGTCGATCTCGCCAGCGGCAGCATCCGGGCCAACATCCTGGTGGGGCAGCGCCCGCGCCGCTTTGCGCTGACACCGGACGGGCGTGAGCTCTGGGTGTCCAACGAACTTGCCGCCTCTGTCTCGATCATCGATGTCGCCAGCAACACCGTATCGGCCACACTTCAGCTTGAACCGCCGAGAGGCTTGCGGGCGGAGGACGTGACCCCGGTCGGGATCACCATGACAGCCGATGGCAAGACTGCCGTGGTCGCGATGGGGCGGGCCAATCACGTGGCCTTCGTCGATGTTGCCGCGCGGCAAGTCACGGACCTCGTTCTGGTGGGCAACCGGGCCTGGAACGCCACCCTGAACCGGGACGGCAGCCTGCTCTACGTCGCCAACGGTCTGAGTGACGACATGACGGTCATCGACATGGAAGGGCGTCGTGCCGTCCGCTCCGTGCCTGTCGGGCGTGTGCCGCATACCGTCCTGATCGATGACTGATCTGGCCCGTTGTCTCGCCGCTGGTCTGCTGGGGTTGCTGTCGCTGGTGTTGCCGGTCTCGATCGCCTGGGCGGATGAACTTGTCATCGGTCATCTGGAGATGAAGGGTGATCGTGATTATCGCAAGTCCCGTACCTTCGCGGCCTTCCTGACCCAGCCACTGGGACGCCCCCATGCGGGCGGGGAAGTGGCGCTGGGGGAGGTGAAATGGCATGGCGCGGCGACCGGGACGACCTTTGCCCTGGATCGTCAGCGCGCCCGTGGGGACGCACTTGTCGCGACGGCGGAGGCGATGCTGGCGCGTGGCATACGCTTCATCATCCTTGATCTGCCCGCAGCGGAGATCGTTGCTGTTTCAAGGGCGATGGCGGGCCGGGAGGTGGTGCTGTTCAATGTCCGCGCCGCGGCGGACAGCCTGCGTGGAACCGACTGTCGGTCCAACCTGCTGCACATCGCACCAAGTGACGCCATGCGGGCTGACGCGGTCGGGCAGTTCCTAGCCCTGCGCCGCTGGCGGGAGGTGCTGGTCCTGGTGGGGCCACTGGCGGCGGACAAGGCAATGGCCGATGCCTTCCGGCGCACTGCCGCGCGCTATGGACTGAAGATCGCAGACGAACGGGACTTCGTGCTGAGCAATGACCCGCGGCAGCGGGAACTGAACAATCCGTTGCTGCTGACACAGGGTTCCGATCATGACGTGATCTTCGTCGCCGACAGTGACGGCGAGTTCGCCCGCGACCTGAATTACCGAACGGTCGACCCGCGCCCGCTCGTCGGATCGGAGGGGCTGGCCGGACTGGCCTGGCACTGGTCATGGTCGCGCCATGGCGCACCGCAGTTGGAGAACCGGTTTCAGGATCACGCGGGGCGCCCGATGCGGGATCCGGACTGGGCCGCATGGCTGGCCGTGAAGGCGGTGGCAACTGCCGTGCAGCGCACCGGGAGCGTGGATTTCGCGACCCTGCGCGATCATTTGCTGTCGGCGGAACTCGTGCTCGACGGCTTCAAGGGGAACCGCCTGAGTTTCCGGCCATGGGACAATCAGTTGCGTCAGCCGATGCTGCTCGCCACCCACAACCACGTCGTCGCCCGCGCCCCGGTGGAGGGCTTCCTGCACCGGACCAACAATCTCGACACCCTCGGCGTCGACGAGCCGGAGACAGCCTGCCGCATGCAGCACTAGGGGAGGGGCCTTCCGGCTGGCCGGATTCGGACCTGGTCATCGGCGGGGTCTCGCCCTCTGTCCGGTCGGGCGGTAAGTTTTCGGCATGCTTGATTTCGACACCTGCAACACTGCGCGCCTCAGCCGGGATCCCGCCTATGACGGGCGGTTCTTCACCGCCGTCCGGACGACGCGGATCTACTGCCGACCGGTCTGTCCGGTGAAGCAGCCGCTGACCCGCAACGTCAGCTATTTCCCGACTGCCGCCGCTGCGGAGCGGGCGGGCTATCGCCCCTGTCTCAGATGCCGGCCGGAGACCGCGCCCTTCTCCGCCGCCTGGAATGGCACCCAGACAACGGTGTCGCGTGCACTACGGCTGATCGAGGATGGCGCCCTTGACGACGGCTCGGTTGCGGAGCTGGCCGACAGACTGGGGGTCGGCGCGCGCCATCTCAGTCGCCTGTTCGCCTGTCATGTCGGTGCCAGTCCACTGCAGGTCGCCCGCACGGTCCGTATCCAGCGTGCCAAGCGCCTGCTGGCAGAGGGGGGACTGCCAATGACGGAGGTCGCGTTCCGGTCCGGCTTCGGCAGCGTGCGCCGGTTCAACGCGGCATTCAGGGAACTCTACGGTCGTCCGCCATCCTCCCTGCTTGCGTCCCGGCCATGAAGAATATCCCCCTCAGCTATACCTGGCTGGAAACGCCGGTCGGTCGGCTGCTGCTGGCGGGCGATGCCGGTTCGCTGCATTTCCTCAGCTTCCCGGGCGGGCACAAGGCCTTTGGCCCGCAGCCTGAGTGGCACCTGTCCGATGCGCCCTTCGGGGAGGTGAAACGGCAGTTGCTGGCCTATTTCGATGGGCGCCTGCAGGACTTCGACCTGCCGCTGACCTTGCATGGCACCGACTTCCAGAAGCGGGTCTGGCGCCGGTTGCGCACCATTCCCTTCGGCCGGACCACGACCTACGGCGCGCTGGCGCGCGGCATCGATGCGCCGAAGTCGAGCCGAGCGGTCGGTGCCGCGAACGGTGCCAACCCGCTGCCGGTCATCATCCCCTGCCACCGGGTCATCGGCGCGAACGGCGCACTGACCGGTTTCGGCGGCGGCATCGAGACCAAGCGTTTCCTGCTGAAGCTGGAGGGCAGCCTGCCAAGCCAGGGAGGTTGATCCCGGGGGCAGGGCGGTTCAGATCCGGTTGACGTGATCGACTGCCCAGCCACCGTCACCATGATCAGTCAGGGACGTGACCGACAGCGGATCAATGCAGAGGCTGAGGCCGCGGTGCGGTGGCATGTCGAGGGCCAGGGCTACCGCTGCACGGATCACGCCTGCGTGGGCGATGACTGCGATGGTCTGTCCGCTGAACTGTGCGCCAGCGCGTGCAGTCACCCGCTTCGTGCGTTCGATCAGGTCGAGAAAGCTCTCACCCCCCGGCGGTGTGAGATCAGCCATGGCTCTCAGGTCCAGTCCGTCCCAGGCACTGACCGCGCTGTATGGGCGACCTTCCCAGGCACCGAAATGCTGTTCCTTCAATCCATCGTCGAACAGGGGGGCGGGCAGGGCCGGGTTGATACTGCGTAATCTCTCGACAGTCGTGTGGCACCGGGCGAGAGGGCTGCAGAGAACCACATCCGCGATCTGGAGCATCGCTGCGGTACGGGTCAGGCTATCGCTGTCAGGTTCCAGCGCGGGAATATCCGTGTGGCCGATGACCCGCCCGCCCGGATCAGTCGGTGCATGGCGGACCCAGAGCCAGCGGGTCATGGACACGATCGCTCAGCGGTCGCTGCGCAGCACCATGCAGTCCATCCGCCGGGCCTTCAGTGCGCGACAGGCGGCGCGGGCCTCGGTTGCGTTGAAGGAGAGCAGCCGTGCGCGATACAGGCTGCCCTTGGCGGTCTTCACCCTGTTGAGATCGATCGGGTGATTGCGCAACTGGTCCGGCGCGGCGGCGACCGCCTGCCGGATGGCACGGTTGGCTCGTTTGGTGGAGCCGAAGGCGCCGACCTGGATGCCATGATCGCCGTCGGGCGCGGCCACCGGTGTATCAGCGGGCGCGGCGGCATTTGCTTCCGAGATCAGGTTGATGCTGCGCAGGCTGGCGAGCACGGACGACTCGCCCCGGCTGCCCGGACGGGCAGGGGGCAGGTCGGCGGCAATCTGCAGGGTGCCCGACCTGGCCTGATCCGCGGCACGGCGGAATCCCATGCTGATCAGTTTCTGCATCTGCCGGTCGCGCCGCACCGCAGTGCGGCCACCGATGACCACGGCCACCAGCCGCCGCCCGTCGCGCGCGACAGTGGTCACTAGGTTGAATCCAGATGCATTGATGTAGCCAGTCTTGATCCCGTCGACGCCCTTGGTCCTGCCCAGCAGGTTGTTGGTCGAACCGTATTTCCGACCCTTCCAGGTGAAGGTACGGGTGGCGAACAGGGGGAACAGGTCCGGGAAATCGCGCTGCAGGGCGATGGCAAGGTTGGCCATGTCGCGCGCGGTGGTGACCTGATGGCGGTTCGGCAGGCCATTGGCATTGCGGAAGCTGGTGCTGACCAGCCCGAGCCTGCGCGCCTGCGCTGTCATGCGGCGGGCAAAGACAACCTCGTTCGGGGCCAGAGCCTCCGCCACCACGGTCGCCACGTCATTGGCGGACTTCACGATCAGCGCCAGCGCCGCGTCCTTGACGCGGATCGTCGAACCGCGCTTCACGCCCAGCTTCGATGCCGGCTTGCCCGCAGCATTGCGCGAAACACGCAGTGGCGTGTCCATGCTCAGCTTGCCCTGCTTCACGGCGTCGAACAGCATGTAGAGCGTCATCATCTTGGTCAGGGATGCCGGATGAACGGTCCGGTCAGCCTTGTGCGCGTAGAGGGTCTGCCCCGTCGCCTGATCGACGACGATGCCCGTGTAGACACGCTTTGCCGCCGCCGGTGCGGCGAAGGAGGCCATGACCAGCGCTGCCAAAACCAGCAGCGTGAAACGTCCCCAATGTCGTTCTACCGTCATGAACTGGCGCGGCTCCCGAGCCTTGAAATGCGTCGATTCGTCAAGAATTTAGCGGAACCGTAATTCAGGGTCCATGGTGGAGTTAACCTAATTTCGCAAGTCCGTCGCGCAAGAAGCACTTTTGAATGGCATCGGGCCTACCCTGAAACGGAACGCGACCTATATGTCCCTGAAGCCGGGGCGGTCAGGGTCCGGCACGCAAATCTTGCCGATCCCCCTTTCGCATTGATCCGTTCCACCATACTGTTTTCATCAGGAATTTCGGGAGAGCCGTCGGAGACATGACCGACAAGCGTAACGATAACGACAGCGACAACGAGATCGGGGTCGTGACCAAGACCCGGCCACGGACGAAGCAACCGTCCCTGTGGCGCGTACTGATGCTGAACGACGACTACACGCCGATGGAGTTTGTCGTCTACGTGCTGCAGCGCTATTTCAACAAGGACGCCGATGCAGCGACGCAGATCATGCTGCACGTGCATCAGAAGGGCGTCGGCGTCTGTGGAATCTTTCCGTACGAGGTTGCGGAAACCAAGGTCACCCAGGTGATGAACCTCGCCCGTGAGAACCAGCACCCCCTGCAATGTACACTTGAGAAGGCGGAATAGACGCGTGCCATCGCTCTCCAGACATCTCGAAGAAACCCTGCGCCGTGCCCTCAATCTGGCCGGTGAGCGCAATCATGAATATGCGACGCTGGAGCATCTGCTGCTCAGTCTGATCGACGACCCGGATGCGGTCGCGGTCATGCGTGCCTGCAATGTCGATCTGGGCAAGCTGGCACAGGAACTGACCCGTTTCATTGACGAGGACCTTAAGGATCTGGCGCAGACGCTGGAGGAAGACGCCAAGCCGACGCTGAGTTTCCAGCGCGTCGTGCAGCGTGCGCTGATCCATGTGCAGTCCTCCGGACGCGAGGAAGTGACCGGCGCCAATATCCTGGTCGCGATCTTCGCGGAGCGGGAAAGCCATGCCGCCTATTTCCTGCAGCAGCAGGACATGACCCGCCTGGATGCCGTCAGCTACATCAGCCACGGCATTGCCAAGGCCCCCGGTCTGAATGCGGAACGCGCCGTGCGTGGCTCCGACGATCCGGAGGAGGACGGCGATGACGAGGGCATGCAGGAAGCCGGTGAGGCGGAGGCCGAGGCGCCGGAGAACGAGGCGCTTGCCCAGTATTGTGTCGATCTGAACGAGAAGGCACGGGCGGGCAAGATCGATCCGCTGATCGGGCGCGCGCTGGAGATCGACCGCACCATCCAGATCCTCTGCCGCCGCACCAAGAACAATCCTCTGTATGTGGGCGAGCCGGGCGTCGGCAAGACTGCCATTGCCGAAGGACTGGCGCGGCGCATTGTCGAAGGCAATGTTCCCGACGTGCTTGCCACGGCGACGATCTATGCGCTGGACATGGGCGCGCTGCTGGCCGGAACCCGTTATCGGGGTGATTTCGAGGAACGGCTGAAGGCGGTGATGCGGGAGATCGAGGGGATCGACAACGCGGTCCTGTTCATCGACGAGATCCACACCGTCATCGGGGCCGGTGCCACGTCCGGTGGTGCCATGGATGCATCGAACCTGCTGAAGCCCGCACTGGCGTCCGGCACGATCCGTTGTGTTGGCTCCACGACCTACAAGGAATATCGCGGCTACTTCGAGAAGGATCGCGCCCTGCTGCGCCGGTTCCAGAAGATCGACGTGAACGAGCCGACGATCGAGGACGCGGTGAAGATCATGAACGGTCTGAAGCCGTACTACGAGGAACATCACAAGGTCCGCTATACCAGCGATGCGATCCGTTCGGCGGTCGAACTCTCTGCCCGCTACATCAATGACCGGAAACTGCCCGACAAGGCCATTGACGTGATCGACGAGGTCGGTGCGGCGGAAATGCTGAAGCCGCAGAGTCGCCGCAAGAAGGTCATCGGTGTCCGCGATGTGGAGGCGGTGGTCTCCAAGATCGCCCGCATCCCGCCGAAGTCGGTGACCAAGAAGGACGAGAATGTCCTGGCCAACCTGCAGGACGACCTGAAACGCGTCGTCTTCGGTCAGGATGTCGCCATCGAAGCGCTGGCGTCGGCAGTGAAGCTGTCGCGTGCCGGTCTGCGCGAACCGGAGAAGCCCATCGGCTCCTACCTGTTCTCCGGACCGACCGGTGTCGGCAAGACGGAGGCCGCGAAGCAACTGGCCGATACCATGGGGCTGACGCTGCACCGCTTCGACATGTCGGAATACATGGAGCGCCATACCGTCAGCCGTCTGATCGGTGCACCGCCGGGCTATGTCGGCTTCGACCAGGGTGGCCTGCTGACCGACAGCGTGGACCAGCATCCGCATTCGGTGCTGCTGCTGGACGAGATCGAGAAGGCGCACCCGGATGTCTTCAACCTGCTGCTGCAGGTCATGGACCACGGCAAGCTGACCGATCACAACGGCAAGAAGATCGATTTCCGCAATGTCGTGCTGATCATGACCACCAATGCCGGCGCGGCGGAGATGCAGAAACATGCCATCGGCTTCAACCGCGGCATGCGCTCCGACGAGGATTCGGAGGCGATCAAGAAGCTGTTCACGCCGGAGTTCCGCAACCGTCTCGATGCGATCATTCCCTTCGCGGCGCTGGCGCCGGAAGTGGTCGGTCGGGTCGTCGACAAGTTCGTGCTGCAGCTGGAGGCCCAGCTCTCCGACCGTGACGTGACGATATCCATGACCGATGCCGCGCGCACCTGGCTGGCCGACAAGGGTTACACGCCCGAATTCGGTGCCCGGCCGCTGGCCCGTGTCATTCAGGAGAACATCAAGCAGCCGCTGGCGGAGGAACTGCTGTTCGGCACCCTTAAGCGGGGCGGACACGTGAAGATCCGCCTGGAACAGGGCAAGCTGGTCTTCGACCTTGAGGCAGCGGCGGACCGGACACCACCGAAGGCGAAGAAGTCCGGTGGCAAGTCGGGTGGCAGCAAGTCCGGTGGTGGAAAGTCTGGCGGCAGTGCCAGGGGTACGGTTCCCGAGACCAGCAAGTAGCAGGTCTTCGAAGCAGTTCCGGTCGCGGTCGGGGATCAGAGAGACTGACTGAGCCATGCTGATCCAGTTCTTCACCCTGCGTCCGGTGGCGGCGGTCAACGATATCCGTGTGCATCAGCCTGCGGCCGCGCTGGCGCGTCTGCCCGGCGTCCGGTGCCATGTCTTCGGCAGTGGTCAGGCGATGAAACAGCCGGAGCCGGGTGAGGACTCGGTCTTCGTCTGGCAGCGCCAGATCCTGGAACCCGCCCGTGCTGACGACCACCTGAAACTGCTGCGCCAGGGCCATCTGGTGGTCTCCGAATGGGACGATGACCCCCGCATCTGGCCGATGGTTGTGCAGACGAATTTCTTCTGCCTGCGCACCAGCCACGCCGTTCAGACCTCCACCGACGCGCTCGGCGCATTCATTCGTCGGCACAACCCGACGGTGGGTGTCTTCCCCAACCAGCTCGCCAATGTGCCGCCGCTGCGGCAACAGGGCGGTGCAGCAGACCAGCCGGTCACCCTGTTCTTCGGTGCCCTGAACCGGGAGGGCGACTGGCAGCCTGTCATGGCGGAACTGAACGACGTGCTGCGCCTCTACGGGGATCGTGTGCGGGTCACTGTCGTGCATGACCGGGGCTTCTTCGATGCGCTGGAGACAGCGCAGAAGGTGTTTCACCCGACCTGTCCGCATGACCGGTACCGGGAACTGCTGGGGCAGGCGGATATCGCGCTGCTGCCGCTTTCCGACACGCCCAAGAATCGCCTGAAGTCGGATCTGAAATTCATAGAGTGCGCGGCGGAGGGGACGACCGTACTGGCCGCGCCCACGGTCTACGAGAAGACGATCCGGCACAACGACACCGGTCTGATCTTCCGCACGCCGCGCCAGTTCGGCCTGAAACTGCGGGCGCTGATAGGAGACCGGTCGCTGCGCCGGCGGCTGGCGCGCAATGCCCATGCCCATGTCGCACGGGAACGGCGGCTGGAGGATCATGTGACGGCGCGCCTCGACTGGTACCGCAGTCTGCTGGACCAGCGCGCGGCGCTGGATGCGGCGATGCGGGCCCGTTGCCTCGACATCCCCGCGGCGCGCTGGTAAAAGCCCGCTCATGCAACGTTTCATGGATGCAGGCTCAGCCGTCCGGCGAATTATCAACCCGGTCCTGTAATACTCAGGGCCGGGCCAATCTGCCTTTCTGACCACCATCCCGATGAAGAACGTGCCGCGCGCCAGTGATTCCTGCCGTGGCAGATCATAAACGAGTTTCAGACATGACCCAGGACTACAAGGACACCGTCTTCCTGCCGAAGACCGACTTTCCCATGCGCGCCGGCCTGCCGCAGAAGGAACCGGAGATCCTGAAGCGGTGGTACGACATGGATATCTGGGGAAAGCTGCGCGAAAGCTCGAAGGGTCGGGAGAAGTTCATCCTGCATGACGGTCCGCCCTACGCGAACGGTGACATCCACGCCGGGCACGCGCTGAACAAGATCCTGAAGGACGTGATCAACCGTTCCCGCCAGATGCTGGGCTTCGACGCCAACTACGTGCCGGGCTGGGACTGCCACGGCCTGCCGATCGAATGGAAGATCGAGGAGAAGTACCGCAAGGCTGGCAAGAACAAGGACGAGGTGCCGCTGAAGGAGTTCCGCAAGGAATGTCGCGACTTCGCCGATCACTGGATCAATGTGCAGCGTGACGGGTTCAAGCGTCTCGGCGTGTTCGGCGACTGGGAACGCCCCTATCTGACCATGGCCTATGAGTCCGAGTCGGTGACGGTCAGCGAATTGCTGAAGTTCCTGATGGACGGCTCCCTCTACAAGGGCTCGAAGGCCGTCATGTGGTCGGTGGTGGAGAAGACCAGCCTCGCCGAGGCGGAGATCGAGTATCACGACCATACCTCCTTCACCATCTGGGTCCGGTTCCCGGTCATCCGCACCGAGGACCCGGCGCTGGAAGGCGCATCGATCCTGATCTGGACCACCACCCCCTGGACCATTCCCGGCAACCGGGCGCTGGCCTATGGGGAGGAGATCGCCTATGGCGTCTATCAGGTAGACGCCGTGGAGGAAGGCTCCCTCGCCGTGGTGGGGGAGAAGCTGGCGCTGGCGGATGCCCTGGCGGAAGAAGTGCGGGCAAAGGCCGGGATCAGTTCCTGGACCCGCGTGGCCGGTGTCACGAATCCTGCCGGAACCGTCTGCCGCCATCCGCTGAGCGCGCTTGGCTATACCTATGAGGACCGGCTGCTGCCCGCCGACTACGTGACGACGGAACAGGGCACGGGCTTCGTCCATATCGCGCCCGGCCATGGCGCGGAGGACTTCGACCTTGGCCGGGAACACGGCGTCGAGGTGCCGGACACGGTGGGACCGGACGGTGTGTATTACCCGCATGTGCCACATTTCGCCGGACACCATGTGTTCAAGGCGCACGGGCCGGTGATCGAGACCCTGACCGAGCACGGCGGCCTGCTGGCACATGGCAAGATCGTGCATTCCTATCCGCATAGCTGGCGCTCCAAGGCGCCGCTGATCTTCCGCAATGCACCGCAGTGGTTCATCTCCATGGAGAAGAACGGGCTGCGGGAGACGGCGCTGAAGGCCATCGACGAGACCGCCTTCTATCCGGCCTCCGGCCAGCGCCGCCTGCGGGACATGATCGCGCGCCGTCCCGACTGGCTGCTGTCGCGGCAGCGCGTCTGGGGCGTGCCGATCACGGTGTTCGTCGACAAGCGCACCGGCGAGCCGCTGCGCGACCCGGCGGTGAACGCCCGTATCGTGGAGGCGATTGCCCGCGATGGTTGCGACGCCTGGTTTGACTCCGATCCGTCGGTCTTCCTGGGGCCGGAGCATGATCCGGAGAACTTCGAGCAGGCGCGCGACATCCTGGACGTATGGTTCGACTCCGGTACCACGCATGCCTTCTGTCTGGAGAAGCGCGACGACCTGCAGTCTCCGGCCGACCTCTATCTGGAAGGCTCCGACCAGCATCGCGGCTGGTTCCATTCGTCCCTGCTGGAGAGCTGCGGCACCCGTGGTCGCGCGCCCTACAAGGGCGTGCTGACCCACGGTTTTCTGCTGGACGAGAAGAAGGAGAAGATGTCGAAGTCGGTCGGCAACACGATCTCCCCGCAGGAAGTCATGAAACAGTATGGCGCCGATATCCTGCGGCTCTGGGTCGTGGCGGCGGACTTCTCCGAAGACCTGCGGTTCGGCCCGAACATCATCAAGTCGACGGCGGATTCCTATCGTCGCCTGCGCAACACCATGCGTTTCCTGCTGGGCAACCTGGACGGCTGGTCGGCGGAGGAGGAACTGCCGGTGGCGGAGATGCCGGAACTGGAACGCTACATCCTGCACCGCCTGGCGGTGATGGATCGCGACCTGCGGCGCAACCTGGATGTCTATGACTTCCATCGCATCCATGTGGAGCTGTTCAACTTCTGCACCGTCGAGCTTTCCTCGTTCTATTTCGATGTGCGCAAGGACGCGCTCTACTGCGATCCGGCAGGTTCCGTGCGCCGTCGCGCCGCGCGGACCGTGCTCGACCGGCTGTTCCATGCGCTGGTCACCTGGTTCGCGCCGATCCTCAGCTTCACGGCGGAGGAGGTCTGGCAGAGCCGCTACAACGATCCGTCAGACAGCGTGCATCTGAAGCTGTTCCCGGAGATCCCGGCGGAATGGCTGAACGACAATCTGGCGGCCCGCTGGGACCGCATCGCCCGCATCCGCCGCGTCGTCACCGGTGCGCTGGAGGTGGAACGGCGGGAGAAGCGGATGGGTGCCAGCCTGCAGGCCGCGCCGGTCGTGCATGTCTCCGCTGAAGACGCGGCCCTGCTCGACGATCTGGACGTGGCGGAGATCTGCATCACCTCCGACATCCACATCAGCACGGACCCGGCACCGGAAGGCGCCTTCACGCTGGACGATGTGGAAGGCGTCGCGGTGGTTCCGGCCCTGGCCGACGGCGGCAAGTGCCAGCGCTGCTGGATGGTGCTGCCGGAAGTCACCGAGGCCCAGGACATCTGCAACCGCTGCACGGATGCAATTGCTGTCTGACCGCTCGTTCGATTGGGTAGGAATTATTCTCACCTGATGGCATTATTCAGGTTGGAGGTACAAACCATGTCCAGTCTGAAGAGATCCTTCGTCGTTGGTGAGCGTTATGACGCCTTCATCGGAGAACAGGTTGCCGCCGGGCGTTTCAGCAACGCCAGCGAAGTCGTGCGTGCTGGTTTGCGGATGCTGGAGGACTACGAGACCCGCCTGGCGCAGGCGCGTTCGCTGGTAGCAGATGCGGAGGCTGACGTCGCTGCTGGCAGGCTCAAGTCGTATGACTTACCTGGCTCCCTGTTTGCCGATATCGTCGCTGATCGTGAGCCGTAAGTGGCGCGAACGCTTGTCCTGACTGATCTGGCCCGTCGTGATCTGAGGGATATCCACGCCTACATCGCTGCTGAGAGCCCTGCCAATGCCGATGCGTTTCTCGCTGATCTGACTGCGAGGATCGAGTGGATCGCCGAGGACGGGTTCACTGGTGTTCCGCGCGACCATATCAGTGAGGGGTTGCGGGCCTTTCCGTATCGTCGACGGTGCATCTATTTTCGGCATGAGCAGACACGCACACTTGTTCTCCGGGTCGTGCATGGCGCGCAGGATGTCGAGCAGATGCAATTCTGATCGCGCTGCCGTCCGTCGTTCCGGCGAAAGGGGCCGGGTCTCGGGACATCTGCAGCCGCTGCACGGATGCTACCGCGTCCTGACGGCTTCCCGGACGTGACGGGCGAGTTCCTCGACGGCGGGGCTATCGCCGGTCCGGCCGGCGAACAGGCTGATTGAATATCCGGGCAGGTCGGGCAGGCCGCTCTCCGGCCCCAGGATCGAGACATCTTCCGGAACAGCCGCGCGCAATGACGTGGACACGGCCAGCCCGGCGCGCACGACAGCCATGGTCGCGTCGATGCTGCCGTTCTCCTGCACCGGTCGCCAAGCGATATCTGCCTTGCGCAGGCTTTCGATCATCGCGGGGCGGAAGGCACAGGTTTCGCTGATGATCGACAGCGGCAGGGGGCGCCTGAAACCCGCGTGTCCCTCCGGCCCGGCGATCCAGTGCAGCGGTTCGACCGTGAGGCATTCGCCGGTGATCCCGGCAACCGGTTCCTCCAGCAGGGCCAGATCGATCTGCCGCTGCCTGAACATCTCCCGCAGTTCCGGTGAGGCGGCGGTAACCACCTCCACCTCCACGGATGGGCAGGTCTGGGAGAAACCGCGCAGGGCAAGCGGGAGATAAAGCGGCACGAGATCGAAGGGCACGCCGAAGCGGACCTTGCCGCGGATGGTCTGCGGCAGGACCTCTGCCACAACCGCGTCATTGGCCTGCAGCAGCCTGTGGCAGGCCGGCAGCAAGCGCTGCCCCTGCGGCGACAGGCTCAGGCCACGCTTGCCGCGTGTGAACAGGGTGCAGCGCAACAGGTCCTCCAGCCGCTGGATTCGCTGGCTGACGGCGCCCTGTGAAATGCCAAGCAGGTCGGCGGCGCGGGTCATGCTGCCGGTTTCGGCGATCAGGGCGAAGGCCCGGACCAGGCCGATATCAAGGTTGGTGCTCATTGAGTCATATTAGCATTGCTGATGATTGGATAAGGATAATTCGTTTGTCTAATGTTGTGTGCCGCACTCATCTTTCCATGCCAGCCGGGCAGTCCGGTTTGCCGAACTGCTTCGGGAAGTGCGCTCCATGGAAACCCTGTCGGCCCTTGTTCTCTTCGCCGTTGTCACGACCATCACGCCCGGCGGTGCAACGACGCTTTCCACCGCTTCGGGGATGAACTTCGGTGTGCGCCGCAGCCTGCCGCTGATCGCAGGGATGGTTTCCGGTCTGGCGACCATAGTCTTCTGCGCCGGGTTCGGGCTGGCCAGTCTGCTGGCAGCGGTTCCGGCGCTGGAGCTTGCGATGCGGCTTGGCGGATCGGCCTATCTGCTCTGGCTGGCATGGCGCACAGCCAGCAATGGTGCGCCCGGCTCGACAGGTGATGTGGAGATCAGGCCCTACAGCTACGCGGCGGGCCTGATGCTCGTCTCAGTCAACCCGAAGGCATGGGCGATGGCCTTCGGGGCCAGTGCCGCCTTCTCCGGCGGGATGGGCGACCCCGTGCTGGCCGCGCTGGTCATGGGGCTTGTGTTCATGGTCTGCGGATCGTCGGCACTGACCCTCTGGTGCGGTGCAGGGGCGGTGCTGGCGCGGTTGCTCAGGACAGAGCGGCAGTGGCGGCTTCTCAACGGCGCACTCGGGCTGCTGCTGGTGGTTTCCATCATCCCGATGTGGGCGTGAGTCTATTTGTGGACCGTTCCGCCCCTCTCCCCCTCCCGGCCACCCATTTCAGGATACTTACGTGGGTGGCCGGGAGGGGGAGAGGGGAGGAACGGTCAACTGAACAGGCTTACACAGGCAATCGCAGTTCGACCCGCAGACCGCCCATGTCTGAGGCGCCCAGCCTGATCTCGCCACCGTGTCGGCGCACCACGTCGCGGGCGATGGTCAGACCCAGGCCTGCCCCACCTGTGTCCGGCCCGCGTGCATCATCCAGGCGGCGGAAGGGGCGGAACATCTCCGTGCGTCGTTCGGCGGGGATGCCAGGTCCGTCGTCATCGATCTGGATGTAGATCTGGTTCGAGCGCCGTTCCGCCAGCAGGCTGATGCCGTCGGCGTGGCGGCGGCTGTTCTCCATCAGGTTGGTCAGGCATCGCTTCAGGCCGTTGGGGCGTCCGATCAACTGCAGATCGCCGCTGATGTTGTCCGTGACAGTGGCACCCTGACGCCGCGTGTCATCGGCGACTGCCCTGACCAGGGCAGCCAGATCCAGCGGCTCAGCCGGTTCCTGATCCTGGCCACGGGCATAGGCCAGATAGCCGTCGACCATGCGCTGCATGTCGTTTACGTCGCTGCGCAGGTCCTCGATCTCCGGGTCTTCGCCCAGCATGGCGAGCTGCAGCTTCATGCGGGTCAGCGGCGCACGCAGGTCGTGGCTGACGCCGGCCAGCATCTCGCTGCGCTGTTCGATCTGCCGGGTCATGCGGTTCTTCATTTCCAGCAGGTTGCGCGCGGCCTGCCGCACCTCCAGCGCGCCGCTGGGGCGGAAGTCCGGGGCTTCCTGGCCCTTGCCGTAGCGTTCGGCGGCGGAGGCGAGCCAGCGGATCGGCCGTACCTGGTTGCGCAGGAACAGCACGGCGATGAACAGCACCACGATCGATGTGGTGATCATGGAGATGATCAGGATGTTGATGGTCAGCGAGTAGAGCCGCTCGTCACGGGTCGAGACATGCAGCACACCGTCGGGCAACTGGATGCTGACCCCCAGCCGCCGGGCCTCCGACCCCGTGTCGATGACGAAGGGATAGGTGACGCTGCGGGCGATGAACTGGGCGAACATCCGGTCCTTCAGCGAGTAGTCACCGGGGTCGATATCGGCACCGCGCACCGGATTGCTGAGTTGTGCGCCGCCAACGAACTCGACGCGCAGGCGCAGCTTGTCCTGTGCCGCCTGGGCCAGCCAGGCACGCTCCGCCCGGTTCTCGGCCGTGGACATGCTGTCCAGCACCAGCATGATCTCGCCCACGACGCCGGACGCCATATGCGCGGAGACGGATTTCCAGTGCCGTTCATAGAAGAACCAGGCCACCATCGCCTGTACCAGGATCAAGGGCAGGATGATGATCAGCAGGGCGCGGGGAAACAGCCGCTTCGGCATCAACTGCCGCATCCGGCCCAGCAAAGGCAGGGTTACGCGCATGGGCGCGCCCTGCCGGCTTTGAAGCCTTGTCCGGTCATGCGTTCAACGCCGTGGCCCAGAGGACATAGCCCTCACCCCGGACGGTCTGCAGGTGTGTCGGCTGACGCGGATCATCCTCCAGCTTGCGTCGCAGGCGCGTGACCTGCACATCGATCGCGCGCCCGGCCGGATCACCGGCATCACCTGCCAGCGTCTCCCGGCTGATGGTTTCGCCGGGGCGGGCGGCGAGGGTCTGCAGCAACGCCGCCTCACCACTGGTAAGTCGGACCGGGGCATCGTCACGGGTCAGGCGGTTGGTGGCGCGGTCGAAACGGAACTCGCCGAAACCGAGAACCTGCGCGACCGGGCGTCGTGTGCCGCGCCGCAACACGGCCCGGATGCGCAGCAGCAGTTCCTTCGGCTCGAACGGCTTGGTCAGATAATCATCGACACCGGTTTCCAGGCCCGCGATCCGGTCATCCGCATCGCCGAGTGCGGTCAGCATCAGGATCGGCACCTGCCGACCGGTGCCGAGCAGGCGACTGGCGAACTGTCGGCCATCCTCTCCCGGCAGCATCACGTCGAGGATCAGCAGGTCGAACTCGATCCCCGCGAGGCGGCTTTCCGCCTCCGCCGTGTCCGCCGCCTCGCTGATCCGGAAGCCGCTGTCGCCGAGGAAACGGCGCAGCAGGCCGCGCAACCGGCTGTCATCGTCAACGATCAGGATATGCGGGCTGTCATCGGTCATGCGGGTCTTTCGGCTGTCCGGTGCTCACTTGCGGATCTGGGCCAGGATGGTGTCGCGGCTCTCCCGGTCGAGCAATTCCGAAAGCACCCGGCGATAGCCCTCCACGGCCTCCGGTCCCGCGCGGTGAAAGGCACGGGCCACACGCTCCTGCTGCGGATCGGAACAGGCGGCTTCGAGTGCCTGTCCGCTCTCGGTCAGCGACAGGTGCCGCAACCGACGGTCCCTTGCTCCCGGGGTCTGAGCCACATAGCCATCGCGCACCATGGCACCCAGTACACGGGCCAGCGACTGCTTCGTGATGTTCAGGATCTTCAGCAGGTCCTGCACCGTGATGTCGGGATTGCGGCCCACGAAATGCAGCACCCGGTGGTGCGCACGGCCATAGCCGACAGTGGCCAGAACCTGGTCCGGATCGGACGTAAAGTCCCGATAGGCAAAGAAAAGCATCTCGATGGCCTGGCGCAGGTCGCGCCCGGCGGGATGATTCTGTCCGTCAAACCATGCTTCCCAATCGGCGGTCGCAGGGTCATCATCCTGTGGCGTGGGAGAGCGGGAAAAAGATACGTCAACCATGTTGACTTAGTTTCCTTACAATGTTACTCACAATGCGCATTAGGCGACACATTTGTATAAACGAGGCAGGCAATGAGCAACTTCGCGGACCAGGATGGTCTGATCTGGTACAATGGCGAGATGGTCCAGTGGCGAGATGCAGATGTACATGTGCTGACGCATGGGCTGCATTATGCCAGTTCCGTGTTTGAAGGCGAGCGCGTCTATGGCGGCGAGATCTTCAAGCTGACCGAGCATACGGAGCGGCTGGTCCGGTCCGCCGAGCTGCTCGACTTCGAGATTCCCTATTCCGTCGCGGAAATCGACGCCGCCTGCCGCAAGGTCGTGGCCGACAACAATATCGTCGATGGCTATGTCCGCCCGGTGGCGTGGCGTGGCAGCGAGATGATGGGCGTGTCGGCGCAGGCCAACCGGATCAACCTGGCAATCGCGGTCTGGGAATGGCCGAGCTACTTCTCGCCGGAGGAGCGGCTGCAGGGTATCCGTCTGCAGATATCCAAGTGGCGCCGGCCCGATCCGGCCACCGCACCGGTCGAATCGAAGGCCGCCGGCCTCTACATGATCTGCACCCTGTCGAAGCATGCGGCGGAGAAGGAAGGCTATGCCGATGCGCTGATGCTGGACTGGCGCGGTCAGGTGGCCGAGGCAACCGGGGCCAACATCTTCTTCACCCGCAACGGCAAGATCTACACGCCGACGCCGGACTGCTTCCTGGACGGCATCACCCGCCGGACAGTGATCGCGCTGGCGAAGGAACGCGGTTACGAGATCATCGAGCGGCGGATCATGCCGGAGGAACTGGCGGATTTCGAGGAGTGCTTCCTCACCGGTACGGCGGCGGAAGTGACGCCGGTGCGGGAAATCGGACCCTATGCCTTCACACCGGGCGGAATCTGTGAGGCCCTGATCGCGGACTATGATGCGGTGGTGCGGCGCAAGAACAGCAAGGAAGCAGCGTGAACCCAGAACGCCCCAGGGGTGGTCAACGGTCGGGCGGTGGTGACAGCAGTCGCCGCCGCCCTGCCGCTGCTGGCGGCCCCGCCCGTCGGCATGGCGAGATCACGGTCCCCGCAGAGGCCCTGAAGGTCTGGGTCGAGCGCGGCCTGACCCAGTTCAAGGTTGCGGAGGTCGGCCTGACCGAAACCCGCGACAATGCCCGCCTGGAGCAGGAGGCGCGTGCCCGTGCCCGCGGTGTCCAGGGCCAGATCGTCTACAACTACCTGCTCAACCGGAAGGGCAGCACGGCCTGGTGGCAGGAATGGGGTGGCTTTGACCTGGAGTCGGAGATTCTGACAGAGGCGGTGCTGAGCATTCCGTCGGTCAAGGCGCGCATCGCTGCCTTCGACCCGAAGGACAACGAATGGGGCCTCGATACGGTCGAGGACTACCGCGACGTGCTGTTGCAGGCGCATCACGGCGATGTGGAGGAAGACGACCTGCGCCGCGGCCTGCGCCGCTGGCTCGGCCACCTGTCACCGGACGCCCGCCGCCTGTTCGCCCGCGACATCAAGAGCTGGCTGAAGGAACCTGCGCCCAAGCCGGAAGGCTGAGAGGGCGGCAGTCGACACCATTCCACCGGCCTGATCACGGAAAGGGCATTGGCGGCGCGTTCTGCAAGCCGGGTTGCGGACGGTTCGTGGCCCGTAGCCTGTTACCCAGACCTGCCCGTCTTCAGCCAGTCGGCACATTCCGGCCCCAGTTCACGCAGCGCCCGTTCCTCGTAGGCTGCTGATTCGGCGGCGGAGAGCGTATCCCGCCAGCGACCGTTCACGCCCTTGTGGACGAAGGTCTCGGCACCGCCATCCCAGAAAGCACCACCGAGCGGAACGCTCGCCGTCGCATTGGCCTTCATGTAACCGAAGCTGCAATGCTCCAGAATGGCTTCCCATCTGGACTCGTCGATGGGTGTGTCGATGAAGTCGGCAATCCGGCGAATCTCGCCCGGCATGTCGGCTTTCAGCCTTTCGAAATGGATCAGCAGGACATTCGGCAGATCACGGATTTCCCACCATGACCGGACATTCTCCCAGAACGGCCAGAAGGGGTGCCCGTCCTTCGACATCCAGTCTTCGAAGTAGGTCCTGATGTCGTCAGGGGGCGGTTCGATGGGCGGGCCGACGCGACCTGGCGTGTCGTTCAGCGCCTCGTACCAGAACTGGTTCGCGTTGGTGTGGTGGTTGTACATGCTCCAGACGACGTCCCGCCCGTCCCGGCCGATGTAGATATATTTGGCGCTGGGTGAGAAGACGAGTGCATCTACGGGCAGGTGTGTCTTCAGAAAGCGACGGTGGCTCTGCTGCTCGACCTCAGGCAGTTTCACCTCCTTGGGCGGAACGCGGAGGTCCATCCATGGCGACATTTCGGCTACGGGCAGCCCTTCCTCACCATTGAATATCAACTGGCTGACAATCTGCTGAACCCAGGTCGTTCCGGACTTTGCATAGGTCGAAATGATGATGTCATCATCCCGGAACATGAAATCATTCCAGATCTTTGAATCGAAATGATGATTCTGGAATTCGCGCACCTTCTTCGGATACGGATGTGTCATGGTTCCCGCCCAACCATTTCAGGTATGGTCCGTCAGTCTGCAGAGTTTTACTGGAAACTGTTCGGATATGAGAAAGTCTACGCCCTGTGGACATTGTCAGGCAATGGACTTGTCCGGAGCTGCATGACTGCCGGGCAGAGTTCCTGGGGAATGCATTGCCGTCACACATGATGGCGCCGTCCCACGCACACCCCTGGTCCGGAACGGAAAAGGGTGGGCAAGGGACGGCAATCCGGATGCGTGGTCAGGCGGCCGCGACGGCGTTCGTCCTTTCGAACGTCATTCCGTCGGGTCCCGCATGGACTTCCACGGTGGTCCCGTCAGGGATCTCTCCTGCCAGGATGCGCTCTGCCAGCGCGTTCTGGAGTTCGCGCTGGATGACACGTTTCAGCGGACGGGCACCATAGACCGGGTCGTAACCGGCCTCGGCCAGCCAGTCGCGGGCGGCCTCGTCCAGTTCCAGTTCGATCTTCCGTTCCGCCAGCAGGTCCCGCAGGTGGCGCAACTGGATGTCCACGATCCCGCCCATGTGCGCCCGCGCGAGACGGTGAAACAGGATGATCTCGTCCAGCCGGTTGACGAACTCGGGCCGGAAGTGATCCCGCACCGCCTTCATCACCTGTGCCTCTGCCAGGGCGGTGTCGTCTTCGGCACCCAGCGCCGCCAGATGTTCGCTGCCCAGGTTCGAGGTCATGATGATCAGGGTGTTGCGGAAATCGACCGTGCGTCCCTGGCCGTCAGTCAGGCGGCCATCGTCCAGCACCTGCAGCAGCACATTGAAGACATCCGGATGCGCCTTCTCGACCTCGTCGAACAGGATCACCTGATAGGGCCTGCGCCGGACTGCTTCGGTCAGGGCACCGCCCTCGTCATAGCCGACATAGCCCGGCGGGGCACCGATCATGCGGGCCACCGCATGCTTCTCCATGTACTCCGACATGTCGATGCGGACCATGGCCTGGTCGTCGTCGAACATGAACTCGGCGAGTGCCTTGGTCAGTTCGGTCTTGCCGACACCGGTGGGACCCAGGAACAGGAACGATCCGATCGGCCGGTTCGGGTCCTGCAGACCGGCACGGGAGCGCCGGACCGCGTGGGCCACGGCCCTGATCGCCTCCTCCTGACCGATCACCCGCTCGCCGATGCGCGCTTCCATCTGCAGCAGCTTCTCGCGCTCGCCAGCCAGCATCTTCTCCACCGGCACACCGGTCCAGCGGCTGACGATGATGGCAATGTCCTCCTCCGTCACCGACTCGCGGACACCGGCCGGGGCGCACTTGCCCTCGGCTTCCGCCAGCTTCCGCTCCAGTTCCGGGATCAGGCCGTAGGTCAGCTCACCGGCACGGGCCAGATCGCCGCGCCGCTTGGCGTCCTCGACGTCATTGCGGGCACGATCCAGCTCTTCCTTGACGTGCTGCGCCTCGCCCAGCTTGTCCTTGGCGGCCTGCCAGCGCGCGGTCTGCGCCCGGCTCTGCTCCTCCAGATCCGCAAGCTCGGTTTCCAGTTTCTGCAGCCGGTCCTTCGATGCCTGATCGCTTTCCTTGGTCAGGGCCTCGCGCTCGATCTTCAACTGGATCACCCTCCGGTCGAGCAGTTCCAGCTCCTCGGGCTTCGAATCCACCTGCATGCGCACGCGGCTCGCGGCCTCGTCCACCAGGTCGATGGCCTTGTCCGGCAGGAAGCGGTCGGTGATGTAGCGGTTCGACAGGGTCGCGGCGGAGACGATGGCGGTGTCGGAGATGCGCACACCATGATGCACCTCGTACTTCTCCTTCAGCCCGCGCAGGATGGAGATGGTGTCCTCCACCGTCGGTTCCGCGATGAACACCGGCTGGAAGCGCCGCGCCAGCGCAGCATCCTTCTCGATGTGCTTGCGATATTCGTCCAGCGTGGTCGCGCCCATGCAATGCAGCTCACCGCGCGCCAGGGCCGGCTTCAGAAGGTTGGAGGCGTCCATGGCCCCGTCTGCCTTGCCTGCGCCGACCAGCGTGTGCAACTCGTCGATGAACAGCACGATCTCGCCCGCCGCCGACTGCACTTCCTGCAGCACGGCCTTCATCCGCTCCTCGAACTCACCGCGGTACTTGGCGCCCGCGATCATGGCCCCCAGATCGAGCACCAGCAGGCGCTTGTTCTTCAGTCCCTCCGGCACGTCACCGTCGATGATGCGGCGTGCCAGCCCCTCGGCGATGGCGGTCTTGCCGACACCGGGTTCACCGATCAGCACGGGGTTGTTCTTGGTCCGGCGCGACAGCACCTGGATCGCGCGGCGAATCTCGTCGTCGCGGCCGATCACCGGGTCCAGCTTGCCCTCGCGCGCCGCCTCGGTCAGGTCGCGGGCATAGCGCTTCAGCGCGTCATAGCCATCCTCGGCGGAGGCACTGTCCGCCGTGCGTCCCTTGCGCATGTCATTGATTGCCGTGTTCAGGGCCTGCGGGGCGACACCGGCACCTTTCAGGATCTTCGCCGTTTCGGCATCGTTCGCCATGGCGAGTGCCAGCAGCATCATTTCCGCGGTGACGAACTTGTCGCCCGCCTTTGTCGCCAATTGGCCGGCCTGTTCGAAGACCCGCGCCAGTTCCGGGGCAAGATAGACCTGCCCGGCGCCGGAGCCTTCGACCTTGGGCAGCTTGCCCAGCGCCAGTTCGGTCTGCTGCAGTGCCTGCTTCGCGTCACCGCCCGCGGCGGCGATCAGCGATGCGGCCATGCCCTGCTCGTCATCCAGCAGCACCTTCAGCAGATGCTCCGTGGTGAAACGCTGATGATTGGACCGGACAGCCAGCCCCTGGGCGCTTTGCAGAAAGCCGCGCGCCCGTTCCGTGTAGTTCTCGAAGTCCATGCTTCCCTCTTTCCCAAGCCCGCGTCCGACACCCCTTTGCGGGCCTGTCATCGGCGTCTCACTAGAGTTTGCCTGTCATGATGCGCGTCGCCGCGCGGTTCGGATGTCCGGTCCCCGTCTGGGCAACCCGACAGCACATATGTTGTCATTGTGCAACGCCTGCGCAAGACAGCGCCGCGCCGGATTCCGCATTCAATTGCCTTGTGCGCCCGCCTGCCACTTGATCCGTGGGGTGGGTCGGGACACTCTCCTGCCATGACACGTATCACCAGACTCTGCCGCTATCCGGTCAAGGGCCTATCCGCCGATGACATGACCGCCGTTGACCTGACCGTCGGCCAGACCATTCCATTCGACCGCAAGTGGGCGATCGCGCATGGCTCGACCAGCTTCGATCCGGCTGATCCGAAACATCTGCCCAAGACCAGCTATCTGCAACTGATGCAGCATGAGCGGCTGGCGACGCTGGATGCGCGGTTCGATGATGCGGAACAGACACTGACCCTGCTGCGGGACGGCAAGCAGGTGGCGCGGGGCAATCTGTCCCTGCCTATCGGACGCAGTCTGGTGGAGCAGTTCCTGTCCGCCTGGGCGAAGGAGGAGCTGCGTGGCGCGCCGCGCATTGTCGCCGCGCCCGGTGCCGAACTGAGCGATGTCGGCCTGCCGGTGCTGTCGCTGATCAACCTGAATACCCTGCGCGATATCGAGCGGGTGGCGCGCAAGCCGGTCGATCCGATGCGGTTTCGCGGCAACATCTATGTCGATGACATGCCCGCATGGGCGGAATTCGATCTGGTCGGCAAGGCAGTGAACGCCGGTGGTGCGCGGCTGCAGGGGCTCGCGCGGATCGACCGCTGTGGCGCGACGAACGTGAATCCGGCGACGGCGGAGCGGGACATGCAGATTCCGAAGGTACTGCAATCGGGCTTCGGCCATGTCGACTGTGGTATCTACCTTTCGGTTACGGGAGATGGCCGCATCGCGGTCGGAGATTCGCTTGGGGAGGGCGATGATGGAAATGGGTGACAATCTGTCGGGGGC
>BQJF01000045.1:0-30000 GCA_021604565.1 Minwuia thermotolerans | reverse complement strand
TCATCGACCCGTGGGTCTGGTTCAGCATGCGGCTGGTGACGGGTTTCAGCTATGCCGGTCTCTATATCGTCGCCGAAAGCTGGATCAACGATCTGAGCGACAACCAGAACCGGGGACGGCTGCTTGCAACCTACATGGTCGTCCAGCTTGGTGCCCTCTCGGCTGGCCAGTATCTGCTGGGTGCGGCGGACCCGAGCGGGGCCAACCTGTTCATGATCGTCGCCGTTCTCGTCTCGCTGGCGCTGCTGCCTGTCTGCCTCGCCGCATCCCGCGCACCGGACTTCACCGCCCCGGAGACCCTCAGTTTCAGGGAGCTGTACCGGCTCTCCCCGCTTGGTTCCATCGGCATGACGCTCAATGGCGTCACGAACGGGGCCATCTTCGGCTTTGCCGCGATCTATGCCCAGCGCATCGGCCTCTCCGTCACGGAGATATCGACCTTCATCGCCGTCATCTTCCTGGGCGGCATGCTGTTTCAGTGGCCGATAGGCAGGGTCTCCGATCTGGTGAACCGTCGGCTGGTCATCACGGTGGTGACATTTGCAGCCATGCTGGCGGCCATTGTCGCGATCCTGCTGCCGGAACCGGTGACAGTGCAGCCGCCCGCCATGATTGAATCGCGCAGTGTCTGGCCACTGTTCATCGCCATGGCCATCTTCGGCGGTTTCTCGATTCCGATGTATTCGCTGTTCAATGCCCATGTGAACGACCGGGTGCCGCTGAAGAAGATGGTCGCCGCCTCCAGCGGTCTGATCTTCCTGAACGGCGCCGGTGCCATCCTGGGTCCGAACCTGGCTGCCCTCGCCATCGACCTGACCGGACCGGGCGGCTTCTTCATCACCCTGGCCGGGATTCACGGCATCATCGGTCTGCTGACCCTGTTCCGCATGCTGCGCAAGCCCGCCCCGACGTCGAAACAGCACGTCGATTTCGTGGCCATGCCGGTCCGCGGGACCTCCTATGCCGTGCAACTGACCGTGGAGCAGGATGAGGACGGCGAAACGCCTCCGCCCCCCGAACAGCAGGTCGAGACACCGGAGGCGGAAACAGCCCCGGAGCCTGAAGTCCCTTCCGAAGAGGCCGATGCCAGACGCGGCGGAGACACCGATGGAAACCGCTGATGCCGTCGTCATTGGTGCGGGCGTTGTCGGCCTGGCCATCGCACGGGAGCTGGCGATGGCCGGTCGCGAGGTCATCGTGCTGGAACGGGAGTCGCTGATCGGCTCCGTCACCAGCTCACGCAATTCCGAGGTGATTCATGCCGGGATCTACTACCCGAAGGACAGCCTGAAGGCGCTGGCCTGCGTCCGGGGCAAGCAATTGCTCTACGCGTTCTGCGAAAGCCATGGCGTTGCGCATCGCCGCTGCGGCAAGGTCATCGTCGCCACCAGCGAGAGCCAGGTCGCCACGCTGGAGGGCATTCGCCAGAAGGCCATAACCAATGGAGTAACCGACCTTCGCGACGTCGACCGGGCCGAACTGGCGGAGCTGGAGCCTGCCGTGACCGGCGTGAAGGCGCTGCTGTCCCCCTCCACCGGTATCGTCGACAGCCATGGCTACATGCTGGCACTGGAGGGTGACGCGGAGGCACATGGTGCGATGATCGCCTTCGACACGCCGGTTGAACGGATCACCGTATCGGACGACGGGCCGAGCATCCGCACCGGCGGTGCCGCCCCGTTCGAGATGCGCTGCCGCACCCTGGTCAATGCCAGCGGACTGGACGCCCCCGGCCTGGTGCGCGACATCGACCGTCTGCCGGAAACCGGTCGCCCGCAGACCTGGTTCGCCAAGGGCAACTACTACGTTCTCGCCGGTCGCGCGCCGTTCGGCCGCCTGATCTATCCGGTGCCGGAGCCGGGCGGGCTGGGCGTTCATGTCACCATCGATATCGGAGGCGGCGCCCGTTTCGGCCCTGATGTCGAGTGGCTGGAAACCCGGGATCCGAGCCAGATCGACTACACTGTCGATCCCGCCCGCGCGGAGAAGTTCTACGCTGCCGTCCGCAGCTACTGGCCCGACCTGCCGGACGGGGCGCTGCTGCCCGGCTATTCGGGTGCCCGGCCGAAGCTCACTGCGCCGGGTGAGGAGGCCGCCGACTTCCGTATCGAAGGCCCTGACGACCACGGCTGTCCGGGACTGATCAACCTGTTCGGGATCGAATCTCCGGGCCTGACGGCCTCCCTCGCGCTGGCAGGTATCGTCGGCAGCAAGGCTGGCTCCAGCGCCCCCTGACCGCCGATACCTGGTACGGGCCGATGCAAGCTGGACAGCATTCGCAACACTCTGCTAAAGCCGCCCGGCGCGGGACAGGTGGCCGAGTGGTTGAAGGCAGCGGTCTTGAAAACCGCCAAGGGTTAACCCCCTTCGTGGGTTCGAATCCCACCCTGTCCGCCAGTATCTCCTGTCTCACGCTCAGCGCGCTGCGCTCGCCCACTCCGACGGGGCGGCGAACTGTCGGACTGTGGACCGCTGAAATTCGGCCATTCCCGTCATGCGGCCCGGAGAGGACCGGAACGCAGGAGCCAGAAGGCGAAGAGTGGTTCGGCACCTGCGCGCATGGCGTGAAGGCTGCCCGGAGGATTGTACAGGGAGCCACCGGCCCCCGGCGCGAACCAGGGCCCTCCTTCCTGCATGAACTCTCCGGCGCTCATGACCAGATAGGTCTCCTCCGGCGGATGGTCATGGTCGGGATAGCGGACATGCGGCGCGAGCAGCGAGACACCCAGCCAGACGTCGGTCCGTCGTTCGATGCCGCTGGGCCCCAGGACCATGGCGTTGGCGTGCCCGTCGGGGAAACTTTCTTCGGCGTCGAGGCCCCGGACCGATCGCCTGCCCCAGACGAGCCCCGGTTCGATCCGCCGGAACGCTGTGGCCAGCCGCACGAGATCGTCATCGTGCAGACGATCAGGATCGGTCGCCCTGTCGACGCACCTGTCACAGACCGGCAGACGCGCACCTGCGCCTGGCGTCATGTCTCTCGGGCGCGCCAGGGCGGCAAAGCAGGCCGAGACCGAATCCTGCGACCGTCCCTCCCCTGCGCGCCGGGCGAAGGCCACGCCCGCCGCGTCGATGAATTCCTGAATCTCAGCGGATCGTTCGGCCATTTCTTGTCCTCCTGTAATGGGCCGGCTGGCCGCAAAGCCTCCACTGATCGTATCACAACGTCGATGTGCGCCTGGCAATGTAGAAGCCGTAGCTGATGTATTCGGAATATCTTTCGTAGAGGGAGATCTCTGCTTCCTCGGTCTCGACCAGGGCCACGGCTTCAGCCGAGTTGCCGTTGCGATCAAGGAACGCCCGGAACCGGCCGCGCATCGGCGTGTAGTAATTGTCCATCCAGCAGTGTTTCGGCAGAACGAAATAACCGATGGGCGCATAGCCACTCTCTTCGAGCACATCCAGTTTCCGCGCTGCGGTGTCCACCTCGGGATATTCCCGCGTCCAGTGATCCTGGAGATCCGGTGGCCTGTCATTCGTGAGCCAGGTCAGCTCGGAAACGGCCAGTATGCCGCCGGGCCTGAGAAAGCGTCGCCAGGATCTCACGCCATTGGCAAACCCCATGCTGTAGATCGCTCCCTCCGACCAGATCGCGTCGAACTGCCCATCCTGGAACGGAAGCGCTTCCATGGAGGTGTTGAGGGGCCTGATACGATCCCTGAGACCCGCGTGCTCGGAGGCGGTTTCAAGTTCGGCGAGAAACCCAGGCACGAAATCCACTGCGGTGACAATGGCATCGATCTCGCTGGCAAGTACCAGGGTAGACGCGCCGCTGCCGCAGCCAATGTCCGCGATCCGAACGTCGCTGGCGTCTCCCAGACCGGAAAGCCTGATTGCAAGGCGCGTTTCGTCGTCGCCACCCGGTCCCTGACGCCTGGCGCTGCGGTGCAGGTCTACAAGCAGTTCCAGTCCGTCCACGCTTCATCCTTCCTGGCGTCATTGAGAAGATATCCGAACCTGCACGCGCCAAGACTGAAAATCGCCATATCCAGGGGAGACGGCCGTACCGCCCTCCGAAACCAGTCTGTTCCTTGGTTCATGTCTGCAAGAGCGCAATCGACCCCGGATATCACGCGATCCACACTGATATATCTCATTAACAGACAAGGGAATTCACCCCGCAGGAACGCGCTTGTTGTGTATCAAGAACTGCCATTGCAGTATCGTGATCAGCATGAGCCTGTCGCCCACAGACGCCAGCCGCCTTTGCCGTGAAGTCTGCGCACTGGCCCCGATCATCCCGGTTCTGGTCGTCGATGACGTGGCCACTGCCGCGCCCCTTGCCGAAGCCCTGATTGCGGGCGGCCTTCCTGCCCTGGAAGTGACGCTGCGGACACCGGCTGCGCTGGAGGTCATTCGGATCATGGCTGGCGTGCCCGGCGGACGGGTCGGCGCGGGCACGCTTGTCACGCCCGCAGACGTGCTGGCGGCAAAGCAGGCCGGTGCGACCTTCGGGGTTTCACCCGGCGCGACCGATGCCCTGCTGGCGGCCTGCGAGGATGCGGATCTGCCGCTGCTGGCCGGTGCCGCAAGCGCAACCGAGGCAATGCGCCTGCTGGAACGCGGTTACGACATGCTCAAGTTCTTTCCTGCGGAGGCGTCGGGCGGTGTGCCGGCGCTGAAGGCCATTGGCGCTCCCCTGCCCCAGATCAGCTTCTGCCCGACCGGCGGCGTGAGCGCGTCCAATGCCGCGGCCTACCTCGGCCTTGCCAATGTCCCCTGCGCAGGGGGCAGTTGGGTCGCCCCGAAGGACCTGATCGCGAAGCATGACTGGGACGGCATCGAGGCGCTCGCGCGTGAGGCGGCGAAACTGGGAATCCAATCGTGAACGACATCTGGGGCAGCCTGGACACCAACCGCAAGGCAGCCCTGGATCGGACGATCATCTCGCTGTTCGACGACCCGAAGCGGTTCGAGAGGTTCTCCGCCGAAGCCGACGGGATGCTTCTGGATTTCTCCAAGACCAGCATCGATCAGGCTGCCCTTTCACTGCTGGTCGAACTGGCCGAGACCGCTGGCGTGGCCGAGAGGCGCGCAGCCATGTTCCACGGTGAGAAGATCAATACCACCGAGGATCGGGCGGTTCTGCATACGGCCCTCCGATCAACGGAAACCGCACCACTGATGGTGGACGGTGGGGATGTCCGACCCGAAATCGCGCAGACCCTGCAACGGATGGCGCAGTTTTCCGAACAGGTCCGTTCCGGTGAGATCGCCGCCCCCGGCGGCGAACGTTTCACCGATGTGGTCAATATCGGGATAGGTGGTTCGGATCTTGGACCGGCAATGGCAACCCTGGCCCTGGCCCCCTTTCACGATGGTCCGCGCTGTCACTTCGTTTCCAACGTCGATGGCGCTCATGTCCGGGACGTCCTGCGCAATCTCGATCCCGGCAGGACGCTGATCATCGTCGCCTCCAAGACGTTCACCACGGTAGAGACGATGACCAACGCACGTACGGCGCTGGACTGGCTGCACACAGGTGTCGGCGATGCCTGCGCGGAACATCTGGCGGCGGTTTCCACGGCGCAGGACCTGACTGCCGCCATGGGCATTGCACCGGAACGCGTGTTCGGATTTGCCGACTGGGTCGGTGGTCGCCACTCACTCTGGGGTCCGGTCGGCCTGCCGGTCATGCTGGCCGTGGGGCCCGACAACTTCCGCGCCCTGCTGGCAGGCGGCGAGGCGATGGACCGGCACTTCCGGGCCGCGTCCTTCGACCGGAACCTGCCCGTTCTGCTGGCACTGGTCGGCATATGGCACCGCAATGTCTGCAAGTACCCGACGCGCGCGATCCTGCCCTACGATCAGCGACTGGCCCGGCTGCCAGCCTACCTGCAGCAACTGGACATGGAGAGCAACGGCAAGCACGTCTCGAACGACGGCGAAACGCTGTCGCGGGAATCCGGACCCGTGGTCTGGGGAGAACCCGGCACCAATGGGCAGCATGCCTTCTTTCAACTGCTGCATCAGGGGACGGAAACCGTGCCCGCGGAGTTCCTTGTTGCAGCAGAAGGCCATGAGCCCGACCTGAAGCACCACCACGACCTGCTGAAGGCGAGCTGTCTGGCCCAATCCGAAGCGCTCATGCTCGGCCGGTCCTTCGAAGACGCCATGCAGATTGCCGGGGAACTGGGATACACTGGGAACGCGCAGCGGGTTCAGGCGGCGCATCGCCGCTTCCCCGGCAACAGGCCTTCGGTGACGCTTGTCTATGACAGGCTGTCCCCGTTCACTCTGGGTCGGATCATTGCACTCCATGAACATCGGGTGTTCGTCGAAGGCGTGATCTGGGGCATCAACTCCTTCGACCAATGGGGCGTCGAACTGGGCAAGGAACTGGCAAAGGCCTTGCTGCCGGTCATCAGGGGCGGTGACCCGGCTGGCAAGGACCCGTCCACTGCTGGTCTGGTTCGGAGGCTTCGCACGCAATCATGATGCACGAGAAAGGTCGCCCAAGCGCTAGGAAGCACTCTTTGACGGCTGCTTGATCATGCGAACCCCGGCAGGAATCGCCGGTTGCCGAGAGGGGTGCAAGGCGGCGCTGGAAAGCTATATTTCGGCCAAACAGATTGAGGAAAGCATCCCTTATGGTCGCGAAAACCGTTCCCGTTGATCCGTTCGATCTTGTCGTCTTCGGCGGGACAGGTGACCTTGCCGCCCGCAAGCTCTTCCCTGCCCTGTTTCACCGCTATCAGGCCGGCCAGGTGCCCGAGGGTGCCCGGATCATTGGTGCCGCCCGGGGTGAGATGACACAGGAAGCCTTCCGGCACCATACGCGGACGGCCATCGAGCAGTTCGTCGACAGCACCGACCGCCCGAAAGCGGACGTCGACGGGTTCATCGCGATGATGGACTATGTGCAGGTCGATGCCCTGTCGAACGCGGGCTGGGCGGAACTGGGCAACAGGCTGGATGGCCATGCCGACCGTGTTCATGCCTTTTATCTCTCGGTTGCACCGGGTTTCTTCGGACCGATCTGTGATCGCATCAGAGAGGCCGGACTGGTGACCCCGGCAACGCGACTGGTTGTGGAAAAACCTCTCGGACGGGATCAGGAAAGCGCCAGGGCGCTGAACAGACAGCTCTCGGAAACCTTCGAGGAAGGCCAGATCTATCGGATCGACCATTATCTCGGCAAGGAGACCGTGCAGAACCTCATGGCGCTTCGCTTCGCGAACGCGCTGTTCGAGCCGCTCTGGAATTCCCACCATGTCGATCACGTGCAGATCACCGCGGCGGAAAGCGTCGCTGTCGGCAAGCGTGGCGCCTACTACGACAGGAACGGCGCCATGCGGGACATGGTTCAGAACCACCTGCTGCAACTGCTTTGTCTCACCGCAATGGAGCCCCCCGCGAAGTCGAGCCCCGATGCGGTACGCGACGAGAAGCTGAAGGTGCTGAAGGCCCTGAAACCACTCACCGTCGCAGAGATCGAAGAGGACGTCGTGCGCGGACAATATGCGGCCGGGTCCGACGTCCCGTCCTACCTGGATGAAGCGGGTGACCCGAACAGCAGGACGGAATCCTTCGTTGCCATGAAGATCGGCATCGAGAACTGGCGCTGGGCCGGGACGCCATTCTATATCCGCACCGGCAAGCGACTGCGTACCCGTGCCTCGGAAATCGTGATCCGGTTCAAGGATGCACCGCATTCGATATTCGATGCCGGTGTCGGGAAGCTTCTTGGCAATGAACTGGTGATCCGCCTGCAGCCGGATGAAGGCATCCAGTTGCGGCTCAACATCAAGGACCCCGGGCCGGGCGGCATGCGCATCGTCTCGGCACCTCTCGACATGTCCTTCGCCGAGGGTCTGGGTCGCAGTATCCGGATGCCCGACGCCTACGAGCGTCTGCTGATGGACGTGGTGCGCGGCGACCAGACCCTGTTCATGCGCGGCGACGAGGTCGAAGCCGCCTGGGCCTGGATCGATCCCATCCTGGAAGCCTGTGCCGAAGGTGCGGCAGCGCCGCACACCTATGAAGCCGGTGGCGACGGCCCGTCGGACAGCCTGATGCTGATGCACCGCGATGGCCGCCGCTGGCGAGAGATCGGAGCGTGACCGGGCTGGTCGAACATTCCGATGGTGCCGCGCTGGCAAGGGGACTGGCGGCACAGGTCGCCGAAGACCTGCGCAATGCCCTGCGGCGGAAGGACCGGGCCACGCTGGCTGTACCGGGCGGCTCCACGCCGGGGCCGTTTCTGGCGGCGCTGGCCGGGCAGGAGCTGGACTGGCCGCGCATCGCGGTCTGCCCGACCGATGAACGCTGGGCGCCGCCTGATCATGAACGCTCCAACGAACGCATGATCCAGGCGACCCTGATCGATCACGGGGCCGCGCCGAGGTTCCTGCCGTTCTGGCGTGATGGTCTGACGCCTGCCGAAGCCGCGCCTGTCGTCGCGAGGGCCTTTGCGCCGCATCTGCCCCTTGATGTCTGCGTGATCGGCATGGGCACGGACATGCATTGTGCCTCGCTGTTTCCCGGTGGCGACGGACTGGCGGAGGCAATGGATCCGACTGGCACGGCGGTCATTGCACCCCTGACGGCCCCTGGCGCTCCGGAGCCGCGCATTACCCTGACTGCGGCGCGGCTGGCGGAAGCAGACAAGCTGTACCTGCTGATAATCGGTCCGGCCAAACGCGCTGCCCTGTCAGCCGCCTTCGGAGAAGGCGATGCACTGAAGGCCCCGGTGAGCGCTGTCCTGCGCAGAGCCATCAATGCGCAGGTACATTGGGCAGGGCGATAGGATCCGAATTGTCGACACGGTCGTCCTGGCCAGTACATCAGCGTCAAATGCCAATCGGGCCACACCTGATGTGAAATCAGCCCCATGCCCTGCACGCGCCTGTCCGGCGCCCCGGTCGGTGAAACACGATACTATGCGGACTTCAGGTTCGGGCCGTAGCTCAAGCGGAAGCCGACAACCGCAGTGACCAGCAGCGCCACCTGCATCAGCGCCAGCGGCAGCATGGTGCCGTCGTTCAGAAGACCGACGACGACGATGACACCGGCGGCAGTCAGCATCTGCGTGGCGCCGAGGAGTGCCGCGCCCGAGCCCGAGCGGCCCTGCGCCTCGATCACGACACCAGCGGCGGTGAACGGGGCCATGCCGCCGAGCAATGCAAGGATCAGGAACTCCAGCAACAGGTAGGTGTACTGGTGCAGCATTCCCATCTGATGGAGCGCGATCTGAACAAGCACCGGGACAATCGAGGCGATGACGAAATAGTGCGCGCCCTGCGGCACGCCGATCGACGAAGCGAGCTGACGGGCAATCATCAGTCCGGTCAGGAAGCCGGCCATCACCACGCCAACGCTGACGCCGAGGCCAAGTGGCCCGGCCTGGCCGTTTGCCAGGTCGATGAATGGCGCGTTGGCGATGAAGGTATAGGTCGCGCCATAGGCACAGCAGTGCGTCATCAGGTAGGCGAAATAGCGCCCGCTGACGAACAGCCCGGAATAGGTCCGGACCATGCGGATCGGGTTCAGCCCGTCCGTCGTCCGCTCCTGCAATGTCTCGCGGAAGCTCGATACCAGCCAGACGCCAGCGATACCGGCGACCAGCAGCCCGGCGAGGATCGCGGCCTGCCAGCCGCCATGAGGTATCAGCGCCTCGCCTATCAACGGACCGCAGATCATCATCGAGCCACTGGAAATGAACAGCGGCGCCATCATCCGCGCGGTCTGACGATCATCGGTGGCGATGTCGCGCACCACCGCACGGGCCAGCACATATCCGGCGCTGGCACCGGCACCCTGGACGATGCGACCGGCGATCAGCGCCCCGATGCCAGGGGCGAGCGCGGCCAGTACCGAGCCGACCCCGAACAGGACCAGCCCGCCGATCAGTACCGGTCGTCGGCCGAACGCGTCGGAGAGGGGCCCCATCAGCAACTGGCCGAGGCCGAACGCCACGGCGAAACCCGAGATCGCGAGCTGGGCGGTGACGTTGGATGTACCGAACTCTCGCGCGATCCCCGGAAGACTCGGCACCAGCAGAGAGGTCGACAGGTCGCCAACGGCGAACAACAGCATCAGCAGCGGCAGGATTCGCGGCGTCCCTGCCCGTTCACCGTTTGCCGTCATCGCGTCTCTCCTCCCCCTGCACCAGTCGCCCCCCGGACATATAGCGCGCCATGCGCCCCAAATGGACACGGTGCGGTCAGGCTGCCGACGGTTACCCGGATCTGCGACATTCCTCCCCTGACAATGCTCCGGTGAAGGTTCTCGACAGGTTGGTCAATAGAGCCACTCCGGCAGCAGCAGCGTGATCTCCGGGAACCCGATCAACAGTGCCAACGTGATGAGATCGGCGACCACGAACCACAGTATCCCCTTGAAGATGACCTCTGTCTTTATCGCGTCTCCCACTATGCCCTTGATGACGAACACGTTCAGGCCGACAGGCGGCGTGATCAGGCCGATCTCCAGGTACTTCACGATCAGAATGCCGAACCAGATCAGATTGATGTCCAGCGATTCCACCACCGGCAGGAAGATCGGCAGGGTCAGCAGCATGATACCCAGCGGATCGAGGAACATGCCCAGCACCAGGAAGACCACGGATATGCCCAGAATCAGCTCGAGCTGACTGATCCCCTCTGCCAGTACCATCTCGGCGAGAAAGTCGGAGACACCGGCAAATGCAAGGAACCGGGTCAGCAGGTTGGCACCGATGGCGATGATGAAGATCGCCGCCGTACTCTGCATCGCCTCGGACGTTGCATCCCGCAGGCGTGGCCAGTTCAGGTCGCCCTTCAGGAAGGCAATCACGATCGAGAGCGCGGCGCCGACGGCCCCGGCCTCGGTCGGCGTGAAGATGCCCCCGAACAGGCCGCCGAACACGCCGATGACCAGCAGGATGACCGGCCAGGTTTCATAGAAGGCGGTGAACCTTTCCCGCCAGGAAACCTCTTCATGCACCGACGGGGCGAGCTTCGGCGTGATCCTGACCCGCACGTAGATCATCAGCACGAACATCAGGGCGGTGAGCAGGCCCGGCAGAAAGCCGCCGATGAACAGCTTTCCGATCGGCACTTCGGCGAAGATGCCGAAGATCAGCAGCAGGATACTGGGCGGGATCAGCGAACCGATTGTCCCGGCCGCCGCAACCGAACCGGCTGCAAGCCCCTTGTCGTACTTGGCCTTCATCATCTCCGGAACGGCAATGCGCCCCATGGCGGCCGCGCAGGCAACAGATGATCCGGTGACTGCCGAAAACCCGGCGGCACCCCAGACGGACGCAATTGCAAGGCCGCCTGGCAAGGCCGACAGCCACAGCCGGGCGAGCCTGAAGAGGCCCTCCGTCAGGTTGGCGTAGTAACAGACATATCCCATCAGCAGGAACATGGGCACGGAGCTCAGCGTCCAGTGCGCCACCAGTTCGTAGGGAACCGCAGTGATGATGCCCAGCGCCGGCTTGAGCCCGAGCAGGATGTAAATGCCGACAAGTGAAACACTGCCCAGCGCGATGCCGACGGGCACCCGAATGAGCAGCAGCAGGATGAGTACCGCGATACCGGCTCCGCCGATCTGAAGGTCAGTCATCGGGTTTCCTCGATATCAATCGTGTTGTTGCCTTCGCCCACCAGGCGATCCGCGCCGCGCAGCAGCATGATGGCCTTCCAGAGCAGGACGATGACGAGCAGTCCGCAGCCAAGCGGAATGAAGAAGCGTGTCGGCCAGATCTGCAGCGGCACGGTTCCGTACAGGTACTCCCCGATCTCGTACTTGTTGACGGCGTCGTGCCAGGTGCGCGTCGTCAGCAGGCTGAAGTAGACGACACCCAGCAGCGAGACGGAGGCAATGAGAATGCGCCGGATCCGGGGCTTCAGGTATTGCGAGATGATCTCTACCGAGATGTGCCCGTTGCGCAGTTCAACCGCGGCCAGCGGGAAGAAGACGACCCCGACCATGTAGTAGTTCGATGTCATCTCGATGGTCACCGGCAGCGGCGTGCCCAGCAGCCATTTCCCGGCAACGTCCAGCGTGACATGCAGCAGCATGGCAAACATGCTGACCATGCCGATCAGCCCGAATATCCGGGCCAGCATTCGTACCAGTGTCTCGATCATGGTCCTTTTCCTCCCCTGCCGACGGAAGATCGGGCAGGCAGCGCAATCCGCTCCCTGCCCGATCAGTCGGATCAGCTGTCAGTGACAGCCGAATTGGCTACATGCCGTACGTGGACACGTCGATCTTCGCGATGACGTCGGCCTTGAAGCGGGCCTTCATCGCCTCGACGTCGCCGCCGACTTCCTCGTGAATCTTCGTCCACTTGTCGACCAGCGCGCTCATCTTCGCGATCAGCGGCTCCGGATCCGCAATGCCACGGGTTTCCTTGCCCTTGGCGACCAGACCAGCCTTTTCACGGGCAACATATTCCGCGCGGATGGACTTGAAGGCTTCGGAGATCTTCTGCACCCGGACGCCCTTGGCCTCGCTCTCCTTCAGCGCCGCCTGGTCGGTACGGATGTAGCCGTCGGCGATGCCGAAATTGGCATCCGATGCCGCCTCCAGCACGATGCGCCGCTGCGCGTCGGTCAGGTCAGCCCAGCTCGCCGGGTTGAATGCGAAGGTGTTGATGGCCCGATAGGCACCGACATCGACCAGCAGGACATCCTTGGTCATGTCCCACAGGCCATAGGTCTTCAGCGAGGCCGCAACATGGAAGGCCGCATCGACGACGCCGCGGCTCATGGCTTCATACTGTTCGGATGATGGCACGTTGACCGGCGTCGCACCGATCGCGCTCACGAAGTTGTCCCAGGCCGAGCCCGCAGAACGGATCTTCAGACCCTTGGCGTCTTCGGGGCTGTCGATCATCTTGGTGGACATGATGACCATCGGCGGGACCGCATAGGTGCCGGTGTAGACGTTGCCACGGGCCTTGTACTCGGCCAGGCAGGGCGCGCATTGCGTCATGATCAGCTCGGTCGTTGCCGCCGACACGATGACCGCGTCGGTGCCAATCGCGGCCATGTCATTGATGAAGGCGGTATGGGCGAACTCTGCCGGGTGATAGCCTACAATGACGTAACCCAGATCGACGACACCGTCGCGAATGCCTTCTGAAGCGGCCTTCGGTCCCAGCAGCGAACCGCCGAGGAACAGCTTGACGGTGAGTTCGCCGTTGGTGCGCTCCTTAACCTGTTTCGCGAACGGCTCCCAGCCGTCGGCGACGGTATTGTTCTTCGGCGGCAGATGGACGCTCGCCTTGAGCTCCTTCGCGGCAAGGCCGCCGGCGGATCCGGCCACCAGGCCGGCGCCCAGCGCAATCGCAGCAAGTTGTTTCATGTAGTTCATCGTTTCTCTCCCACTCTTCAAGGTGCTCCGGGACCTCCCGTCCCGGAACGCGGTCGTTCAAGCCGGATCAACTGCCCGGTTCATCGTGTCAGGACCCGTATCCGGTTGCCCGTCAGGTCTCGACACCGATCTTCTCGCGACGGATCTTCACGCCCGCCGCCTCTCGGTCCCAGGTATCTGCCGTCACCCCTTCCTCGCGCAGCAGGTGCTTCTGAACCTTCTGGGTTGGTGTCTTCGGCAGGTCGTCCATCAAGCGGACGAAGCGCGGGATCATGAAATGCGCCATGCGCGGCTGCAGGAATGCCAGCAGTTCTGCCGGATCGATCATCCGCCCGGGAACCGGCGCAACCACGACCAGCAGTTCGTCCTCGCTGAATTCGCTCGGCACGCCCAGCGCGGCACTTTCCCTGACGTCCGGGTGTGCATTGACCTCGTTCTCGACCTCGAAGGAGGAAATGTTCTCGCCCCGACGGCGGATCGCATCCTTGGCACGGTCGACGAAATAGTACGTCCCTTCGGCATCCTGCCGGAACAGGTCGCCGGTATGGAACCAGCCGTTGCGCCAGGCTTTCGCGGTGGCATCGGGGTTGTTGTTGTAACCGTGGTTCAGGGCCCACGGCACCTCATCGCGGACGATCATCTCCCCGATCTGCCCGACCGGCACTTCGCAATCGTTGGCGTCCACCAGCCGGACCTGGGCGCCGGGCCGGACAGTGCCACAGGAACCTGCCTTGTTCGGGTTCTTCCCCGACATCAGCTGGTTGCTGATCTCGGTCATGTTGAAGGAGGTATAGACATCCAGTCCGAAACGGCTGGTGAAGGCGGTGACGTTCTCGGGCAGCGGCACCATGAAGACCGCGCGCAGGGGATGGTTGGTGTCATCCGGTCCTGCAGGTGCCTTCATCAGGAACGGTGTCATGGCCCCCAGCAGGGTGACACAGGTCGATCCGGAATCCCGCACGATGTCCCAGAACGTTTCGGTCCTGAAGGAATCCACCAGTGCGATCGACCCGCCCTTGACCAGCATGCAGTAGGCGTTGCCGGTTCCGCCCGCGTGGAACAGTGGCAGGTTGATCAGGCGGCGGTCTGTATGGTCCAGCATCTCCCGCGAGCATGTCGCCATGGTGAAGAGGTGCAGGTATGACGACAGCACCCCCTTCGACGGACCCGTGGTGCCCGATGTATAGATGATCGACTGCAGGTCCCAGGGATCAACCGGCCGGTCCAGCGGTTCCGGCTCGTCGCCCGGATGGCCAAGCGCTTCGATCCCGGCAACAGGCAAGCGGTCGAAACCGTTATCACCGCCGACGACGATCAGGCTTTCGACCTGCGCAGTATCGATGTCGGCAAGCCGATCGACCAGGTCCGCATGCACGATCATCACGCGCGCATCGGAGTTGCGGACGACGTGCTCCAGCAGGTTCCCGCGATAGGCCGTGTTGACAGGCACATAGGCCGCGCCGATGTAGTTGATGCCGAACCAGCAACGCAGCATCAGCGGCCCGTTCGGCAGCCAGACCAGCACCCTGTCATCGCGCCCGACGCCGGACTTCTGCAGGCCTGCGCCCGTACGCGCGGCTTCGCCACGCATGGTCGCATAATCCCATGTCTCGCCGCCTTCGAACCATGCGAACGGACTTTCGGGCGTCTCGGCAGCCAGTCGGTCAAGGACATGACGCAGGACGCATCGGTCCCGACGCGGAATCCTGGGATCCGCGAATTCGGCCGTCACTGCTGTCACATCGTTCAAGTCAATCCTCCCCTTCGTTCCTCATGCGGCCGCCCGGCATCTCCCCGTGCCGCACGGTCCCTGCCCGCCTGTCACTCGTCAGCTGACATCGGCCGCATCGATCCGATCTTCGGCGACGGGCGGATGCCATGCCGGGCGGATGCGATCCCGGCAGGCACCGGGCGCACCACGGCAATGGTCTTCCGGACCCTGCCTGCAATCTGCGAATTGATATCCATCTGCTCCTCCCCAGGACGCCGGACGATCCTACATTTCCGTTTGATGGCGCTTGGTCAGCACCTTTCTGAACATCTTCACCAGGTCGTTCTCCACCAGTCCCAGACTGGTCCCCTGATCATCGACCAGCGCCTGGATGATGCCTCCCCGGACGGCACCAAGGATGATCGTCGCGAAGCGATCGATATCGATACCGTCATTCAGTTCACCGGCATCGCGCGCTTCCTGAAGATGGCCACGGAAACCCAGTCTGTAGCGCTCGCTCATCGCGCTCATGCGCGGTTTCAGTTCCGAATTCGCACTCATCGACTCGACGTAGAGCTGATAGACGGCAATCGCCGCCGGCGAACTGTCCCGGGCACCTGCGAAATGGGCCGAGATCCGGATGAACAGGGCTTCGAGCCCGGTCCTTTCACCCAGCTTCCGCTCCAGACGGCGCTGGAACCAAGCTTCGCTCGTGTCCATCACAGCCTCGAGCAGCCCCAGCTTGGTTCCGAAACGGGCCACAGGCAGACCGCGGCTGTAGCCAGCATCGATGCCGACCTTCGCCAGGCTGCACCCGGCAGCGCCATGTGCAGCAATCATATCCAGGGCCGAGCGGATCATCCGCGCATCGGATTCCGCGCGTCTTTCCGTCTGCGTCCTGCCGTGTGTGGTGCCCTGCAACATCGCAACCCATTTACTTGCTAACCAGCCAGCAAATAAATGATGGGTCAATCTTCAGCCATACGCAAGTTTCAATATGTGCCGGGGGCGCTGTCTGGGACGCTGCTCTGGTTCATCGACGCAGATCCGTCGGATTTCAGGCAACCGGGAGAAGTCGGCCGCGTTGCAGAGGGCATTGTCAGAGCAATACGAGCTCGCCCGGCCGAACGATGCTTGCAAGTCTTCAGGCCGCCACCCGTCGCCATTCGGCAAGCGCTGCATCACGGTGCAACCCGAAGTCGTCTAGACGGATGAAATCGCGATTGATGGTGCAGTGATCATGGACGACAGAGTGAATGGAAACGACTTTCGGAAGCGTTGCATGGACCGCTCTCGTCGTCGCAACGGCTGATGGGAAATCCCTGCCCGACCGCTCCTCCAACCCGTGGCGTCCTGTCAGCAAGCCATGCCGTTGTTCGCGAACGCCGTTCGGTGAACTCGCAGCCCTGCTTGCCCTTGGCGAGGGCACCAAAAACAAACACCCCCGAGGCTATGCCTCAGGGGTGCAAGTAACGATGGTTGCGGGGGCAGGATTTGAACCTGCGACCTTCAGGTTATGAGCCTGACGAGCTACCGGGCTGCTCCACCCCGCGTCATGGTTCCGGGCGGGCGGTTGGAACCGCGTCGCCGGGAGCGGTGATATAGCCGCTGCGCCCCGGCTTGTGAACCCCTGCTCTCAGGAAAAATGACAGCTTCATGAAAGTGGTGGCGGCACGCGTTTGCCGCGGTCGCCGGAGAGGCGCTGCCAGAGCCGGTCCAGGCCCGGTACGACGCCATGCGGCATCAGCATCACCAGCGCGATCAGCAGCAGGCCGTAGACCGGAAAGGAGACGGTCTTCGAGATCGCGCCAGCCGCATCCGGCAGGAATTCGACAATCAGCCCACCGACGAATGCGCCGCGCAGGGTGTCGATGCCTCCTGCCACGGCCCCGATCAGCAGGGCGATCCCGAGAAAGATCGTGTAGGTGTCCGGTGCCACGAAATCGGCCAGCAGTCCGGCGAGCCCTCCGGCCAGCCCTGCCGCGGCACCGGACACGCCAAAGGCCGTGGTCCGGAACAGGGCGACATTGATTCCCATGGTCTTCGCCGCATCCGGATGATCGCGCAACGCGCGCAGGGCCCGCCCGATACGTCCCTGCATCAGATTGCCGATCAGGAATGCCGCCAGCACCACGATCAGCAGGGACACCAGGTACCACCATTGGTCATCCGACAGCGGCAGGCCGAATGGCGCCCCTGGCCTGTCCAGGTAGATGCCCTGTACCCCGCCGGTGAACTGGTCGAATGGCGGTGCCTTCAGGATACGCGGCACCACCAGGGCGAGCCCCCAGGTGGCCAGCGCCAGATGCACGGTACTGAACCGTAGAGCCGGCCAGCCGAACAGGAAGCCGAAGACGAACCCGGAAACCGCGCCGAAGGGCAGTGCCAGATAGGGGGACATGCCCCATTCGGTGGTCAGCATCGCCACCGTGTAGGCACCGATGGCAAAGAACGCGCTGTGGCCGATGGAGAACTGGCCGCTGATGCCGGTCAGCAGGTTCAGTCCCAGGATGGCGATGGCGAAGACAATCGCGTCCGTGAAGCGATAGAGGTCATAGTCCTCCAGCACGAACGGAAGCGTGAGGGCGATCAGAAGCCCCAGAGCCGTCTGGACACGAACCATCAGCGCCGGTCTGCCGTCGGGTCCGGGGTCAGGACGTTCGAGACCTCGATCAGGTTCCCGTCCGGGTCCCTGAGATAGAGGGAAAGGATCGGCGCGCGGGCGCCGGTACGCTGTACCGGTCCCTCCAGCACCGGAATCGCCAGCGCTTCCAGATGCGCCTGAACCTCCGCCAGCGGGACGGAAGTCAGGAAGCAGAGGTCGCCCGATCCGGGTGTCGGGCAGTCGGCCCTGGGTTCGAACTCCCTGCCGGATTCGTGCAGATTGATCTTCTGGTCACCGAACCGCAGGGCGGTACGCCCCTGTCCGAAGGTCTCCACCTGCATGCCCAGCACCTCCGAATAGAAGCGGACAGTGGCGGGGATGGAGGCCACCGTCAGGACAAGGTGGTCAAGGCTGTCGATATGCATGGAATCCCGTCCGATCGGATCTGGTCAGGTCAGGTTTCAGCGGGCAACGGTTTCCACGGGCACTTCCTCCAGCGCCTCGGCGTCCTTCTTCACCTCATCGACCAGCAGGACCGTGTCGGCAGACGGTTGCACCGGACGCCAGTGCAGGCCGTCGAAGGTGTTGCAGCGGGGGCAGCGGGGGTGCCAGTCGGCGGGGGTCTCACCGCAACTGTCGCACTGCCAGTGTGGCGCGGCAGGTGCATCCGCGAGACGCATCAGCCATTCCCGCGCCTTCCCAGCCCCGTCGCTGGCCCGTTCCGCCAGGCTGACCATCAGACGGCAATGCCGCTGATCGATCGTTTCAGCCTTTTCGATGGCCCGCTGTGCCGCCTCGTTGGCCTTCATCAGGTCGTCGGCTTCCAGCGCCAGTCGGGCCAGAACCAGAAGGCTCTCTTCGTCCCCGGGCGTCGACTTGTGCAACGTCTCGAACCGCGCCAGCCTGGCCGCAGGGCTCTCGCCGGGCTTCAGCGCCAGAAACGCCTCGGCTATCGCCGGGTGACGGGTCTGTTGCCATGCTGATGTCAGGTGACGGTTGGCCTTGCGCTCCTTGCCCGACGCGGCGAGCAGACGCGCTTCCAGCACCGCCGCAGGCACATGCGCGGGATCCTGCTTCAGGGCGTCCGTGGCGTGGGTCAAGGCTTCGCGTCGCTGTCCGGCAGCCTCCTTGGCCAGCGCGTCGGCGGTATAGAGCACGGCCAGCTTGTGTCCGGCATTCTCCCGCGTGTAGACACCGGCCCGCTGCCCGCCCGCCACGGTCTGGGAAGCGGCTGTCCAGTCCTCTGCTGAGACCTGGAGGTCGAACAGGGAACGGACGGCCCAGCCCGCACCGGGACGCAGGTTGCGTGCCCGCATGGCCAGCGCCAGGGCCTGTTCGTGATCACCCAGCCGGCCCGCCTGGATCAGCAGGCCGCGCAGCGCCACCAGTTCCGTTTCCCTGGTGTCCAGCATGGCGCGGAAGTACTTCTCCGCCGTCCTGTCATCACCGGCAAGCTGCGCCGCCTGTGCCCGCAGCAGTTGCGCCATGGGTGGACCGTTCAGCAGTTTCTCGGCCTGTTCCGCGGCGCGCGCGGCCACCTGCGCCTCACCTGCCGCGATGGCGGCCATGCCCTCCGTCAGGGCCTTGTAGCCCTTCTCCTTGCGGTTGCCACGCAGTGCGGAACCGATCCGCCCCGGACTGCCCACCAGCCACAGCCACAGGCGATAGGCCAGCGCAGAGACGCCCATCAGCACCAGCAGCAGCAGCACCAGAACAGGGATGGATGTCTCGATGCGCCAGCCGGCCCAGGCCAGCGCGATGCTGCCCGGATGATCTGCCAGCCAGGCCGCACCGACGGCAACCAGAATGACAAAGGCGAACAGGATGATGAAACGGATCACCGGTCAGTTCCCCTGCGACATGTTCTGGAAGACACCCTGTTGCAGGGTCCGGATGGCTTGCTCCAGTTTCAGCCGCTGTTCCGCCGCAGCGCGCCAGGAGGCGACGGCCTCTGACGGAGGCCCGCTCAGGCCATCCAGCTCGGTCAGCGCCGCCTCCAGATTGCCCTCCTGCAGACGATATTCTGCTCGGGTCACGATGGCTTCGACACCGGTCCCCTCGACCTCGCCAACCCGGCGGACACTGACCAGATTGCCCAGCCGCTGGAACGCGGCACCGTACCAGGTGTCATCCCCGCCGATACGCTCCGCCGTCAGCGCGGCATCCGCCGCTGCAGGGAAGCGCTGGCGCAGGGCATCCGCCGTCGGCACACCATGCTGGGCGGCATCGGCAATCGCTGAATGCGCGGCCGGATCGACTCCCAGTTCGACGACCGAGTTCCAGGCCCCGGGAAATGCCGCACCCGTGGCAGCAACATCGCGCAGGCGACCGAGCGCCAGCACCAGCGCCGCCTTCTGCGCCGCATCGGCATCGGCCTGACCCTGCTGAGCCGCCGCCGTCTCGGCCACCTCATCGATCCGCGACGAGAGCGCATCGGTCTCGCTGGCCAGTGCGGTCATGCGGTCGCGCAGCGCATTCAGGCTGGCGCGCAGGTCGCGCGTCGCGGTCCCGGCATCACCGGCACCTTCCTCGATTGCGGTCAGGCGTTGTTCAAGGTCGCCCAGTTCGGACGCCAGTGCATCGGTATCGGCGCCACCCGGTTCAACCGGTGCCTGTGCCGGGGCACCTGTACTGCCGTCCCGGAAGGAGGCGACCGTCGAAGCCAGCGCAGCAACCTCATCGCGCAGGGCCGCAAGATCAGCTTCGGAGATCGCGGAGGGGGTGGCGGAACTTCCCTGATCCGCCTCGATTGCCGCCAGCCTGTCCTGAATTGCGGCGGAACCCGCGAGGGCCGCTTCCAGCGCATCCAACCTGCCTTCGACACCCGACAGGTCGGTCACTTCCGTAGGCGCAGCGGATGGCGCATCTGCCACCCGCGCGGCAAGCGCACGGTTCTGATCAGCCAGCGTGGCAACTTCGGCCTTCAGGACAGCGATCCGGTCCGCCGCGCCACCGGTGATCTGCGGCAGGATTGTCGTGGCCCCGACACCCAGCGCCAGCAGGATGGCAATGAGAGCCAGGAAACGCGCACCGCCATCGGCCCGCTTGCGCGGCTGCGCGGCTGCAGGCGGCGGAGGGGGGGCAGTGTCTGCCGCATCCGGTTCTGACTCAGTTGCAGTTTCCGCGCGATTGTCACCCTTGGCGGCCGCTTCGGCATCGCCTGCCTTGTCCGCGTCGACCTCAGTTACAGGGACCGCACCACCCGCAGCAACGACTTCCACGACCTCACTTTCGCGGGTGGGCGAGCCTGCCGCCTCATCTGCGTCCTCTTTATCCGCGTCCACTTTCGGTGTCTCGACAGCGTCGGCAGGCGTCGTGTCCTGCGTTCCGGCCTCTTCGGGCTTCGGCTTCTTGTCGTCCTTGTCGGTCATGAAGTGAATTCCCGTCCGTCTACGATACGCATTGTTGCAACAGGTCCAGCAGGTCCGACTGTCTCGGACGCGGTGCCGCCAGTACACGCCGGAAGCTCACGTTCTGCAAGGCTTCTGCCGCACGCTGGCTGATGCAACATGCAGTGATCGACCGACATTCGTCCAGCCTCCCCGATGCCGCAACCAGTGCCGCGAAACCAGCAGCAGAGCGGGGAGAATAGAACAGCGCCGCGTCGATGGCATGGCCATCCAGCGCCGCCAGCGTCTCCGGCCGGAGTTCGCGGGCGGGAACCGCGGCATAGAGAACCTGCCGCCGGACGTGATAGCCAAAGCCGGACAGTGTGGCGGCGAGATCTCCGGAGATTTCAGACCCCGCCGCATGAAACAACGTACCGCCGTCCACCAGCACCCGATCTCGGGCCAGTTGCACCAGATCCGTAACATCGCCATCCGCATCATGGACGGTCGTGAAACCGGACTGGCGCGCCAGTGCCGCCGTACTCGACCCGACAGCCAGCAGCGGAACGGAACGATCCGCTTCGAAATGCACCAGGGCGCGGACACCGTTGCGGCTGGTCGCAAGCCAGTGACTGACCCCGTCAAACTCGGGGCGCAGCGTATCGGCGAAGCGGATATCCAGCACCGGGTCGACAATCACCTCATGACCCAGGTCACGCAGAACCGACGCTGTCGCCCGTGCATCGACTTCAGGCCGTGTCAGCAGCACGCGCATCAGATTGCCGCAAGGAATTCCGGCCCGGCCAGCGCCTTCAATTCCTCGCCCGCGTCCTGGCCCAGCGCAGCGGCATCACCCCATGCCCCGGTCCGCTCGGTCACATGACGGCGACTGCCGTCGGGCATCACTATCTCCGCCCGGAACCACATGCCGTCGCCGTTCGGGTTGTCGATGGCCAGTCCGGCAATCGGTGTCCGGCATGAACCGTCCAGGGCCGCAAGCATCGCCCGTTCAGCCACCACAGCCGCCTCCGTCGCGGCATCATGCAGTGGCGCAAGCCGGGCCTGGGTTGCGCTGTCATTGCTGCGGATCTCGATGCCGATGGCGCCCTGGGCGACCGCGGGCAGCATCTCCTCCGGCTCGATCAGTGCCGTGATGCGATCCGTCATGCCGAGGCGCGTCAGGCCCGCATTGGCCAGGAAGGTCGCCGCGGCCTCACCGGCCTCCAGCTTGGCCAGGCGGGTCTGGACATTGCCCCGGAAGATCACGACCTTCAGGTCGGGACGCCGGAAAAGCAACTGCGACTGACGGCGCAGGCTGGCCGTGCCGACAATTGCACCTTCCGGCAGTTCGTCGATGGAACCGGCGACCAGGCTGATGAAGGCATCCCGCGGATCTTCACGAGGCAGCAGGCAGCAGATCTCCATGCCCTCGGGCAGGGTCGTGGGCATGTCCTTCATGGAATGCACGGCCAGATCGACGCTGCCATCGGCCAGCGATTCCTCGATCTCCTTGGTGAACAGTCCCTTGCCCCCGGCTGCGGCCAGCGCGCGGTCGCGAATGCGGTCGCCGGTGGTCGTGATCACCACGACCTCCACAGCCGAATCTCCCAGTTCCGGATGGGCCAGGTGCAGCAGGCGCTTCACCTCCTGCGCCTGCCAGAGCGCCAGAGGGCTGCCACGTGTTCCGATCCGCAAAGCCTGTGTCACTGTTTTCGCCACCTTGTCCGTTACTGCCCACGGTGTTACCCGGTGACCAGAACATTGACCAGCATCGCCTGCCTGTCCATGGCCACCTGATGATGGTCCATTCCGGTGCAGGCCAGCAGGAGCACAGACGTGAGCATTGTCCTCGGCATCGAGACAAGCTGTGACGAGACCGCCGCCGCCATCGTGGCGTCGGACAAGCGCATACTGGCGAACATCGTCCACAGCCAGGTCGATGCACATCGCCCTTTCGCCGGGGTGGTGCCGGAGATCGCGGCCCGAGCGCACGTCGAGAAGCTGGATGGGATCATTGAACGTTGCGTGGACGAATCCGGCATCCGGCTCGGCGACGTGGACGCCATCGCCGCAACCGCCGGTCCGGGCCTCATCGGCGGGGTCATCGTCGGCCTGACCACTGCGAAGGCGCTGGCGCTGGCCACGGGCAAGCCACTGATCGCGGTGAACCATCTGGAGGCACATGCCCTGACGGTCCGGATGACGGCGGATATCGCCTTCCCCTATCTGCTGCTGCTGGTTTCGGGCGGGCATTGCCAGATCCTGCTGGTCCGGGGTGTCGGCGACTATCGTCGCCTCGGCTCCACCATCGACGATGCGGTGGGGGAGGCATTCGACAAGACGGCCAAGCTGCTGGATCTCGGATTTCCGGGCGGTCCGGCGGTGGAGAAGATGGCGCAGGATGGCGACCCGGCGCGGTTCCCGCTGCCGCGACCGATGCGCGGACGCGACCACATGGATTTCTCCTTCTCCGGCCTCAAGACCGCTGTCCGCAAGGCCGCGTCGGGTCTGGAGCAGCCGCCGACCCGGCGCGATCTGGCCGACCTCTGCGCCGGTTTCCAGGCCGCTGTCGCCGACGTTCTGGAGGACCGGGTCGGGCGCGCCATCGACCATTGCCGGACGTCAGGAACCGTATTGACCGGGCTGGTGATCGCGGGTGGTGTTGCGGCCAATCAGATGCTCCGGTCGCGGCTGACGGAGACCGCAGCAGGCCGCGACCTGCCGATGATCGCCCCGCCCGTTGCGCTCTGCACCGACAACGGGGCCATGGTGGCATGGGCGGGTGTCGAGAGACTGCGGGCAGGATCGACGGACCCGCTGGATGTGGCGGCAAGGGCGCGCTGGCCCCTGGATGCGAGCGCGAACCCCCTGCCCTTTGCCGGCGTGAAGGCCTGAGTGATGACAGACAAGCTGCAGGACATGGCGGATCGGATCCTGGCGGGCCAGCGGCGGGCGCTTGCTCGTGGCATTACCCTGGTGGAGTCCAGCCGCGCCGACCATCGCGAGCAGGCAAAGACCCTGCTGGAGAAGATCGTCACCAGCACCGGCAATGCTGTCCGTGTCGGTATCTCCGGCACCCCCGGTGTCGGCAAGTCCACCTTCATCGAGGCATTTGGCCAGCACCTGACGGCGCAGGATCTGAAGGTCGCGGTTCTGGCGGTTGATCCGTCCTCCAAGCGGACCGGCGGCTCCATTCTGGGTGACAAGACCCGCATGGAACATCTGGCCCGCGACCCGAACGCCTTCATCCGCCCCTCCCCTTCCGGCGGCACCCTCGGCGGTGTCGCCCGGCGCACGCGGGAAACCATGTTGCTGGCGGAGGCCGCCGGATTTGACGTCATCCTGGTGGAAACCGTCGGTGTCGGGCAGTCGGAGACCACGGTCGCGGAAATGGTGGATATCTTCTGTCTGCTGCTCGCACCCGGAGGGGGGGATGAGTTGCAGGGCATCAAGCGCGGCGTGATGGAACTGGCCGATCTGGTGATCATCAACAAGGCCGACGGTGATCTGCTGCCCGCCGCGCGCAGGGCCGCAACCGAGTATCGCGGCGCGCTGGGCCTGATGCGGCCGAAGACGCCACACTGGTGCCCGCGCGTGCGAATGGCCTCCGCCGTCGAGGGCAATGGCATCCCCGAGGTCTGGCGCGACATCAGCAAGTTCCGCGATGACATGACCGCCGCCGGAGCGCTGGAGACCCTGCGCTCGGAGCAGGCCCGTTCCTGGATGTGGCAGGAACTGACCGACAGCCTGGTTCAGGCCCTGACGGCAGATGCCGGTGTCGCCCGGGCCCTGCCGGAGTGGGAACGACAGGTGATGGACGGCACCACCACCCCCGGCGCCGCAGCGGACGCCCTGCGCCAGATGTTCCTCGACGGGTCCAGGGCCGACTGATTCCCCTCAGGCAGGGTCGGACAGCAGACGCAATATCGTTGCGCCGTCTGTTCCCATCGGCACCTGCTCGAAGTCCGCGACCAGTGGCAGCGCCGCCTGCAGCCGCTTCAGGTAGTCCGGCTTCGGCACCGACTCGATGTGGAACTGTTTCAGGTGGTCATTGACGAACTGGCTGTCGAGCAGGGTGTAGCCCCCCGCCCGAAGCCGCGCCACCAGATGCACCAGCGCGACCTTGCTGGCGTCGGTGGCCGCGCTGAACATGCTCTCGCCAAAGAACGCTCCGCCGATGGACACGCCATAGAGGCCACCGACGATCCTGCCATCCTGCCAGCACTCGATGCTGTGCGCATGACCGAGCCTGAACAGCTCACCATAGGCACGCACGATCTCGACATTGATCCAGCTATCGAAACGTCCGCGACGATGATCCAGTTCGGAACAGGCGGTGATCACCTGTTCGAAGGCGAGGTCATGGGTGATGCGAAACCGGTCCTGCCGCACGGTGCGCCGCAGCCGCTTCGGCACGTGAAACCCATCGATCGGCAGCACGCCGCGTTCCTCCGGATCAACCCAGAAGAGCTGCGGATCATCACGGCTTTCCGCCATCGGGAACAGCCCGCGCGAATAGGCCTGAACCAGCAGGCCTGGCGAAAGCCGGTCACTCACCGGAACGGGCCGATCAGAACTTCGCCACCAGCCGGTCCAGATTCTTTTCCAGCCAGTGGATGTCGTAGTCGCCGTCAATGAAGGTCGGATCGTCGATCAGGGCCAGATGCAGCGGGATCGTCGTCTTGATCCCGCCAATGACATATTCCTCCAGACAGCGACGCAACCGCATCAGACATTCATTCCGCGTCCGGCCATAGACCACCAGCTTGGAAATCAGGCTGTCATAGTTCGGTGGCACCCGATATCCGTCGTACAGTGCGGAATCGACCCGGACGCCCAGGCCGCCCGGGGCGTGATAGCCCTGCAGCAGGCCGGGCGCAGGCGCGAATGTCGCCGGGTTCTCCGCATTGATCCGGCATTCCATGGCATGTCCGGTGAACTCGACATCCGACTGCTTCATGCTGAGGGGGATGCCGGATGCGACCCTGATCTGTTCACGCACCAGATCAATGCCGGTGATCGCCTCCGTCACCGGATGCTCCACCTGCAGGCGTGTGTTCATCTCGATGAAATAGAAGCCACCGTCCTGGTACAGGAACTCGATGGTGCCCGCGCCCCGGTAGTTCATCTCCGAGATCGCTTCGGCAACCACATTGCCGATCTGCTTGCGCTGATCGGCATTCAGGGCCGGCGACGGTGCCTCTTCCACCACCTTCTGATGGCGACGCTGAATGGAACAGTCACGTTCCCCCAGATGGACCGCATGGCCCTGTCCGTCGCCGAAGACCTGTACCTCGATATGGCGCGGGGCGGGCAGATACTTCTCCATGTACATGGTGTCGTCGCCAAAGGCGTGCTTGGCCTCGCCGCGCGCCTGTGACAGGGATGCTTCCAGATCCTCTTCCCGCTCCACCACGATCATGCCGCGACCACCGCCACCGGCGGCAGCCTTGCACAGCACCGGATAGCCGATCTCGCGGGCCGACGCCTTCGCGGATTCGATATCCTCCAGCGCGCCTTCCGTGCCCGGCACCACGGGTACGCCCAGGCTGATCATGGTCTGCTTGGCCGCGATCTTGTCGCCCATCAGACGGATGTGTTCCGGTGTCGGGCCGATGAAGGCGATACCATGCGCCTCCACGATCTCCGCGAACCGCGCGTTCTCCGACAGGAAGCCATAGCCGGGATGAACGGCATCCGCCCCGGTGATCTCGGCGGCGGAGATCAGCGCCGGGATATTCAGGTAGCTGAGCTGTGGATTGGCCGGTCCGATGCAGACGGACTCGTCGGCCAGCCGGACATGCATCGCCTCCGCGTCCGCAGTCGAATGCACCGCAACGGTGCGGATGCCCATCTCATGACAGGCACGATGGATGCGAAGCGCGATCTCGCCGCGGTTGGCAATCAGGACCTTCTCGAACATGCGCCTGCTACCGTCCCGTCACTGGATCAGGAACAGGGGCTGTTCGTACTCGACCGGCTGTTCGTTCTCGATCAGTACGGCCACCACCTTGCCGGCCTTGGGCGCCGGTACGGGGTTCATGGTCTTCATCGCCTCGATGATCAGCAGGGTCTGGCCCTGGGTCACCGTGTCGCCAACCTTGACGAAGTCCGGCGCACCCGGTTCCGGCGCGACATATGCCGTGCCGACCATGGGAGAGAGCACTTCCGTCGATCCCGGATGGGCATCTGCTGCCGAAGGGGCTGCCGCCGCCACACCCGGCGCAGCAGCAGGCACCGCCTGCGGTGCAGGCGCCGGTGCGGGAACGGAGGCCATGACAGTCTGCTGCACCTTGCGTTCCAGACGCAGCTTGATGTCGTCCTGTTCGATCTCGATTTCGGTCAGGCCGGTGTCGGCGAGCAAGTTCGCCAGTTCCCGTACCGTGTCCACGTCCACCTTGAGTTTGGTCATGCTTAAGCCATTGCCTGTTGGTTCCTGGACTTTATCTCGGCTGCGAGCGCCTGAAGCGCAAGGATATATCCCAGCGATCCAAAGCCGCAGATCACGCCTTTCGCGGCGCGGCTGACATATGAATGATGCCGGAATTCCTCCCGCTGGTGAATGTTCGACAGATGAACCTCCACCGTTGGCAGGTCGACCGACAGCAGGGCATCGAGAATCGCAACGGAGGTATGCGAATAGGCACCGGGATTGATGATGATGCCCGCATGCTTCGTCCGCGCCTCGTGAATCCAGTCGACGATCTCGCCCTCGTGATTCGATTGCCGGAAATCGATCCCGATCCCGAATCCCTGCCCCACCTGGGTGCAATGGGCCTCGATATCGCCAAGCGTCTCACGCCCGTAAACCTCCGGCTGGCGGGTACCGAGCAGATTGAGGTTCGGCCCGTTGAGGATGAGAAGTGATTCACGCATGGTGTTGGTGCAAGCCCCTGTTGCCATATATCAGCCGTGGTTATAGTTCGTTTCCCGGTAGCGCGAAACCACTGCCGACATGCCCGACGCGACACGCGCTCACCAGGGCATGGCGAAAGTCACCCATCCCGAGAGGACCCGGCCACATGCGTATCTCCGTCAATGGCAAGCAGCAGATCGTTGAGGAAGGCACCACGGTGCGGGAGCTTCTGAACCGGATGCGGGTGGATTCGCGCAAGGTCGCCGTCGAGGTCAACCTGGAGATCGTCGCCAAGTCCGCCTACGACCGGACCCAGCTCGAGGAAGAGGACCAGGTTGAAATCGTCCACTTCATCGGCGGCGGAGATGATGCGGCGCCCGGCGGCGTGGACGCTTCGGAAGACACCTTCGTCGTTGCAGGCCGGACGTTCCGCTCGCGGCTGCTGGTCGGCACCGGCAAGTACAAGGACTATGAGGAGAATGCCCGCGCAGTGGAGGCCGCAGGGGCGGAGATCGTCACGGTCGCTGTCCGGCGGGTCAACGTCACCGATCCCGATCAGCCGATGCTGGTGGATTTCATCGACCCGACAAAACTGACCTACCTGCCCAACACGGCGGGCTGTTTCACCGCAGAGGATGCGGTGCGCACGCTGCGGCTGGCGCGGGAAGCCGGCGGCTGGGATCTGGTCAAGCTGGAGGTCCTGGGCGACCAGAAGACGCTCTATCCCAACATGCCGGAAACCATTCGCGCCGCGGAGAAGCTGCTGGCGGAGGGTTTCGAGGTCATGGTCTACTGCTCCGATGATCCGATCCAGGCCAAGCGGCTGGAGGAGATGGGCTGCTGCGCGATCATGCCGCTCGGTGCCCCCATCGGCTCCGGTCTCGGCATCCAGAACCCCGTCAACATCCGCCTGATTGTCGAGGGCGCGAGCGTTCCGGTGCTGGTGGATGCGGGCGTCGGCACGGCCTCCGACGCCGCGATTGCCATGGAGCTTGGCTGCGACGGCGTGCTGATGAATACCGCGATCGCGGAGGCCAAGGACCCGATCATGATGGCACGAGCCATGAAACATGCGGTGGAGGCCGGGCGGCTGGCCTACCTGGCGGGCCGGATGCCGCGGAAGAAGTACGCAGACCCGTCCAGCCCGCTCGCAGGGCTGATCTGACCCCGGTGCAGGCCTGATCACTTTTTTGAATTCAGACGGCATTGTGATCCGGCGCGCTCTGGCGCGGCACTGAAACAGGCCGCATGCTGGGGCCATTATGCAGATCAGTTCAGTGCGCATGCTCGCATCGCTCACGCTGCTGGCCATCCTGACGGTGGCCTGCACGCCGACGCAGCCCGTTTCCGTGACCCAGCACAATCGCATCGACAGTCTTGCGGTGGCGGGCAGCACTGTCGTGATCGACAGCAAGGACGACAGCCTGCGCACGGCGGACTTCGACAAGGCCCTGGCCCAGCGCCTCAGGAATGCTGGTTTCAGTATCACCGATGACGCCGCGACAGCGCGGTTCGTCGCCAGCATGACGGCCGAGGTCCAGGAGGGCGTTGAACGGGAGCACGTCGTACGGACGCCGGAATTCCTCGTCCGTCGTCGACTGGTGACGCTGCAGAACGGTGATCAGGTCGTGGAAACGGAGCGCATCTATCGCGGCGACCGGGTCGACCGCTTCCCCTATACCCTCTGGCCCGCCATCGTCAGCATGACACTGACGGAGCGGGAGACCGGCAAGCCTGCGTTCGAAGGTGAAGTCACGACACAGGGGTCCTGCGGCCAGATGGCGGCACTGATCGGTCCGATGCTGGATGCCCTGTTCAGGAACCTGCGCAACGAAAGCGGCACTGTTTCCAGTTCCTACGTCGAGGTTCCGACCTGCTGAACGGGCGCGTGCCTGTTTCCTGCCACAATCCGGGCCTACCAGCAGCACCCACGCCGTGATTCTGCGGTCGGCGGGGCGCATGCCCCGGAAACCGGTTGCGCGATCACGCGGCTTGCGCAACAAAAGGGCCACGCAATATCCCGTCAGGCGGACAGCCCGACAACAGATACATTCAGGACCGGTTCAGACAACATGTTCGCTAATCTCTTTGGCTGGCTATCCGCCGACATGGCGATCGACCTAGGTACAGCGAACACGCTGGTTTACGTGAAGGGTCGGGGCATTGTCCTGAACGAGCCCTCCGTGGTGGC
>BQJF01000044.1 GCA_021604565.1 Minwuia thermotolerans | reverse complement strand
ATGACCAGCAATACCCAGCAAGGAACGAGGCGAACAGAACTCCGCCAGGCCGCACCGATCTGCATCCGAACCCTCCGTCAATCGACGGAGGAAACTGTCACATACTGGAGGCCGGGCGCAACTCATGAACGTTGTCGGCTGACTTGCCGGTGACGCGAAGATGACGCGGTGCGGTGCTGGGCTTCGCCATGCCGCCTGCCATGGTGGTTTCCAGACCCCAGGGCGACGTCATCAGCCACTCGGTCAGGTCATCTGCGGGAAGCGGACGGGCCATGTAGTAGCCTTGCGCGAAGTCACAGCCGACCTCGCCCAGGGTACGCAGCGTCTGCGCATCCTCGACACCCTCAGCCACCACGGTCATGCCGAGGTTGTGGCCGAGCTCGATCAGGGACGAGACGATGACCCAGTCATCAGGTGACGTGGCCATGCCGATGACGAAGGACTTGTCGACCTTCAGTTCCTCGACCGGCAGACGACGGATGTAGGACAGGCAGGTATAGCCGGTGCCGAAATCGTCGATGGAGATACGGATTCCCAGGTTGTCGAGCTGGTTCAGCGTTGCCGTCGCGCGATCAACGTCCAGAATGATCGCGCTCTCGGTGATCTCCAGCACCAGCTTGGTCGGATCCGAAGACCACTTGCGCATCATGTCCTGCACCTGGGCAGGGAACCGGGCGTCCTGCAGGGTCTTGGCCGACAGGTTGACCGCGACGGTGAGGTCAATGCCCTCCGCCCGCCACGCCGCCTGCTGGGCCAGCGTGTGGTTCAGCACATGCATGGTCAGCTTGTCGATCAGCCCCGCATCCTCGGCCAGCGGGATGAAGTCGTCGGGGAATACCATGCCACGGTCCGGGTGACGCCAGCGCACCAGCGCCTCGACACCGTAGATCTGCTGGTTGCGCATGTTGATCTTGGGCTGGAAGGTCATGAACAACTGGCGGTCGCCATCGTTCAGGGCGTGCTTGAATTCCTCGACCAGGGGACGGCCCTTGTCCTGATCGTGGTGGCGGCCCGCGACATGAACCGCGAATCTCTGGTTGTCGCGCCGTCCGTCCCGCATGGCATTCTCTGCCCGCACCAGCAGGGTCGAACCCTTGGTGCCATGGGTCGGATACAATGCAATGCCGATCCGGACACCGATGCTGAACGTGTGATCATGCAACTCGAAAGGCATGTCGAGAGCGGCAATGATCTTGGCTGCCGCGCGCTCCGCCCCTTCCTGGGAGGCACCGGTCGGCAGGATGACACCGAATTCATCATCACCCAGACGCGCCAGCGTGTCGGAGCGACGCAGGGCGGAATTGATCCGTTCCGACACCGCGCGCAGCAACTGGTCACCGACATGGTGTCCCATCTCGCCGTTGATCCGATTGAAGCCATTGATGTTGCAGGTCAGGATCGCCAGCGGCGTCCGCTGCCTGTCACCCAGCGACAGGGCCTGGTCAAGGCGGTCGAAGAACAGCGAACGGTTCGGCAGATCGGTCAGATGGTCGTGCAGCACGTTGTGGACGCGTTGTGCCTCGGCCAGGCTCAGGGCCCGTTCGGTGCGGGCGGAACGGGTCGCGTTCCAGATCGCACGGACGACACGGTCGATACTCAGATCCTTGGCCGTGATGCAGTCGGCCACATTGGCCCGCAACAGCTCGACCATTTCCGAGGACGAGAGACCGTCCGCGATCACGATGATCGGCAGGCTGATGGCCTTGTCCAGCAGGCGATGGCGCAGTGCCTTCGGCGCTTCGGCATCAGTTCCGACATCCAGCAGGATGCAATCGAACTGATCCGCCTCGGCGGCCTGAACCGCTTCTTCCATCGAGGCGACCCTGTGACCGACGACTGTCGTGCCACCAACACTCAACCTGGGTGCTATCTCATCAAGGCGACCGTGACCTGAAGACACCGTCAGAACCTGAAAACGACCGTTGTGCATACTGCTGCCCCTGGGCAAGAAAACTCCTGCACGGCCTTCTGCCATGTCCCAGACCCGTTGCTTGCTCTGGCAATGAATAAACTTGCTCGTGCAACTGATCGGACTCCAGTTGTAACGATGACCCGTAAATAACCCCTTAATCGGGTAACTTCTTCGGCGAGCCCCGTCCGGCAGGCATCAGTAGGTACTGTCCCATTTCAGGTATTCGTAACGGTCACCGGAGGTCACGGTGACTTTCTGGAATCCCCCCTGGCGCCCCAGGGTCAGTGGCACCGCCACGCCGGGGCTCCCCAGCGTCCAGACCTTCCGGTACATCTCCGCCATGGACCGGACCCGTTCACCATCCACTTCCAGCACGATGTCACCGGGACGCAGACCAGCGGCCTCTGACGGGCCATCCGCAGCGACATATGTGACTACCACATACCCCCTATGATCATTGGTGAAGATGCCGAGCCACGGTCGTTCCGACGCCGCGCCCCGACCCTCGGCCAGCATGTCCCCCAGCACCGCCTTCAGGGAATCTATGGGAACGAACATGTTGCCCGGGCGGCGTGACGGCCTGCGACGGGCATCGGGCACGAACAGCGAACCGACACCCAGCAACTGCCCGTCGGGACCGAACAGGGCCGCGCCCTGCCACGCGGGCACCGGCGGCATCGTGAACAGGGCATCCTCCAGCAGATACTCCCAGTAGGCGCTGAAATCACGGATGTCGGCCACGGCAACGGGCCAGGCCGATTCCTGTCCGCCATGCCCCGCAACCAGGGCGGGCGCTTCCCGCGACAGTCCGGCCGAATCCCCCAGCCGTGCGGCGGGGCGACGGAGCGGTCGCTGCGCGCGCAGCAGGCCGAACCCGGTTGCGTGATCGTAGGCGACCACATCGGCGGCGACGGGGTTGCCGTCGATGTCCGTGACGGTCGCCGCCATGGCTTCCAGAATCAGATAGCCGATGGTCAGGACCAGCCCGGAATCGTCCAGGACGATGCCGGTGCCCTCACGGCTTGCGCCGAGTGCCTGCGCCGTGCGGCCATCCGGGGCAATATCCGCGTTCACCCGAACAAGACTGTCCAGCGCCCGCCGTAACGGCGTATCGTCGGCCCTGACATTCACGGGAATGCTCAGGACCGGCACGAGGATCAGAAGGACAAGGCAGTGAAACAATGCACGCATGATCGGATCTCCCTTGCAGTTCAGCCTACGCCCCGCAACGCCGTGCAGCCAGCCTCCCCGCATCACGAGAAGGCGACCGCGCCATGACCCAGCCGCCACCCGCACGCATCGGGAATGCGATCACCGACGTCGACACCCCTGCCCTGCTGGTCGATCTGGACGCGTTCGAGCGCAATCTGCAACGGATGCAGCAACTGGCCGACACGGCGGGTGTACGCCTGCGCCCGCACGCCAAGACCCACAAGTCCGTGGATGTGGCGCTGGCCCAGATCAGCCTCGGCGCCGTCGGACAATGCTGCCAGAAGGTCTCGGAGGCCGAAGTTCTGGTGCATGGCGGTGTTGGCGATGTGCTGGTCAGCAACCAGATCGTCGGCCCGCGCAAGCTGGAGCGCCTGGCAAGGCTGGCGCGCACGGCAACGATCGGCGTCTGCGTCGATGATGCGGCGAACATCGCCGATCTTTCCGCCGCCGCGACCCGGATCGGTGTCGGGCTGGATGTCTACCTGGAGATCGACGTCGGCATGGGGCGCTGCGGTGTCGCGCCGGATTCCGGTGCGGTCACGCTCTGCCGCCTGATCGGGGACGCGCCGGGCCTGCGATTCGCCGGAATACAGGCCTATCACGGCAAGGCGCAGCATATCCGGGGCGCGGGGGAGCGCGCCGGCGCCATCCGCCATGCCGCGGGGGCGGTGCAGAGGATGCTCGATCTGCTGGCCGCTGCTGATATTGCCTGCCCGACGGTCACCGGGGCGGGTACCGGCACGGCACCCTTCGAAGCCGAATCCGGCCTCTGGACCGAGTTGCAGGCCGGATCCTATGCCTTCATGGATGCGGACTATGCACGCAATCTGGGGGCGGACGGTGCCCCCGATGATCGCTTCGAGCACAGCCTGTTCCTGCTGACCACGATCATGAGCACCGCCCGCGCAGGCACCGCGATCTGCGACGTCGGGCTGAAATCCACCAGTTTCGAATCCGGACTGCCACTGGTCGCGGACCAGCCCGGCGTGACCTATGCCGGACCATCGGATGAGCACGGTACCCTGCGCCTTGATGGCGGAACCCGGCTGGGCCTGGGCCGGAAGATCCGGCTGATCCCGGGGCACTGCGACCCGACCATCAACCTGCACGACTGGTATGTCGGCTATCGCGGTGAGGTGGTGGAACGGATCTGGCCGGTTTCTGCCCGCGGCGCATTCTTCTGACAGAGGCATTTCCATGAACGCACAGCCAGCCATCCTGACCGTCGCACCGAATGGCGCGCGCCGCACCACCGGTGACCATGCGGCATTGCCCGTGGTACCGGCGACCCTTGCCGAAACTGCCCGTACCTGCCGCGAAGCGGGCGCGGCGATGATCCACCTGCATGTCCGTGATTCAGGCCAGCGCCACAGTCTCGACCCGGAACTCTACCGACAGGCCACCGCAGCAATCCGCACAGCCGTCGGGGATGATCTTGTCGTGCAGGCCACCAGCGAGGCGGCGGGCATCTATCAGGCACCGGCCCAGCTCGCCGCCATGCGTGCGCTGGCGCCGGAGGCCGTATCCCTGGGGCTGCGGGAATTCGTGCCGGATGACGCGGATGCGGAAGCCGTCGATGCCTTTGCCCGGTTCCTCGCCTTCGCGAATGAACAGCGGATCATGGTGCAGCACATCCTGTATGACGATACCGACGTCGAGCGCTTCCAGCGCCTGCGCGGGCGGAAGGTCGTGCCACAGGGGCCGCCGAATGTGCTTTTCGTCCTCGGCCGCTACAGCAAGGACCAGCAGTCGGAGCCTGCCGATATCGAACCGTTCCTAGCCGCCATGCGCGCCACACCGGATCATGCCGGCTGGCTCTGGTCGGTCTGTGCCTTCGGCGCGCAGGAAAGCGCCTGTGCGGCGCGGGCACTGGAACTTTCCGGCCATGCCCGGGTGGGGTTCGAGAACAACATGCAACTGGCCGATGGCAGCATTGCACCCGACAATGCCGCCCTTGTCCGACAGGCCGCGAAAGCCGCCGAAAGCCTGGGCCGCCCGCTCGCCGACCCGGCAACGGCGCGAAGGCTCATGACCGGACCAGACTGAAACAAGACCTTCAAAGCCGAAGCCGGATGACCATATGGGGCCTGTCAGACAAGCTCAGTATCCAAGGAGGTACATGACAATGACCCGTTTTCGCACGACAATGATCGCTGCCCTGACCTCGGCCAGCGTTCTCGCCGCCGGTTCAGCAACTTACGCCGCCGAAACCGGCAAGCAGACCCGCGAGGAACTGCGCGAGGCATGGGCGTCGGTCCAGGAATATTCCGTCGAGAAGAAGGACCAGGCCATCGAGAAGGCCGAGGAACTGATTGATGCCATCGACGAACGCATCGAGGCCTTGAGCGACGAGGCCTCCGACGCCTCCGGTGAAGCCCGCGAGGCTCTGGACGAGCGCGTGGTGGAACTGAAGGAACTGCGCGCGGACGCTGCCGACAAGCTGGAGGAAATGCGTGAAGGCTCGGCTGATCGCTGGGACCGGCTGAAGGCATCGTTCAGTGAGGCCGTCGATGCGTTCCAGGAACGCTGGAACGAGGCCACGGAATAAGCCTGCAGCGACTTCAGACCGCGTGATCGTGCAGAATCGCGATCTTTCCGCCCTGATCCTGACTGGTGGTTGCGCCGTCGGCCAGATGCACACTGACAATGATCTGGTCGACGGCGTCCCCTGACGTCGTGAAGGGCACGAACAGGTTGTCCGATGCCCGCCAGGTGTCGGCGAACAGCACAGGTGACCTGGTCTGCACAGGCGCGCGCGCCTGGACAACGGACCGGTAGGGGCTGATCATTCGAGACAGCTCAGCGCCGTAGAGGTCACCGTCGAGCATCAGACCCGTCGCATTGCGACCGGCAATCTGCACGATGCGGCTGCCGACCAGCCGATAGCGGAACGCGGTGCCGTCCCGCAGCACCTCGACGACCGCCAGAGAAGGCAGGATCGAGACCAGGTCCGCCGGATTGAATGAATCGCGGTGGGGCAAACGTCCGCCAGGCGCGGTCCGCAGCCTCTGCCAGAGGTGCAGCAGCGCCACGCCGTCGGGTTCGAAATCCAGCGACGGAACTTCCCGCCAATAGGAATCGATGACCGCCAGTGTCAGTGCTTCCGGCCAACCAGGAACTTCAGTCCCTTCGGTCCCACGTCCTCGACATGTTCGCAGCCCGCATCCATGACCACGATGTCGCCTGGACCGTAGGAGCGTTCCTCCCCGTTGAAGGTCAGGGTGATGCCACCTTCCACCACCATGGCCCGGACGGCGAAGTCGTGGGCATGGGCGTCATTGTGACAGCCGGGCTCCAGTGACTTGACTCCTGCATTCTCGTAGCCGTCCCGCGCAAGACCGGCCTCGAATTCCACTGTGTCCACCATGTCGGTCTCATCTCCTGTCATGCGTAGGGAACCGCAACCTTGCCGATCTTCTCCCGCGAGATGATCATCTTCTGGATCTGAGCGGTTCCATCCCCGATCTGCAAGCCCATGATGTCACGAAGCCGCTGCTGATGCGGCAGATCCATGGCATAACCCATGTGGCCATGCAGCAGCAGACACTGGTGCACCGTCTCGAACGCCACCTGCGGCGCAAACCACTTGCACATCGCCGCCTCCGCCGTGTGGGGCAGTCCCTGATCCCGCAGCCAGAGCGTCTGGTAGCAGATCAGTTCGGCGGCGCGCATCTTGGTCTCCGCCTCGGCCAGCGGCTGGGTCACGCCCTGGTACTTGGCGATCGGATTGCCGAAGGCCTGACGCTGCTGCACCCATTCCCAGGTTTCCTCCAGCGAGGCGCGGGCACAGCCCAGCACCTGCAGGCCGATCAGGGCACGCGAATAGTCGAAACCGGCCATGACCTCCTTGAACCCCGCGCCCTCCGCCCCGAGACGCATGTGATCGGGGATCTGCACGTTGTCGAAGAAGACCGAGCCGCGACCGACCACCCGCGCGCCGGCATCCTCGAACTTCGACGTCGAAACCCCGTCTGCATCCATCGGCACCAGAAAGGCGGTGACGCCACGGGCACCGTCGTCCGTGCCGCTGGTCCGCGCCGCAACGATGATCCAGTCCGCCTGCGTGGCGCAGGAGATCGAGGTCTTTTCGCCGTTCAGGACATAGCCTTCGTTGGTACGATCAGCCTTGCAGATCAGGTTGGCTGCGTCGGACCCGCCACGCGGCTCCGTCAGTCCCAGCGCGATCATGCTGTCGCCACGACAGACAGGTGGCAGGACCTTGCGCCGGATGTCCGGATCGGCATGCCGGGCAACGATGTCGCCCAGCAGCGAGGCAAGAAGCTGTGCGTAGGCAACATTCATGTCACCGACCGAGGTTTCCTGCATCAGCAGGCCCGCAGTCACGGCATCGACACCCGATCCCCCGAAGTCGATCGGCAGGTCAGCCCCCAGCAGCCCGAGCTGCCCCATGGACGTCAGCAACCCGTCCTCGAATCCGTCCTGACTTTCGCGCGACTGGTAACGCGGCGCCAGATGGTCCGCACTGTAGCGCCGCGCCGTGTCCCGGAACGCTTCCTGTTCCTCGGTAAACCCAAACTGCATCCTGAAGACCCTCCCCGGTCATATGCTCACTTGCATTGAAGATAGAGTGACGCTCCGCCATGCTGTCTGCAACACCATGGAGATGCGGTCCCATCAATGCGCCTGACACGACCGAAGGAACTGACCGAAACCCTGGACCTGCTGGCCACCCGGCAATGGCATGTGCTGGCCGGGGGCACTGACCTCTATCCGGCGCACGTGGAGCGGCCTTTCAGACACCCGCTGCTCGACATTTCCGGTATTTCCGGACTGCGCGGCATCGAACGCACCGATACCGGCTGGCGGATCGGGGCCACGACCACATGGACCGATGTCGTGCGCGCCGAGTTGCCGCCCGCCTTCGATGCGCTGAAGGCCGCAGGGCGGGAGGTTGGCTCGATCCAGATCCAGAACGCGGCCACGGTCGCGGGCAACCTGTGCAATGCTTCGCCCGCCGCAGATGGCGTACCACCGCTGCTGATCCTGGACGCGACGGTCGAACTTGCCTCCGCCGCGCGCGGCGCGCGACAGATGCCGTTACAGGATTTCATTCAGGGCAATCGCCAGACGGACCTGCAACCGGACGAGATGATGGTGGCACTGCATGTCCCGACGCACAGCGCGACGGGACGCAGCAGCTTCGTGAAGCTGGGCAGCCGCCGCTACCTCGTCATTTCCATCGCCATGGTCGCTGCCCGGCTGGCCGACGGTGAAGCCGCCGTCGCTGTCGGCTCCTGTTCAGTGGTGGCCCGCCGCATGGCCGTGCTGGAGCGCGACCTGGCCGCACGCGACGATGCCGGGCCATGGGAGAAATGCGTGAAACCGGAGCACTTTGCCGATCTGAAACCCATCGATGACGTGCGGGCCAGCGCCGGATACCGCCGGGACGCCGCCCGGATCTGCACGATCCGCGCGCTGACGGAGATCGCATCATGAGCATGGGTGCGGAACTGGCCGGACATGTCGAAGGCACGCGTTTCACGGTCAATGGACAATCCGTCGAGGCGCTCTCCGACCCGGCGACCCGGCTGACATCCGTCCTGCGGGAGGAACTCGACCTGAAGGGCACCAAGGTCGGTTGCGATGCGGGCGACTGCGGTGCCTGTACCGTGCTGATCGACGGGGCACCCGTCTGCGCCTGCATGACCGCCGTCGCACAGGTGGAGGGCCGGGCCGTCACCACCGTTGAGGGGCTGGCCGACAATGGCACCATGAGCCGTCTGCAGCGCAGCTTCCTCGACCATGGCGCGGCCCAGTGCGGCATCTGCACCCCAGGCATGCTGATGGCGGCGACGGCGCTGCTGGATTCGGTGGCAGAACCGGACGCGGCGCAGGTTCAGGATGCGCTTGGCGGCGTGCTCTGCCGCTGCACCGGCTACCGCCGCATCATCGACGCCGTGCTGGACGCCGGAACCCGGATCGAAGGCCGGGGCAAGGGGGTCGGCGCAGCCATCCCCCGGCTGGACGGTGTGCCGAAGGTCATGGGGACAGACAGGTTCGGCGATGATGTGGCGCCTGCGGACGCCCTGCTGGTACGCGTCATCCGCAGCCCGCTTCACCGGGCGGGCTTCACGCTGGGCGACCTGAAGGCATTCGTTGCGGAAACCCCGGGACTGGTCGCGGCCATCACCGCCGAGGACATTCCGGGTCGGAACCTGTTCGGTGTCATCCCGCCCTTCGCGGACCAGCCGGTCTTCGCGTTCGGTGGTGAAACACGTTTCAAGGGGGAGGCCGTGGCGGCACTGGTCGGGGACCGCGATGTGCTACTGGACCTCGATCTCGCAGCGGTTCCTGTTTCATGGACCGAACGCGAACCCTCCATGACCACGGAGTCCGCGAAGACGACAGCCCCCATGCACGGCAGCCGGCCCGGTAATGTGCTGGTGGAAGGCTTCGTGGCGCGCGGCGACATCGATGATGCGCTGGCCGGGGCCGCGCACATCGTCAGCGATCACTTCTCCACTGCCTTCGTCGAACATGCCTACATCGAGCCGGAGGCAGGCACCGCCTTCATCCGCGACGACGGACGCATCGAGATCCAGGCCTGCACCCAGGCCCCGCACATGGACCGGGAAGCCGTCGCGGCGGTCATGGGCGTGGCGGAGGACCAGATCGTCGTCACGCCGACCGCCGTGGGTGGTGGCTTCGGTTCCAAGATCGATGTCTCGATCCAGCCGATCCTGGCGCTCGCGGCCCGTATCACCGGCAAGGCCTGCCGCATCTGCTACACGCGCCCGGAATCCATGCGCTCCACCACCAAGCGCCATCCTGCCCGAATGCAGGTAAGGGTCGGCGCGGATGCGGAGGGCAAGCTGACGGGGCTGCGCTTCGACGGGGATTTCGATACCGGGGCCTATGCCTCCTGGGGACCGACGGTGGCCAACCGGGTGCCCGTGCATGCCTCCGGCCCCTACCGCACCCCCGCCTATCGTGCCCACGCCGTCGCGCTGCATACCAATGGTCCGGTCTCCGGCGCGTTCCGCGGCTTTGGCGTGCCGCAGGCGGCAATCGCGCAGGAGACCCTGTTCGACCGGCTGGCGGATGCCTGCGGCATCGACCGTCTCGATTTCCGGCTGCGAAACGCCCTGCTGGACGGGCAGCCGACGGTCACCGGCCAGAGTTTCAGGACCGGCGTCGGCATCCATGCCTGCCTCACGGCACTGCAGGAACCATGGGCGCGGGCCCGGGCCTCTGCGGCGGACTGGAACAGAGACAATCCGGCCTCTCCGATCCGGCGCGGGGTCGGCATTGGCACCTGCTGGTACGGCTGCGGCAATACCTCCCTGCCCAACCCCTCGACCATCAAGGCCGGGCTGATGGCCGACGGGCGGGTGCGGCTGCATCAGGGTGCCGTCGATATCGGACAGGGGTCGAATACCGTCATTACCCAGATCTTCGCCGAGGCACTTGGTGTGCCCACCGCAGCCGTGGACCTGTTCATCGGCAATTCCGATGTCACGCCGGATGCCGGCAAGACCTCCGCCTCCCGCCAGACCTTCGTTTCCGGCAAGGCGGCGATGCTGGCCGGTCTCGCCCTGCGGGAGGCATTGCTGCGGCAGGGCAATGTCAGCGACGCGGCTGAGATCGCGCTGGGCAATGGCAAGGTGGTGCTGCGCGACGGCGGGGCGGAAAGACAGATCGACCCATCGGTCATGGACACGGATGCGGACGGCTTCGTGCTCAGTGTGGCGGAAACCTATGACCCGCCCACGGCGGCACTGGATGCCAACGGTCAGGGGGAACCCTATGCGCTCTATGGCTATGGCGCGCAGATGGTGGAACTGGAAGTGGATACGGACCTCGGCACCGTGAAGCTGCGCCACATCACGGCGGCCCACGATGTCGGGCGCGCCATCAACCCCCAGCTTGTCCAGGGCCAGATCGAGGGCGGGATCGCGCAGGGCATCGGCATGGCACTGATGGAAGACTATCAGCCGGGCCGGACGGAGAACCTGCACGACTATCTGATCCCCACCATCGGCGACGTGCCGGAAATCGAATCGATCATCATCGAGGTCCCGGACGCCGAAGGCCCCTATGGCGCCAAGGGTCTGGGCGAACACGTGCTGATCCCCACCGCCCCCGCCATCCTGAACGCCATCCGCGACGCCACCGGTGCCATCGTGACCACCACCCCCGCCACCCCCGACCGCATCCTCACCGCCATCCGGGCCGCACGGTCATGAAGCAGATTTCGAGCAACCCCGACGGTATTCTCCCTCCTCCCCCCTGGCGGGGGAGGATCGAGGAGGGGGGGAAGCCCGGGCATCGCAGGAAAGGCACCCCGTCATGTCAATCCAGCGCGCCCGAAACCTGCGCAAGAACCTCACGCCTGCGGAACGGAAATTCTGGCAAGTCCTTCGCCGACGCCAGATCTCCGATGTCAGGTTTCGCCGCCAGGTACCCATCGGCCCCTATGTCGCCGACTTCTGCTGTCTCGAGTTACGGATCATCATCGAGGTTGATGGTGGTCAGCATGCACGGCAGGCAGATGCAGACGAACGCCGGACCCGATGGCTCGGCGATCGGGGCTTTACGGTCGTTCGATTCTGGAACAACGACGTGTTGCAGAATCCCGACGGCGTGCTTGCCCGGATATCCCACGCCTGTACGACCGCAACCAGCATGGCAAGACCCGGCGCGGAGTAACCGCCGGGGTGGTGCCTTGCGGCACCTTCACCCCCTTCCCCCATCAAGGGGGAAGGAGAAGAGCGGGGCGACCGATATCTCTTGCACCCTGGTGACAGGGCAGTCGCACCTGGACCACCGGACCCGGCCCTCTCCTGCTTCCCCCCTTGAGGGGGAAGTGGCCGCGAAGCGGTCGAAGGGGGGTGAAGCCGAAGGCTACCTTGCGGACGACAGGGCACACATCGGCTGTGCCGAATCGGGCAACGGAGACACGCAATGACTGACGTGGTGCGCAAGGACGGGAAGATTCGCTGTGATGCCTGTCCGGTCATGTGTTTCATCGCGGAGGGACGCTCCGGGGCCTGTGACCGCTATGCGGTGGAGGACGGAGAACTGATCCGGGTTGATCCGCTGACGGTGGTGCAGCGGGTGCGGGACGCGGAGGGGCGGCTGGTGCCGTTCCTTGAAGGCGCGGAGGACTGGGACGGCGAACTGGTCCGCCCCGGCGACAGCTTCATCACGGCGGTAGGTGCAGGCACGACCTACCCCGACTACAAGCCAGCCCCCTTCATCGTCAGCCAGGACGTCGAGGGCGTCGACATGGTGACCATCGTGACGGAGGGCATCTTCAGCTACTGCGGTGCCAAGGTGAAGATCGATACCGACCGGCACCTGGGTCCTGAGCGCAATCTGGTGCGGGTGGACGGGGAGCCTGTCGGCCATGTCACCACCGGCGAATATGGCTCCCAGATGCTGTCGCTGGGTGGCGTGCATCACCTGACCGGTGGCGGCAAGAAGGAAGGCCGGGTCACCTGCAGCACCCTGATGGACCTGTGCAACGGCAAGCCGGTGAACATGACCGTCGACGAGGGCGTGGAGATCACCGTGCAGGCCGGACAGCCCCCCATCGTCAACGGCACGGCTGAGAACCGGATGCGGGTCGGCTGCGGCTCTGCCACCATCGGCATGTTCGCGACCCAGTGGCAGGGGCTGGTGGATGAGGTGGTGGTGGTCGATGACCACATCACCGGCGTCGTCTCCGAGCATCAGGCCGGCAAGGTGCTCGACTGGCCCGACACGGGCATCCGTATCAAGGGCCGACGGTCCACACCGGGCCGCTATTTCCAGGTCGCGGAGCCGGGCACCGGCTGGGGCGGCACCAATGTCTCCGACCCGCTGACCATCCTGGGCGCCTGGGATCCGAAGAAGGCACGGCCCGGCCTGACCATGATGATGGTCTCCACGACAGGAGAGCAGTTCGGCTACTACGTCCTCGACGGTGATCTGGTCCCGGTGGAACATGATCTGCCCGACAGCCTGCGTCCCTCCGTCGACCTGATCGCGGAGAACTGCGAACCGGCACTCTGTTCGGTGCTGTTCATGGGTGGCGCAGGGGGGTCGCTGCGGGCAGGAGTCACCCGCAACCCGGTGCGTCTGACCCGGTCGGTGGCGGAGGCCGTGACCAATGTGACCTGCGGCGGCGCGCCGGTCTATCGCTGGCCCGGCGGCGGCATCACCGTGATGGCGGATGTCAGCCGGATGCCCAGCAATTCCTTCGGCTATGTCCCGACGCCCGCCATCGTGGCACCGATAGAGTTCACCATGTCGCGGGCCGACTATCTGGCCCTCGGCGGTCACGGCGACCACGTGAAGAAGCTCTCCGACGTACTGGGCAGGGACGGCCAGCGCCGGGTGGCGCACCAAAAGGGCAATCCCTGGCCAGCCGGTCAGCGCAAGCGGGACGACTGATGGCACCAGGGCCACAGGTTGCCCTGCTGCCCGGTGGCAGACGGCTGCACCTGCAGCACGGTCCCATTGACCTGCTGATCGACGCGGACGGCCCTGCCCCGGCGGTTCGCGCTGCCTGGCAGGCGGCAGAGGAACGGTTTCGCGATGTGCTGGCGGTGCTGGTGGAGGAACTGCCCGCCCTGCGCCGCCCCTGTCCCGAGACCGGGGTTGCCCTGGTCGGTCCCGTCGCACGACGGATGGCAGCCGCCGTCCGCCCCCATGCCCGCACCTTCGTGACCCCCATGGCGGCGGTGGCCGGTTCTGTCGCGGACGAGATGCTGGCCGCAATCCTGGCCAACGCACCCCGGCTCCACCGCCTGCATGTCAACAACGGTGGCGATATCGCGCTCTGGCTGGCGGCGGGGCAGTCGATTGTCAGCGGCATTGCCGGACCTCCACCGCAGGTGCGCATCATCGACCGGGTACGGATCGGTGCGGATGACCGGGTAGGCGGCATCGCCAGCAGCAGCCGTCACGGACGCTCCCTGTCGCTTGGCGTGGCGGACAACGTGACGGTTCTTGCGCGCAACGCGGCCATGGCCGACGTAGCGGCGACGCTGATCGCCAATGCGGTCGATACCGGTCCGCATCCGAACGTGAGCCGCTGCCCAGCGACCGATCTCGATCCCGACAGCGACCTTGGCGCAAGGCAGGTCACGGTCGAAGTCGGCAGACTGGCGGCGGACGAAGTGGGACAGGCGCTCGACCGGGGCATGGCACAGGCAGAACAGATGCATGCCGCTGGTCTGCTGGATGCGGCGCTGCTGATGCTGCAGGATGAAACACGACAGGTTGGCCACCTGAAACGGCCCGGAGGCAAGCATGGAATACATCCGGAACCACTGGTACGTGGCGGGCTTCGCGTCGGAGTTCGGTGAGGGCTTCACCACCGCGACGATCCTGGAGGAGGAAATCGTGCTCTATCGCAGCAGCGATGGCACGGTCGTGGCGCTGGAGGATCGCTGCCCGCATCGCGCCCTGCCGCTGTCCATGGGCAAGCGGATCGGCGATCAGGTACAGTGCGGCTATCACGGTCTGACCTTCGGCACCGACGGGCGCTGTGTCCGGGTGCCGGGACAGCGCAGCGTTCCCCCCCAGGCCTGGGTGAGGCGCTATCCCACCCACGAACGGCACGGCATCGTCTGGATCTGGATGGGGGCGGAGGATGCGGCGGACCCGGCGCTGGTCTTCGACATGCCGGAGTTCACCAATCCCGGCTGGGCGGCGCATCAGGGGGAGGCACTGGAATTCGAGAGCAATTACCTGAACGTCGCCGGATCACGGGCGGGAAAATCGTCGACCTGCCTCAAGCCGAGTTGCTTGCTCTAGCCGTCGAGTCTGCTTTAAGAAAGCTAAGAATGCCAGATATTGAGCAACGAGGTGACACAAATGGAAACAATATCAGGAATAGCTACAGACGTTCACTCCAATACAAATTTCAAGATTGATGATATTCCAATTGTTTTTGGAAATATTAACAATATATCAATAGCAAGTTTAAATATTTCTGAAAATGACAAAATAACAGTATCCGGAAAAATGTCGGATGAAGGCTTTAAATGTATTGCAATGAAGAATCACACCAATGGAACAACACACGGTAGGCCGCCAAAATGGGCGCTTCCACTTGCCATAATTTTTGTCATCATATCAATTCCGCTCTCATTTTTGTTAATAGGAATACCATTTCTTGTGCTATCACTTTTTACTATCTACTTAATTGCAATTGGAAACAGGGCGGTGAATATGGTTGATACGACATCTCAAGTATGATGTATCGTTGAACACCCACGACGACGATAAGCGCCCGTTGGTCCCATCACGTAGCTGGGAAACCGAACGCATCGAGAGGCCGTTTCAGGCGCATTGGATGCGTTCGGCTGAACTGGCAAAGTGGCGCTATGAGACCGGCGGCATCCTGCTCGGATCACATCACGAAGAGTAGATCGGAACACCCGCCAGTGAGGATCGCCATCTCCTGAACGTCGCGGACAATCTCTGCGATCCGGCCCATGTCAGCTTCGTCCACCCGACGACGCTCGGCAATCCCGACAGCGAGGATGTGCCGGTCCGCGCCCGCCGACGCGGGCAGATGGTGGAAATCTCCCGCTGGATCCGCGACAGCGCGCCCATCGGCTTCTTCCAAGCCTATGGCGGTTTCAGCGGCAATGTGGACCGCTGGCACTATTACTACCTGCATGCCCCCTGCATCGCCGCCATCGACTTCGGCAGCGCCGACACCGCCCTGGCCCTGCCGGAGGACCGGCGCGGAGAAGGCATCCAGATCCATGCGCTGCACTTCATGACGCCGGTCAACGCGACCCGGACCATCGACCGCTGGATGCACCTGCGCAACACAGCGGTGGACGACCCGGCGGCGGGGGAGCGGATCAGCGACCTGCTGCGCAAGGCATTCGCGGAGGACAAGGCGATTCTGGAGGCCGTGCAACGCAAGGAACTGCAGCCCCGTGACCGCCCGCCGGTCCGCGTTGCCATCGACGCGGGCGCGAACCACTACCGCCGCATCGTCGCCGAGATGCTGGCGGCGGAACAGGACGTCGCCGCAGCGGCGGAGTAGGTCCGCGAAGGGCGTTCTGTCCGGCGGCTCATCGGCACCTTCCGGGCTGACGACAAGTGCCCGTCACCCCCTTCCCGGCCTTCCCCCGTCAAGGGGGAAGGGGTACAGGCGGCACTGTCTCGCCCTTCCTCCCCCCTGGCGGGGGAGGATCGAGGTGAGGGGGAAGCCCGGTATTGGAGAGGCGCTACAAGCCGCCCGCCCGATCAGGCGCTCTCGCGCAGGGCGGCGGCTTCGGCGAGATCGACGGAAACGAGCTGGCTGACGCCGCGTTCGGCCATGGTGACGCCGAACAGCCGGTCCATCCGGGCCATGGTGATGGGGTTGTGGGTAATCACCAGGAAGCGGGTGCCACCGCGACCCGCCAGATCCTCCAGCAACAGCATCAGCCGCTCTACGTTGGCGTCGTCCAGCGGCGCGTCGATCTCGTCCAGGACGCAGATCGGGGCAGGATTGGTCAGGAACACCGCGAACAGCAGCGCCGTTGCGGTCAGCGCCTGCTCCCCACCCGACAGCAGCGTCAGGATCTGCATTCGCTTGCCCGGCGGGCTGGCCATGATCTCCAGTCCGGCCAGCAACGGATCATCCGCCTCCGTCAGCGCCAGACGGGCTTCGCCGCCACCGAACACCCGCCTGAACAGCACGGTGAAGTGGTCGTTGACGGTCTCGAAGGCTTCCAGCAGGCGCGCCCGTGCCTCGCGGTTGATGGCGCCGATCCCCTGGCGCAGCCGCTGGATCGCGGCCTCCAGGTCCGTGCGTTCGCTGGTCAGTGTCTCGATCTTCTCCTCGACCTCCTGCGCCTCGATCTCGGCGCGCAGGTTGACCGGCCCCATGTTCTCCCGCTCGCGTTTCAGCCGTTCATGGCTGCGTTCCACGTCGGGTAGCTGCGGCAGTTCGGCATCCTCTTCCAGTCCGCCTGCCTCCAGCACCTTGCCCGGCGGGCACTCCATGGAATCCCGGATGTCGCGGGTGAGCCGCTGCAGCTCCGCCTGTCCCATTTCGACCGCGCCCTCCTTGCGGACATGGTCTTCCCGCGCGGTCTGAAGGGCTGTCTGGATGGCGCGCAGCTCCCTGTCGGCTTCGGACAGCGCCCCCTCCGCCTCCGACAGGCGCTTCACGGAGGCGGAACGCGCGGCCTCCGCCTCCCCGATCCGTTCCACCAGATCGGCGCGCTGCGTTGTGATCGTGTCAGGACGGCGGGCAATGTCCTCCAGCGCCTGCCGTGCGGCGGACTGGCGTTCGCCGAGTTCGGCCACAGCCGTGCCTGCCTCCGTGGCGCGGCTGGTCCAATCGGCGGTTTCGCGGGCGATCTCCTCCCGCCGACGCTGACGGAAACGCCGTTCCCGCTCCAGCCGTTCCTGCACCTGTCGGGCGGCGTCCAGCTCGGCACGAGCCGCCTCAACGGCTTGCCGCGCGTTCGCTTGCGCCTGTTCTGCGCTGTCGGTCCGGGGCAGCGTCGCAAACTCGCGCGTCAGCCCCTCGACAGCCTCCACCGCCGCCGTGCCATCACGGCGCAGGCTCTCCAGCGCCGCCGCGAGCCGTTCCCGTTTCTGGCGCTCCCCGTCCGCCTGACGACGCATGGCAGACAGGGCCTGGCCTGCCTTCGTGATCTGCTGCTCAGCCTCCGACCGGCGCGCGCGGCAAGACCGTTCCGCCCCGATCACGCGGGCCACGGACTCCCGCGCCTTCGCCACTGCCTGTTCCAGGTCCTGCATCTGCCGGCGGGCCGGTTCAACCTGACCCTGAACGGCCTTCAGCCGGTTCTGCTGTTCCAGCCGGATCGCACCTGCCGCCTGCTTGCCCGCACGGCGGACGAAGCCGTCCCAGCGCCAGAGATCACCCTTTCGCGACACCAGCCGCTGCCCCGGTTTCAGCCCGGCAGCGATGCGGTCACCGGCGTCACGGTCCGCCACCACGCCGACAGCATTCAACCGCCGCGCCAACGCCACCGGCCCCGTGACATGGGCCGACAGCGGTTCAACGCCGTCGGGAAGCGCCCCGGCAAGGTCCGTCGGTTCGACGGTCAGCCAGTGCGCAGGCGCATCCGTTTCCAGCGCAGCCTGAGCGCCGTCTCCCAGCGCGGCAGCAAACGCGGTCTCGAAACCCGGTGTCACCTGCACCTGATCCAGGACCGGCCTGTGCGTCGTCTTCGCATCCCGCGCCAACAGCCGCGTCAGCGTGCTCAGCTCCGTCTCAAGGGCGGAGAGCGTTGATTTTGCACCGCGTTCCGCCTCGATCGCGGCGGTCAGTTCCTCTTCCGCCGCCGCGCGCGCCTGCTCCGCCTTCGCGATATCATCAGCGATTCCTTCGATCACCTGCCGCGCCGCAGCTTCCTGCGCCTCGGCGGCGGAGATACGGTCAGCAAGTCCCTGGTCTCCTGTCCGAGCCATGTCCTGCTCGGCGGCCTGCGTCCGACGCTGCAACTCGTCCCGCCGGCTGGTCTCCTCGGAGACCCGGCGACTGAGCGCCTGACGGCGGGCGCGCAGGTCGGCAAGCTGTTCCGTCGCCGCGGACAGCGCCGCCTCGGCCTCCGCCACCACCGCCTTGCGGTCGGTCACATCCTGTTCGGCGGATTGTTTCAGTTCGTCCTGACCGGCAGACGCCTCATCCAGTCCGGCGGTCTCTCCAGCCAGTGCCTGGACCCGTTCCGCCGCCTCGGCCTGGCGACGTGTTTCACGTTCAAGATCACGGTCGAATTGGACCAGACGCTCCTTCAGTTCGGCAATGGTCTGTCTGACCCGCGCTTCTTCCTGATCCAGCGATTCACGGGCCACCAACAACCGCTGCAAGGCCGCAGCGGCTTCCGCCTCCGCCTTGCGCAGGGGTTCAATACGGGCCATTGCGTCGGCCTGAAGCGCGCTCGCCGCCGCAGCCGCGCGCGTGGCTTCCGTCACAGCAGCCTCGGCCTCGTCCTTCACCGCCCGCGCGCGGTTCAGCGCCTCCAGCGCCGCCGAGTAGCGCAGGTGATGGATGATTGCTTCCGTACGGCGGATCTGTTCCGAGAGATTGCGGTAGCGGCTGGCCTGCCGAGCCTGCCGTTTCAGCGCCGCCAGCTGTGTGTCCAGCTGTCCGGTCACATCGTCCAGCCGTTCCAGGTTGGTCTCCGCCCCACGCAGCCGCAATTCGGCCTCGTGCCGACGGGAGTGCAGGCCGGTGATCCCCGCTGCTTCCTCCAGCAGCAGTCGCCGCTCGGACGGCTTCGCGCCGATCAGCGCACCGACGCGGCCCTGGCTGACAATGGCAGTGGAGCGGGCACCGGTCGCGAGATCGGCAAACAGCAACTGCACGTCCCGCGCCCGGACGTGGCCGCCGTTGAGCTTGTAGTCGGAGCCGGACTCACGGGTGATCTTGCGGCTGACCGTGATCTCCGGCGCCTCACTGTAAGCCGCAGGCACCGGGCTTCCCGCCGGGTTCTCCAGCGTCAGCTGCACCTCTGCGTGGTTGCGGGCAGGTCGGGTGGCGGAACCGGCGAAGATGACGTCATCCATCTCCCCGCCGCGCATGTTCTTGGGCGAGGTTTCACCCATCACCCAGCGCAGCGCCTCGACCAGGTTCGACTTGCCGCAGCCGTTCGGTCCCACGACCCCGGTCATGCCGGGGGCAATGGTCAGTTCCGTCTGTTCGACGAAGGACTTGAAACCGGTCAGCCGAAGCTTGTTGAACTGCACTGGTGCCGCGCCACCCCTGTCCTGGCCCTAGAGGGCGCTCTCGATCCGGTCCGACAGCGCCTCGAAATCAAGGCCCCCGTCGAACTTCTCGCCATTGACATAGACACTGGGTGTGCCGCTCACCTTCATGCGCTGGTGACCGTCCAGCCGCGTGGCCAGCAGCATGTCCACCAGCGACTCATCAGCCATGCAGGCGTCGAACGCCTCCGATGTAACACCGCCGAGCACACCGATCTGGCGCAGGGCTGCGGTCGGGTCGCTGGCGCTGGTCCAGTTCGGCTGCTGCTGGAACAGCAGGTCGATGAAACCGAAGAACTTCTGCTCCCCACCACAACGCGCCAGCATCGAAGCCTGCAGCGCATAGCGGTCCAGGGGGAATTCACGGAACACGAAGCGGACCTTGCCCGTATCGACGAATTCCTTCTTCAGCTTCGGATAGATTTCCTCATGAAACCGGCGGCAGTGCGGGCAGGTCATGGAGGCATACTCGATCACCTCCACCGGGGCATCGGGGTCGCCAAGGACCATATCGCCCGTGGAATAGTCCGCCGCCTGCGCGGTGCCCGGAAGCAGAAGGCCGCTCATGGCCAGCCCGGACGCGATGCCTCCGGTGACCAGCAGCTTGCGGCGTGAAACGTTCCGGCCACGGCCTGCGTATTTGATGTTGGTTAGTGTCATTGCCTGCTCTTACCCACTACATATTGTGAAATCATACTGCCACGTGCATGCAGCCTCAATCCGAAAAAGACGAAGACTGCCATTCCGACAGCTTGGTGCAGAATAGGGCCAGATCATGACGATTGGTGATCGGAGTCAGTCACTTCGCAGTGTCTTCACCCGCGCCGAAGATCGCTGCCCCCAGCCGGTGCAGCGCCTTGCGGGTTTCCGGGTCGGTGATGTCTGCCGTCACGCGATCCAGTTCCGCACGCTCCGATTCGGTCAGGGGACGCAGGTCACGCGACGGTTTCTGCGGCCGGGGCTGGATCGCGACCTGCCGCAGGCGAATGCCGGTCACCGCCCGCCAGCCGAAGAAGCGGTTCACCCGCTCGATCAGCAGCGGCTCCAGATGCTGGATCTCCGTGGCCCAACCGGGCGCGACACTGAGGTGCAGCACCGCCCCCTCCGCCGCCGCAGCGCGCTCCTGCCCCTCCACCACGCGCGGCCAGTTCAGTCGTTCGGGTCGGCACTGGTCGGCCAGCGCCGCACCGACGATCTCCGGCCAGCGCAGCACGATGTCGGTCTGGGCGAAGCCACGCTTGCGGAAGGTCGGCGACAGGATCGCCGCCACGTCCTCCCCTGCCCTGCGGAAGCCGCCCTTGCCTCGGCGTGGTCCACTGCCTAATGCTGCTGCCGTGCTGTCGGTGCCTGCCGCCGGTCGCTTCGCTGTCACCTGCCCCTCCCGGAGCCATGCCTGATACCCGTCGCATCATAGCCGACCTGCTGGCCCACTACGACAGCCACCGTCGCCGCCTGCCATGGCGCGCCGATCCCGGCGTGCGACCTGACCCGTACCACGTCTGGCTGAGCGAGATCATGCTGCAGCAGACCACCGTGCAGACCGTGATCCCCTATTTCGAACACTTCCTGAGCCGCTGGCCCACTGTCGCCGATCTGGCCGACGCCGATCAGGACGCGGTGATGCATGCCTGGCAGGGCCTCGGCTACTACAGCCGGGCGCGCAACCTGCTGAAATGCGCCCGGACCGTGGTGCAGGATCATGCGGGCCGGTTTCCGGAAACGGAGGCCGGGTTGCTCGGCCTGCCCGGCATCGGCCCCTATACCGCCGCGGCCATCGCCGCCATTGCCTTCGCACGACCGACCATGCCGGTGGATGGCAATATCGAGCGGGTGAGTGCGCGCCTGTTCGCGGTGGAAGAGGCCATGCCCGCCGCCAAGCCGGAACTGAAATGTCTGGCCGCGACCCTGATTGCTCCCGCGCGGCCCGGCGACATGGCGCAGGCGCTGATGGACCTCGGCGCGACGATCTGCACGCCGCGCAGCCCGGCCTGCGGCCGCTGTCCCATCGCCGGGGAGTGCCTGGCGCGGCAACGCGGAATCGCCGCCGAGCTGCCACGCAAGGCACCGAAGAAGGCCAAGCCGACACGACATGCCGTCTTCTTCTGGCTGACCCGGACAGAAGACGGTGCCGTGCTGTTTCAGCGCCGCCCCGACAAGGGGCTGCTCGGCGGCATGATGATGCCGCCATCGACCGAATGGCGCGACGGCAACGCATGGGAAGCCGGTGCCGCGCGGGAACAGGCGCCGGTGACCGCAGACTGGACGCCGCTCAACGGCGGCGCGCGTCATACCTTCACGCATTTCCATTTCGAGATGCAGGTCTGGATCGGATCGGTGCACGGCGGGAGCGGTTTCGACAGTGCAGACGACATCTGGTGCCCCCCGGACCAGCTCGACCGGCTGGCCCTGCCCACTGTCGCCAAGAAGGTCTGCCGACATGCCCTGGCGGGAGGCACGCTTGTCTGAGCGGTTTCACGACGATGACCTCTGGATCTTCGGCTACGGCAGCCTGATGTGGCGGCCCGGTTTCGATCATCTGGACCGGCAGCGGGCGTTGCTGCGAGGACGTCACCGCAGGCTCTGCGTCTGGTCGTGGCATCATCGCGGCAGTCAGGCCAGTCCGGGCCTGGTGATGGGGCTGGACCGGGGCGGGGCCTGCGTCGGCATCGCCTATCGCGTCGCCGCCGCCAATGCGCAACACGTGCGCGACTATCTGGACGCACGGGAGCGGGTGACACCGGTCTATCTCGCCACGGACGTGAGGCTGAGACTGGCAGATGGTTGCCAGGTGACCGCCCTGACTTACACGGTGGATCGCGCCAATCCCCAGTATGCCGGGCGGCTGGACCTGGAGACCGCCGTTACGACGGTGCGTGGCGCGGTCGGGCACAGCGGGCGCAATCCCGACTACGTGCGCGAGACAGCGGCGCACCTGAGGGAAATCGGTGTATACGACCCGTTCATGCAGGCGGTCGACGCGGCCCTGCACAGCTGAGGACCGGACATGCTCGCCCTTTGGATACCCGTCACCATTGCCGCTGCCTTCCTGCAGAATCTCCGCTCCGCATTGCAGAAGGCGATCAAGGGACGGCTGTCCACGGCAGGGGCCGCCTATTCGCGTTTCATCTACGCCCTGCCGCTGGCGCTGCTCTATGTCTGGGGCCTGCATGACATCGGCGGCTTCGACCTGCCGCAACCGAACGGGCTGTTCCTGCTCTATTGCGCACTGGGCGGGCTGTCGCAGATTCTGTTCACGGTGACACTGCTCTGGATGTTCTCCTTCCGCAGCTTTGCCGTAGGCACGACCTTCTCGAAGCTGGAGGTGGTGCTGATCGCCATCCTGGGCGCGATCCTGCTGGGGGACACGGTGGGGCCACTGGCTGCGGTCGCGATCGGCGTCGGTGCGGCGGGTACCGTACTGCTGTCGCTGACCGAGACCCGACTGACGTTCGGCGGTCTCTGGCGCGGCATGGGGGAGAAGGCAACGCTGATCGGGCTGTTGAGCGCAGTACTGCTGGGGGCGTCCGTCGTCTTCTATCGCGGTGCCGCCCTGGCGCTGGACGGGCCGGAGTTCATCATGGCTGCGGCCTATGCCCTGGCCATCTCGCTGGCCATGCAGACGGTAATGATGGGTGCATGGTTCCTGGTCTTCGACCGCCCCGAACTGGGCCGGGTGCTGAAGGAATGGCGGCGCGCTGCCCCTGTGGGTCTGGTCGGCATGGCCTGTTCTGTCTGCTGGTTCACAGCCTTCACCCTGCAGAACGCGGCCTACGTGCGCGCATTGGGCCAGGTCGAACTGGTCTTTACCTTCATCGCCGGGGCGTTCTGGTTCCGCGAGAAGGTTCAGAAGATCGAGGTCGCCGGAATCATCCTGATCGTCTGCGCCATCCTGCTGATCCTGCTGGCGGAAAGCTGAACGGCTTCAATTGTTGGACTGTTCCATCCCTCTCCGGGAATCCTTGGTCAGCCTGTTCCATCCCTCTCCGGATTCTCTGCTGACTGTTCCATCCCTCTCCCCCACCCGGCCACCCAATAAGGATACTCCCGTGGGTGGCCGGGTGGGGGAGAGGGATGGAACAGGCCACAAACGACTCGCCAACCACGGCTTGCCCCTCGCCCCGTCATCCCGTGACAAGCTGCCTGCCCCCGCGTTAGATAGGCACAGCCATTCAACGATCCCGGAGCAAGGGTTATGATCCCGAACCAGTTCCCCAGCCTGAACTTCCACCTCGGCGAGACGGCGGACATGATCCGTGACACGGTTTCCGGCTTCTCCGCCGACCGGATCGCACCGCGCGCCGCCGATATCGACCGAGACAATGAGTTCCCGCGCGACCTGTGGCCGGAGATGGGAGAACTTGGCCTGCTCGGCATGACGGTGGAGGAGGAATACGGCGGCAGCGGCCTGGGATACCTGGAACATGTCATCGCGATGGAGGAGATCAGCCGCGCCTCCGGCTCGGTCGGGCTGTCGTATGGCGCGCACTCCAACCTCTGCGTCAACCAGATCCGCCTGAACGGCACGGAGGCCCAGCGGCAGAAATACCTGCCCAGGCTGGTTTCGGGCGAGCATCTGGGCGCGCTTGCCATGTCGGAGCCGGGGGCCGGGTCGGACGTTGTCAGCCTGAAACTGCGCGCGGAGAAGAAGGGCGATCGCTACATCCTGAACGGCAACAAGTTCTGGATCACCAACGGCCCCACTGCCGACACGCTGGTGGTCTATGGCAAGACCGATCCGGACGCCGGTCCGCGCGGCATCACAGCCTTCATCATCGAGAAGGGCATGAAGGGTTTCTCCACGGCGCAGAAGCTGGACAAGCTGGGGATGCGCGGCTCCGACACCGGGGAACTGGTGTTCGAGGACTGCGAGGTGCCGGAGGAGAATATCCTTGGCGGCCTGGGTCAGGGCGCACGGGTGCTTATGTCCGGCCTGGACTATGAACGCGCCGTGCTGGCAGGCGGGCCGCTGGGCATCATGCAGGCCTGCATGGATGTGGTGATGCCTTATGTGCATGACCGCAAGCAGTTCGGCACCCCCATCGGCGAGTTCCAGCTGATGCAGGGCAAGATCGCCGACATGTACACGACGATGAATGCCTGCCGCGCCTATGTCTATTCCGTGGCCGGGGCCTGCGACCGGGGCGAGGTCACGCGCTACGACGCCGCCGGGTGCATCCTCTATGCGGCGGAGAAGGCGACCTGGATGGCGCTGGAGGCGATCCAGGCGCTGGGCGGCAATGGCTACATCAACGAATATCCGACGGGCCGCATCCTGCGCGACGCGAAGCTCTACGAGATCGGGGCCGGTACGTCGGAGATCCGGCGCATGCTGATCGGTCGCGAACTATTCCAGAAGAGCGCCTGAGCGATGCGTGTCGCGGTGATGGGGGCCGGCGCGCTCGGCTGCTACTACGGGGCCCGGCTGCAGCGCATGGGCGCCGATGTAACCTATATCGCGCGGGCACGGACAGTCGGCGTGCTGCAGCAGACCGGCCTGACCGTCGACATGATGCAGGAGACGCTGCACCTGCCCGATGTCAGCGCCACCACAGACCCCTCTGAGGTCGGCCCGGTGGATGTCATCATCTTCGCCACCAAGCTCTACGACGTGGACGACGCAGCCCGGGCCATGGCCCCGATGATCGGCCCGCAGACGCATGTGCTGTCGCTGCAGAACGGAGTCTATACGGAGGAACTGCTGGCCGAACTCTACGGCGCGGGCCATGTCTGGGGGGCGCAATCGATGCTGCCGGCACAGGTGGTGGCACCAGGCCATGTCCGCCAGATCGCCAGCATCGACCGGCTGGAGTTCGGACGGCTGGACAATGTGCAGGATGCCGCCATCACCGGCTTCCGCGACAGGCTGGAGCAGGCGGGCGTCTGGGCGTTGCTGGCCGAGAACACGCTGGAGTGCCTCTGGCGCAAGTTCGTCATGGTCGGCTCCTACGCCGCCGTCAGCACACTGGTCCGTGCGCGGCTGGGCAAGGTGCGGGGCTGCCCGGAAAGCTGGCAACTCTATCGCGAACTGATGCAGGAAGCCTTTGCCGTCGGGCAGGCCAAGGGAGCAGGCATGGCTGACGACCTGGTGGACCAGCACTGGGCTGACGGTCTGAAACGCGACCCGGAGGTGGAGACGTCCATGCAGTTCGACCGCGAGCGCGGCGCGCGCCTGGAACTCGACTGGTTCTCCGGCTACATCGTCCGCGAGGGCGAACGGCTGGGTATCCCTACGCCCTGCCACCGCGTCGCATGGATGGCCCTGAAACCCTGGGCGGAGGGCAGTTGAGTCCAGGCAGTTGAGGTCGGACTTCCTCAGCCGAACTTCGCGAGGAACTGCACGATCCGGCGTGTCCGGGCGGTGAAGAGCTTCGGGGTGAAATACTGTCCGGCGGCACGCTTCGAGACCTCACCCAGCGTCGGATAGGGCAGGATGGTGCCTGCAATGTCGCCGATCTTCAGTCCCTTCGACACGGCGAGCGCCCAGAGGCCGATCAGTTCACCTGCGTGGGCACCAACGATCCCTGCGCCCAGAATCCGGCCCTTCTTCGTCGTGATCACCTTGACGAAGCCTGATCCAAGCCGCTCGGCGGAGGCGCGGTCATTCTCCGCGAAGGGCCAGCGCAGGATGTTGATCTCCCCGTTCGCCTCCCGTGCCTGGTCCTCCTGCGCGCCGACCCAGGCCAGTTCAGGGTCGGTATAGGTCACCCAGGGCACCGCGTCGGCCTTCGCCCTTGCGGGCAGGCGAAACAGCATGTTGCGAATGACGATTCCGGCGTGATAGCCCGCGACATGGGTGAACTGCAGCCCGCCAGCCACATCGCCGATGGCATAGACCCGGCGATTGGTGCTGCGCAGCCGGGCGTCGACCTGAATGCCCTTGCCCGAATGCTCGATCCCTGCTGCATCAAGGTTCAGCCGCTCCACATTGGCCTTCCGCCCCGCCGCGACCAGAAGATGGCTGCCCGCAATCCTCTCGCCACCCTCCAGCACGATGACGGGGCCGGGCTCCACGGCCTCGATCTTCACGCCTTCACGGATGTCCACGCCGTCGTCGCGGATGCGGCGCAGCGCGATGGCCGTCAGCTCCGGATCATCCTTGCCGAAGGCGCGAAAGGCCTCCAGCACCGTCACCCGCGAACCGAGCCTGCGGTGCGCCTGCGCCATCTCCAGCCCGATGGGGCCGCCGCCAATGATCAGCAGGTGCTCCGGCTGCTCCCGGTTTTCGAAGATGGTCTCATTCGTCAGCCAGGGAACGGTATCCAGTCCCGGGATCGGTGGTGCGACGGCAGAGGACCCGGTGGCGATCACGAAGCGGCGGGCGCGGATGCGCTGTCCACCGGCCTCCACCGTGCGCGCGTCGATGAAGCGGGCCCAGTCGCGGATGACAGTGACGCCCAGTCCCTCGAACCGTTCCTGACTGTCCACCGGCGCGATTCCGTCGATGACAGCACGCACGTGATCCGCGACCGCCGGAAAGTCCACCTTCGGGGCCGTGGCCGTGATGCCGAACGGCGCGGCCCGGGTCCAGGCGTGGGCGTGATGGCTGGCGGCCAGCAGGGCCTTGGACGGTACGCAGCCATAGTTCAGGCAGTCGCCGCCCATCTCCCCACCCTCGATCAGCACGGTCGGCGCACCCATCTGGGAGGCACCGGCGGCAACACTTAGACCGCCCGAGCCGCCGCCGATGACACAGATGTCGGTTTCCAGAATGTCGGACATGGGTCAATGGTTCCTGTACGTGGCCGGGGGTTGGTTGTCTGTGGACCGTTCCGCCCCTCTCCCTCTCCCGACCACTCACGGGATTGTCCTTGTGGGTGGTCGGGAGAGGGAGAGGGGCGGAACGGTCTGCGCTCTGGATCAAACCTAGGACGCCTGTGGCCGAATTGCAGCCCCGGCGCGGTTGACTTGACCGTGAGGCCCACATATACACCCCTTCTCTTGCCCCCGGCACGTGTCCGGGTCCCCATTCTGTTCGTACAGGAGAGCCTGTCGTGAAGCGTACATTCCAGCCGAGCAATCTCGTGCGCGCCCGCCGTCATGGCTTCCGCGCCCGCAAGGCCACAGTGGCCGGCCAGACCATTCTGCGCCGCCGTCGTTCCAAGGGCCGGAAGAAGCTTTCGGCCTGAGGCACGGCCACGTGGAAGTCGGTCGTTTGAAACGGCGGGCCGACTTCCTCAGGCTCGCGCGCAAGGGGCGCCGCACCGCCGCCAAGGGTCTGGTGCTGCAGGCTGCCCCCATTCCGGTGGATCCGGAGAGCACCGATGAAACGGGCAACGCCATGGCGATCCGTATCGGTTTCACAGCATCGAAGAAGGTTGGCAACGCGGTCCGGCGCAACCGGGCAAAGCGTCGATTGCGCGCGCTTGCAACCGATCAGCTTGTCCGGCAGGCCCGGCCCGGCAACGACTATGTGCTGATTGCCCGCGCCGCGACTGTTGATCGTGATTTCGCCGATCTGACGGACGATCTGCTGCATTCCCTGAAACGCCTGAAGCTGCTGCGGGAGGGCACGGCCTGATGCTGCGCCGGATCGCGATACTTCCCATCCGTTTCTACCAGTACGTGATCTCGCCCTGGCTGGGACCGAACTGCCGGTTCGAACCCACCTGCTCCGCCTATGCCATCGAGGCGCTGGAGCATCATGGCGTCCTGCGCGGCGGCTGGCTGGCGCTCAGGCGGCTGTCACGTTGTCACCCCCTTGGCGGTCATGGCTATGATCCTGTGCCGGAAACGCGTAAAAGCGCGGCAACCACGGCTCAATCCAGCCATCTTTCCCGTCGCCCCTGATCCCTGAAGTCGAGGCCTCCGCATGTCCGAACAGCGCAATCTGATCCTGGCCATCGTGCTGTCAGTCGTGATCCTACTGGGGTTCCAGACCCTGTTTCCGGGTGATCCGCCCCCGCCGCCGCCCATCGAGTCCCCGGCGGTCGGCACGCCTGGTGCACCTGGCAGCACCGGCAGCACGGTCCCAGGTGTCACTGCCCCCGGTGCCAGCCTGCCGGGTACGGTGCCGACGGCCGGCGTGGACCGCAAGACAGCCATCGCGGCGGAGTCCCGCATTCGCATCAACACGCCGCGCCTGCATGGTTCGATCCGGCTGCGCGGTGGCTGGATCGACGATCTGACGCTGCCCGACTATCGCCAGACTGCGGACCCGAATTCACCGGAGATCGAGCTGCTGAACCCGCGCGATGCCGCCGATCCCTACTTCGTGGACTTCGGCTGGCTGAATGCGCTGGGCAGTTCCGCCACGATGCCGACGTCGGAGACGCCCTGGGCGGCGGACGGCGACACACTGGCACCGGGCCAGCCAGTCACGCTGACCTGGGACAATGGCGAGGGACTGACCTTCGTGCGGCGCTTCGAGATCGATGCGAACTACATGTTCACGGTGCAGCAGTCCGTGCGCAACAGTTCGGGCCAGCCGGTCACGCTGCATTCCTACGGTCGCGTCAGCCGCCACGGCACGCCGGAAACCAGCGGGTTCTACATCCTGCACGAAGGCATGCTCGGCGGCATGCAGGAGAAGGTGATGGAAGTCGATTACGACACCATTGCCGAGGACGGCGACATCAAGGAACAGACCCGGGAAGGCTGGATCGGCTTCACCGACAAGTACTGGATGACGATACTGATCCCCGACCGCGCCACCGCGTTCGAAGGGGCCTTCCGCCATACCTACGTGGGTGGCATCGACAAGTATCAGACCGACTATCTGGCCGATCCGATCACGGTGGCTTCGGGCAGCGAGGTCACGCTGACCAACCGCCTGTTCGCCGGTGCCAAGGAAGTGGACCTGATCGACGGCTACGAGGAAACGCTGAACATTCCGCTGTTCGGCAACACCATCGACTGGGGCTGGTTCCCGTTCCTGACGCAGCCGCTGTTCTTCGCCATCGACTTCTTCAACAGCCTGCTGGGCAATCTGGGGCTGGCGATCATCGCCACCACGATCATCATCAAGACCCTGTTCCTGCCGCTGGCCTACAAGTCCTACGTCTCCATGAACGCGATGAAGGAACTTCAGCCGGAAATGGTGAAGATCCGCGAACGCTATGGCGAGGATCGCCAGCGGATGCAGCAGGAGATGATGGGCCTGTACAAGAAGAACAAGGTCAATCCGGTTTCGGGCTGCGTGCCGATCCTGTTGCAGATCCCGGTGTTCTTCGCCCTCTACAAGGTGCTGTTCGTGACCATCGAGATGCGGCATGCGCCCTTCTATGGCTGGATCCAGGATCTGTCCGCACCTGATCCCACCAACATCTTCGAACTGTTCGGCCTGATCCCCTGGGATACACCGGACCTGCTGCACCTCGGCATCTGGCCGATCCTGATGGGTGGTTCCATGTGGCTGCTGCAGAAGATGAACCCGACACCGCCGGATCCGATGCAGGCGCGCATCATGATGATGCTGCCCATCGTCTTCACCTTCTTCCTGGCCCGTTTCCCGGCCGGTCTGGTGATCTACTGGACCGCCAACAACCTGCTCTCGATCCTGCAGCAATATGCGATCAAGCGGCGGATGGCGAACCGGAAGAAACAGCCGGCCAAGAGCACCTGACACCCGGAAGGGGTTCACGGCATGATGGATCCGGAACCGGATATCGAGGCGGGGCGAAAGCTGTTCGCGGGCGAATGCACCTTCCTGAAGGGCGTTGTCGCGCTGGAGCACCTGCCCCCGCCCGACATGCCGGAAGTGGCCTTCATCGGACGCTCCAACGTCGGCAAGTCCAGCCTGGTGAACGCCCTGACCGGACGCAAGGCCCTGGCCCGCACGTCGAACACGCCGGGCCGGACACAGGAACTGAACTTCTTTGATCTGGGTGGTCGGCTGATGCTTGTCGACCTGCCCGGCTATGGTTTCGCCAAGGCTCCGAAACCTGCGGTGGAGGCCTGGACCAGGCTGATCCGGCGCTATCTTCAGGGCCGCCCGAACCTGACACGGGTCAATCTGCTGATCGACGCCCGCCACGGCATCAAGCCGCCGGACGAGGATTTCATGAGCATGCTGGACAAGTCGGCAGTGGTGTTTCAGGTCATCCTGACCAAGGCCGACAAGCTGAAATCCGCCCAGCAGGAACGGGTCTTCGAGGCAACGCGGAAGGGCCTCGAGAAGCACGTGGCCGCCTATCCGAAACAGTTCCTCACCAGCGCCGAGAAGGGCACCGGCATCGCCGAACTGCGGGCCGAGCTTGAACGTCTGGCGACGCAACAGTCCGCCGGGCTATAACAGGAATCGATTCGAGGCGATTGGGAGGAAGTTCGTGGACGACGAACTGATGAAGAAGGCCGCCACACTGCAGGAGGCCCTGCCGTATCTGAAACGCTTCGCTGGCGAGGTCTTTGTCGTCAAGTATGGCGGCCATGCCATGGGCGACGAAGAACTTTCCAAGGCTTTCGCCCGCAACATCGTCCTGCTGAAGCAGGTCGGCATCCATCCGGTCATAGTACATGGCGGCGGCCCGCAGATCGGGGCCATGCTGGACCGGCTGAAGATCCAGAGCGAATTCGTCGACGGCCTGCGGGTCACCGACCGCGCCACCGTCGATATCGTTGAAATGGTGCTTTCAGGCTCCATCAACAAGCAGATCGTCACCGCCATCCAGCAGGAAGGCGGCATGGCCATCGGCCTGTCGGGCAAGGATGGCGGCCTGATCCAGGCACGCAAGCTGAACCGGTCGCGCCGGGATCCCGATTCCAACATCGAACGGATTCTCGACCTTGGTTTCGTGGGCGAACCGCGCACCATCAACCCCGACATCTTCAATGCCATCGACCTGGACTCGGTGATCCCCGTGATCGCGCCCATCGGCGTCGGCAAGAATGGTGAGACGTTCAACATCAATGCCGACTCGGCAGCGGGTGCCATTGCCTCCGCCCTGTCCGCGGCGAAGCTGATCATGCTGACCGATGTTGCCGGGGTACTGGATCAGGACAAGAACCTGGTCCAGGTGCTGACCCCGCGCGATGTGCTGGTGCTGCGCGGCCAGGGCGTCATCACGGGCGGCATGATTCCGAAGATCGAGACCTGCCTGGATGCCATCCGCAACGGCGTCGGCTCCGCCACCATCCTGGATGGCCGCGTCCCCAACGTGGTGCTGCTGGAAACCTTCACCGAGCATGGCGTTGGCACCATGATCCGCCGCGACGATGCGGTGGAAGACGAGGAATAAACCGACGGGCGCGCTGGAGGACATCAGCGCGGCACGCTGGGTGCCCGGATCAAGTCCGGGCACAACGTTCGTGGGGTGGGCAGGTTCAGTTGAATACCTCCACCCAACGTCGCTCGCGGACTTGATCCGCGAGCCCTGCTCTCGGCACTGATCCAAACCCGTTACGTTGAAAGACTGCCGAGCCAGATAGCCGACGGCAGCGCGGCACGCTGGGTGCCCGGATCGAGTCCGGGCACAACGTTGGTGGGGTGGACAGGTTCAATTGAATGCCTCAACCCACGTAGCTCGCGGACTTGATCCGCGAGCCCAGCTCTCAGCACTGATCCGGAACCCGTTACGCCGAAACACTGCCGGGTAACGTGGTCAGGCGAAGGCGTATGCGCCGCCCTTTTCCAGTGCGGTCTGCCAGGCCGGGCGCTTGTGCAGGTCGGCGATCCAGCGGTCGACATTGGGGAACGTGCCACGCTTGCCAAAGGGGCCAAGGATCTCGCCCACGAAGCTGAGGTTGATGTCGGCACCGGTCAGGCTGTCGCCTACCAGGAACTCACGGCCTTCGAGGTGGCGGTTGATGTAGCCGACATGGTTGGCGATCTCGCTCTCGATGCGCGGATGCAGGGGCACGCCTGCCTCTCCCAGCCGACCGACATACATGAACAGCATCAGCGGCAGCATGGCCGAGCCTTCGGCGTACTGCAGCCACTGCACGTAGCTGTCGTAGTCAGCGGTCGCCGGATCGGGCTGCAGCTTGCCGCCACCATGACGACGGATCACGTAGTCGATGATCGCGCCGGATTCGATGATTGTCTGGTCACCATCGGTCACCACCGGGGACTTGCCCAGCGGATGCACCGCGATCAGCTCCGGCGGGGCCAGGTTGGTTTCGGCATTGCGCTGGTACTTCTTCAGTTCGTAGTCGAGGCCCAGTTCCTCCATCAGCCACAGAATGCGCTGGGAGCGGGAATTGTTCAGGTGATGAACGGTCAGCATCGCGATGTCCTTGTTCCTGTTTGTCCGGGCACGGTAGTTCAGCAGGGTGGCAATGTCTGCAACACCTCGCCCACCAGGTACAACGATCCCGTGATCAGCACCCGCCTGCGCGGATTGACCATTTCCAGCGCCTGCTGCCAGTCGGGCGCGGGATGCCCGGCCAGGCCGATCTCGCGCGCGATCGCCGCAATCCTGTCGGGTGAGGTTGGCGTGCCAACGGCATAGACGGGCTGATGCAGTATCGGAACGCCGATGACGCTGGGACCGAGGTGCGCAAAGGCACCGAGAAACGGGGCCACAGGGCGGTTGTCCAGGATACCGACGATCAGGGTGAGCGGCTGAGAGGGCATGGCTTCCAGCGCCGCCGCGGCGGCCGTTGCGGCATGAACATTGTGACCGCCATCCACCCAGATCTGACGGGACGTGTCGGGATGGCGGACCTGGTGGAAGCGCGCGGACAGCCGGACACCGGCAATCGCCGCCACCGTTTCGCTGTCCGGCTTCCTGACGGTTGGTGTCCGGCGGGCGAGAACCTCCATTACCGCGACCGCCTGGGCCGCGTTCTGCCACTGGTGCATTCCGTTCAGGCCCGGACGTGGCAGTATCAGGTCCGCCTCCCCCCCATAGGAGCCTGTCACGCCATCGATGCTCCAGTCTCGTCCCGCCAGATGCAGGGGGCAGCCAAGTTTCTCCGCAGTCGCCTGCACGACAGCAATGGCATCCACATCCTGCGGATTGGCAACCACAGGCACACCAGGCCGGAAGATACCCGCCTTCTCCCGCGCGATGCTGGTCGTGTCGGGGCCTAGAAACGCCTGATGGTCCAGGGCGACAGGGGTCACCACGCTGACGCAGACTTCCGGCACGGTGTTGGTGGAATCCAGCCGCCCCCCCATGCCGCATTCCAGCAGCAGCACGTCAGCCGGGGACTCCGCAAAGCACAGGAAGGCCGCGGCCGTCATGGCCTCGAAGACCGGCAGAGGCGCGCCGTCATTGACGTCCGTGACCCGCGCCAGCGCCTGCGCATAGGTCGCGTCCGAAACCTCGCCTTCGGGCAGCAGCACCTGTTCCGTGGGGCGGGACAGATAGGGTGAAATGAAACGCTGAACCCGCAGGCCCTGCCGCGACAGCATCGCGTGCAGGCAGGCAACCACTGATCCCTTGCCGTTGGTGCCGGTGACGTGGACAACCGGCGGCAATCGCCGGTGCGGCGCACCCAGATGTTCGAGAAGCGTCGGCAGACGTTCCAGATCGAGTTCCATCCGACGCGCACCCAGACGGGTGATCCGTTCCAGCGCGGCATCGGTCAGCGGTGTTTTCACGACGCCTTTTCAGGTGCCTCCCCGGCATCATCTTCCGCGTCGTCCGGCTCCGTGTTCATCAGCTCGGAATCGTCGTCGGGTTCAGGAATGACCAAAGGCTCCGGCGGCGGCAGTGACGCAGGCGGCGCCACCATGGGCTCCCGCATCAGTGACAGGATGCGGCCCAGCGTTTCGGCCAGGTCATGGCGGTGCACCACCATGTCGACCATGCCGTGTTCCAGCAGATACTCCGCGCGCTGGAAACCATCCGGCAACTGCTCCCGGATCGTCTGCTCGATCACCCGTGGCCCGGCGAACCCGATGAGCGCACCCGGTTCGGCAATCGCCACGTCGCCGATCATCGCGAAGGACGCGGTCGTGCCGCCTGTCGTCGGATCGGTCAGCACACTGATGTAGGGCAGGCCCTTTTCCTTCAGCCGCTGGATCGCGACCGTGGTGCGGGGCATCTGCATCAGGGAAAGGATCCCCTCCTGCATCCGCATGCCGCCCGATGCAGCACAGACGACCAGGGCCGCGTCTTCCTGCACCGCCCGTTCCGCAGCGGCAACAATCGCCTCCCCTTCACCCGGGGAAACGGAGCCGCCCATGAAGAAGAAATTCTGTGCCGCAACCACGGCGGACTGACCACCGATGCGGCCGAGACCCGCCTCCACCGCGAAGTCGGCCTCTGCCGTGCTGCGGGCGTCCTTGATCTGATCCGGATAGCGCCGGGAATCCTTGAACTTCAGCGGGTCCATCGGCGGCTGCGGCGTCTTCAGCCGCTCGAACGCGCCATCATCGAACAGAAGCTGCAGCCGCTGCGACGCGGTGAGACGCATGTGGTGGTCGCAATGCGGGCAGACCCTGGAGCTCTGCTCCAGGTCGCGATGAAACACCATCTGTCCGCACGCGCGGCACTTCTCCCACAGATTGTCCGGGCCATCCTTGCGGCGGCCCAGACCAATCTTGGGCAGGACACGGTTGGTCAGCCAACTCATGCGGCAACGCCCTCCCGATGGGGACCATTGTTGCTCAAGGGGATACCTCCGTTAGATCCATGTCCGGGACAAACATCCGTCAGGCCGAACGTACACCATCGGCAAGGGCTGTCACCAGTTCGACCACATTGGCGACCGCGGCATCGCGGTCATC
>BQJF01000043.1 GCA_021604565.1 Minwuia thermotolerans | reverse complement strand
AGGGTATCGAAGCGGACGTGATCCGCCTCCGGCACCACCAGCCGCTCCACCGTGCCCGGTGCGGGCATGAAACCGTTCGACGGGTCCTCCGCATTGATGCGGCATTCGATGGCGTGGCCGGTCAGGCGGATGTCGTCCTGCTTCAGGCGCAGCTTCTCGCCCCCGGCGATGCGGATCATCTCCTGCACCAGGTCGATGCCGGTGATCATCTCCGTCACCGGGTGTTCCACCTGGATGCGGGTGTTCATCTCGATGAAGTAGAACTCGCCGCTGGCATCGTCATAGAGATATTCCAGCGTGCCGGCACCGCGATAGCCGACGGAGCGGGCCAGATCGACGGCAGAGGTGCAGATGGCCTGGCGCTTGGCCTCGTCCAGCGCGGCGGACGGTGCCTCCTCCCAGACCTTCTGGCGTCGACGCTGCATGGAGCATTCACGCTCGAAGCAATGCACCGCATCCGTGCCGTCGCCCAGCACCTGCACCTCGATATGGCGCGCATTGCGGACCAGCTTTTCCATGTAGAGGCTGCCGTCGCCGAAGGCAGCCTGTGCCTCGGATCTGGCCTGGGAGACCAGTTTGGCCAGGTCGTCCGCGTTCTCGGCGATCTTGATGCCGCGCCCGCCACCGCCGGCGGAGGCCTTGATCATCACTGGATAGCCGATGCGTTCAGCCGCCTCCCGCGCTGCATCGACGGAATCGATCAGCCCGTCGCTGCCCGGCACTGTCGGCACGCCTGCTGCTTCTGCCGCCGCGCGGGCAGCCGCCTTGTCCCCCAGCCGCGAGATGGTTTCCGGCGTTGGCCCGACAAAGACCAGGCCCGCATCCTCCACCGCCTGCGCGAAAGCCGCGTTCTCCGACAGGAAGCCGTAGCCGGGATGCACCGCGTCGGCGCCTGTCGCCTTTGCCGCCTCCAGCACCGCCTCCACCTTCAGGTAGGACTTGGCGGCGTGCGGCGGGCCGATGTTCACGGCCTCGTCCGCCAGCTTGACGGCCAGCGAGTCGGCATCGGCCATGCTGTGCGCCTGCACGGTCCGGATGCCCAGCGCCTGCGCTGCGCGGATGATTCGGACGGCGATCTCGCCGCGGTTCGCGATCAGAAGCTTGCGGATGGCCATGTGTACGCGATCAGCCCAGTTCGACCAGCGGCTGGCCCGCCATCACCGCTTCCTCGTTGTCGACGACGAAGCTGGCGATGGTGCCGGCCTTGTCGGCCTTCACCTCGTTGAAGGTCTTCATCACCTCCACCAGGCCGATCACGTCACCGACGGCGACCGTGTCGCCCTCTTCCTTGAAGTTCGGTTCGTCCGGGGAAGGCTTGCGGTAAAAGGTGCCGGGAAGCGGGGAGACGATCTGTTCGGCCATGGGCAGGATTTCCTCTGGTTGATGCTGTTACTCGGCCGCCTGGGCCATGTAGGGGCGGATGGCGGCGTTCACCGCCTCCGCCACCGCCTGGGCGTTGGGCGTATCGGAATGGACGCAGATGCTGTCGGCACGCACGGCCACATCGACACCGCCGGTGGAAAGCGTCTTGCCCTCCGTCACCGCGCGGACGGCGCGGGCCGCCGAATCCTCTGGGTCCACAGGGTCATGCACGCGGGTGACGATCAGGTTGCCGACGTCGCCATAGAACAGGTCGGCATAGTACTCAGCGACGAGCTCGTGGCCCCGCGCCGGGTAGATCTCCTCATGCAGCGTGCCGATCATGCCGAACAGCGGCACCCTGAACACGTCTGCCGCATCGGCGACGGCGTGGGCGATATGCTCCTGCTTCGCGGCCATGCCGTAGAGCGAGCCATGCGGCTTGATGTGGTTGAGGGTCATGCCCTCGGCTTCGAGAAAGCCTTTCAGCGCACCGATCTGGTAGATCAGGCAGTTGGCCATCTCCTCCCGGTCCATCTTCATCTCGCGGCGACCGAAGCCCTGCAGGTCGGGCAGCGACGGATGCGCGCCGACACGGACACCATGCTTCTTGGCCAGCTGCACGGTGGTGCGCATGTGGTTGTAGTCGGAGCCATGGAAGCCGCAGGCCACGTTGGCCACGGTGATGAAGGGCATCAGCCCCTCGTCGTCACCCATCTTGTAGAGCCCGAAGCTCTCACCCATGTCGCAGTTGATCTCGACGGCCATGATGCCCTCCTCTGCCGGGGTTCAGTCCTTGCGTTTCAGGATATAGCTGCCGCTCTCGTGAAGCGAGGCCTGCCAGTCAGGTTCGATCACGATGGTGGTCGTGACTTCCTCGATTACCGCGGGGCCATCGACCACGGCCCCGGTGCCGAGCTTCGAACCGTCATAGACCGGCCCGTCCACCGCCGCCCCGTCGGCGCTGAAGATCATCGGGCGGCGTGACTTGATCGCCGACGAGACATCCTCTCCCGCCGCGAGTTTCGGCAGGGCCGGGCGGTCGACGCGGCCATAGAGCGTGCTTTCCAGGTTCACCACCTCGATCGGGGTCTGCCGCTCGGAGTAGGTGTAGAGCTGCTCATGCTTGGCATGGAACGCGTCGCGCAGCCGGTCCACGGTCCCGGCATCGATGGTGAAGTTCTCGATATCCACCGAGCATTCATGCACCTGCCCGACATAGCGCATGTCGATGCGGCGACGGATCAGGATGCGGTCATTCTCGAAACCGTCGGCCAGCAGGTGCTTGACGCCGGTTTCCTCGATCTCCGCGAAGGTGTCGTTGATCTGGGCGTAGGCAGCATCGCCCTCCAGCCGCAGCGGGCAGGTGGCCATGTAGTTGTACTTCACGTCGGAGATGATCTGGCCGAAGGCGCAGAGGCCGGAGGCCAGCTTCGGCACCAGCACCGTGTTGATGCCCATCTCCGTCGCCAGCGCGGTGATGTGCGCGGAGCCCGCGCCGCCTGCCGCCACCAGCACGAAGTCGCGCGGGTCGTAGCCCCGCTCGACGGAGACGCGGCGGATGCCGTTGACCATGTTGTTGTTGACGATGGTGAACATGCCGTGCGCCGCGCGCTCGACCGAGATGCCGAGCGGCTCGGCGATCTTTTCCTTCACCGCCGCGAACGACTTCTCCCGGTCCAGCTTCATCCGTCCGCCCAGCAGTGCATCCGGGTTGACGTAGCCCAGCACCAGGTTGGCATCCGTCACGGTCGGCTGGTCGCCGCCATTGCCGTAGCAGGCGGGCCCGGGGTCGGAGCCGGCGCTCTGCGGCCCGACCTGCAGCAGGCCCAGGTCGTCGATCCAGCCGATGGAACCGCCACCCGCGCCCAGGGTCTCCACCTGGATCATCGGCACGCCGATTCGGTAGCGCAGGAAGTCGATGTCCTTGTTGATGTTGGTGTTGCCGCCGCTGGTCAGCGTGATGTCGAAGGACGTGCCGCCCATGTCCACGGTGATGACATTGTCATGGCCGAACGGGCTGCAGACATACAGGCCCGCCTGCGGGGCCGAGGCGGGGCCGGAATTGATGGCGTAGACCGACCGGTCGGACATGGCCTGGCCGATGGCGAGGCCGCCATTGGACTGGAAATAGCGCACCGGGTACTTCGCGCCCAGGTCCCGGAAATAGTCGTCGATGCCGCTGACATACTGCTTCAGCGTCGGGCCGAGATAGGCATTGGCGATGGCCGTGGAGGTACGGGTGTATTCGCGGATCTGCGGATAGAGTTCCGAACCGACGGTCAGGAACGCGTCCGGCATCATCTCCCGCACGATCTCGGCGGCACGGCGCTCATGGTCCTGGTGCAGCACCGACCAGACGAAGGAGATGGCGACCGTCTCCACCCCCTCCTGCAGGAACAGCGCGCAGGCATCGCGCACGTCCTGTTCGTTCAGCGGTGTCTTGACCGACCCGTCGGAGACCACCCGTTCCGAAACGCCACGGCGCAGGTAGCGAGGCACCAGCATGCGGGCGGGCGGGTAGTCGGCGTCATAGCGGTAGCCGTCTTCCTTGTGGCCCAGCCGGATCTCGATGGAGTCCTCGTGACCCTTCGTGCAGATCAGTCCGGTCTTCGCCCCCTTGTGCTGGATCAGTGCGTTAAGCCCGACCGTGGTGCCGTTGATGCAGAGGTCGCACTGGGAGATGATTTCCTCCGCTGTCTCGCCGACAGCTTCCGAGATCTGCTTCAGTCCGCTGGAGATCGCCTCTGTCGGGTCGTGCGGGGTGGACAGCGCCTTGAACAGGCGCACGGTGCCATCCCTGTCGGCCAGAACGAAGTCGGTGAACGTACCCCCGGCATCAACGCCGAGACGATATTTGGTGCGCATTGTCCCTCCACGCGGGGCGGTTGGTCAGTCGGGCTTCGGTCGTGTGCCAGGGCTTACTCGGCGGCGACGGCTGCGCCTCGTGTCGCGGTGGTTGCGTCCATGTCCACGACCAGCTTTGCCGGATCGGTGAAGATGACGCCATAGTCCCGCTCCGCGCCCTCGATGGAGACAAGACCGTTGCGGACATCCCAGATGACGGAATCGATGTCGCGCTGGTAGGCGTCGCCATAGCCTCCCCCGCCGGGGTTGCGATTGGCCGCGCGCTCGCCGGGATTGATGGTCTCAACGACATTTTCCTTGATCGTTTCGACCTTGCCGCCACGGCTGATCTCGATCCGCCCGACCTTCGGTTCCACCATGCGGGAGAACGCACCCGCCGCGCCTGCCGCCGGATTGTGCCGCCCCTCGCCGAAGGTGATGAAGTCCATGGGCTTGTCCAGCGGTTCCACCTCCCAGCAGGTGCCGGAGCCCCCCCGGTACTTGCCCGCGCCACCGCTGTCGGTCATCAGGCTGTATTGGTGGATGATGATTGGATAGGAATATTCCAGCAATTCGATGTCGCCCGACGTCAGGGCACCGAAGCAGCATTCCGGGCCGCAGGCGTGCCAGCCGTCCTGGGTCGGCGTCGCCCCCGCACCGGAGATGATGGAGGCGAGGATCATCGAGACATATTCCTCGTCATGCCGGGTGTCCCAGCCCGCGATGTTGCAGCCATTGGCGTGGCCCCACCCTGCAGAGACTTTGTCCGGTGCCGCAGACTCGAACGCCAGCCGGACGGCATCCGTCAGCGTTTCCATCGGCGTGGTGGTGCAGTTCATGTGCGGCGCGGGTTCCTGCGCGTTGCAAAGGGTACCCTTTGGCCCCATGTCGACGCTGACGCAGCGGTACAGCCCCTCGTTGTAGGGCGGCGGGACCTGCGCGAACATCATGATGCCCAGGTAGACCCCGGAGTAGGAATTGCCTTCGTAGGAGTTGATGAAGTAGGGAATCTGCGGCGGACTGTCGATCTTGACGTGACAGTTGTCGCCCGTGACGGTCACGGTCGCGGTGATCTCCAGTTCGCCGAAGCCGTGGCCCGCATCCTCCACCATCGACTTGCCGACATAGGTGCCGTCGGGGACGGTGGCGATCAGTTTCCGCATCTGGCGGTCGGCCATGTTCATCAGTTCGTCGATGCAGGCCCGGACCTGGTCCAGCCCGTACTTGTCCAGCAGCGCGATCAGGTTGCGCTCCCCCACCTGCACGGCGCCAAGCTGGGCGTTCAGGTCGCCCTCCTGATCGCGGCGGGCGCGCAGGTTGGTCAGCAGCAGGTTCACCACGTCATAGCGGCGCACACCCTTGTCGTAGATCTTCACCGGGGGGATACGCAGCCCCTCCGCATAGATCTCGGTCGCGTCCGGATTGTAGCCTGCGGGAACGGGACCGCCGATATCGGTCAGATGGCCCTTGCAGACCGTCCAGAACACCAGCTCGTCCTTGTAGAACACCGGCTTGTACATGCAGGTGTCGATCATGTGGCTGCCCATGTAGGCAGGGTCGTTGTGCAGGATCACGTCGCCGGGATGGATGTCGTCACCGAAATAGCCTGCCACGCATTTCATCGCCGGAATCAGGCTGCCCAGATGGATCGGGATGTCCTGGCCCTGCATGATCATCTCGGGCACATGGTTGAACAGGGCGTTGGAATAATCGTGCGCCAGGTTGAAGACGCTGGACCGTGCCGTCTTCTCCAGTGCCAGGGTCATCTCGCGCTGCGTGGTCTCCAGCACGCCACGCACGACGGACAGGGTAATCGGATCAACGGCAGACATGAAGATGCGCCCTCCTGAACAGCGAGAAACTCTCAGTCCGGAACGATAGCAGCCATGCGGGACCCCGCAATGGGCAATGCCCGGACGCCCTGTGCCGTCCCGTCAAAGTTCGTTTCTGTCCAACTCCGCCAGCAGTGCGTCAGTGGTGATCTGGCGGCAGTAGCCCCGGTTCAGCCGGAGCGAGCCTTCGTGGCGTTCGCTGCTGTGGGTGGCGCAGGCATCCGTCACCACGGTGACGAGATAGCCCAGGTCGCAGGCATCGCGGACGGCCGAGTCGACGCACTGGTCGGTCAGCAGGCCGCTGATCACCAGCTGCCGCACCCCCAGGTTCCGCAGCACATAGTCGATGTTGGTGGAGATGAAGACGCTGGAGGAGGTCTTCGGAATGACGATCTCGTCCCCGTCGGGGGCCAGGGCGTCGATCACCTCCGCGTCGCGTGACCCGCGCGGGACGTTGAAACCGGTGATCTTGTAGTCGAGGCTGCGGTCGCGCCCGTCGCGGGTCAGGCTTTCGATCACCGTGTACATCACCTCGATCCCGTGTCGCCGAAACGCGGACTGCAGCCGCTGCATGTTGGGCAGGGTCTCTGAGGAAAAGTGGCGGAAGAACCAGCCATATCGCTCCTCGAAATGCGCCGGATCCATGCCTTCGTATTCGCCGCCCTGCGGGTCGGCGCTGAACTTCTGCACGTCGATGAACAGCAGCGCCGTCTGTGATGGCACCAGCGGCAGGTCACGGCTTGTGGGATGATCCTGTGTCATGGCTGCGCGGTCTCCACTTCCCTGATCGCGATGGCCAGCAGCCCGGCCCAGCGGCTGATTCCGGCGGGGTCCTGCAACTGGTCGTTCCGCACCTCCACCAGCACATGCGGCAGGCGGTTGCCTTCCCCATGCACCGGCACGGTGTAGTCCGATATGTCGTCCACCGTGTAAGGCTGGTTCATCGACAGCACCAGCTCCGGCGCCGCTGCACCGATCACGGCCATGAAACGCTCCGCCACCTCCGGCATCCGGTTGGCCAGGAACCCGGCATGCATGTGCCTGCGCTGCTCGCCCATCATCGGGGTGAAGCTGTGGATCGACACCAGCATGCGCGGCCGGTCGCCCGCGATCTCTGCGGCGATGCGGTCATGGAAGGGCGTATGGATGGCGGCTGTCCGCGCCCCGACGTCGGCCTGCGACAGGTCGCGGTTGCCCGGAACATGCGTTTCATCACTGACGGTGGGGATCAGGTCGGGGGAGGCCGGACCCCGGTTGCAGTCGATGACCAGGCGGCTGAAACGCTGGCTGACCAGACGGGCTGAAACATGTGCCAGCAGCGCCCGCGACAGGTCCAGCGCACCAATGTCCCACGCGATGTGGCGCTGCATGTCCGCCGCTGCCACGCCCAGGTCGCCCAGCGCGCGGGGAACCGCCCGACCGCCATGTTCGCAGGTCAGCAGGACATGCCCCGGACCGGGCGAGCGGTCGAACAGCACGGGTGCCGGGTCATTGGCAGTCAGCATCGGTCTTCCTCTGGTTCTGGCTGCCTGTTCCGTCCCTCTCCCCTTCCCGGCCACCCACGCAAGTATCCTGAAATGGGTGGCCGGGAAGGGGAGAGGGACGGAACAGGCCACAAGTGAACAATCCTCCGGATTTGACAGGACTATGCGCCGCCCGGATGATTTCCCGCAACCGGATGAAAGCGTTGGAGTGGGCGGGCATGGCGAGCAGTGAACAGATCATCATGGCCTGCTGTGCCGACATTGCCGGGCAGGTGCGCGGCAAGGGCTTTCCGGAGAGCGATCTGCCGTTGCGCCTGCAGCGCGGTGTCGGCTGGACGCCGACCAACGTGCAGATCACCTGTTTCGACGTGATTGCCGACAGTCCCTTCGGCGCGCTGGGCGACCTGGCCCTGATCCCCGACCCGACGGCTGCCTGGGTGATCCACGACCAGACCGGCGATCCCGTGGAGCACGTGATGCTGGGGGATATCCGCACGCTGGAGGGGGAGCCATGGGAATGCTGCACCCGGTCGATCCTGAAGGCAGCGCTGCAGCGGCTGCAGGACGTGGCGCAACTGACCACCACGGTGGCGTTCGAGCATGAATTCCAGGTCAGCGGTGGCGCAGCGGGCGACAGTGGCAGTTCCTATTCGCTGGCCGGGGCGCGATCTGGTGCGGCGATGGGGCGGCGGATATTCCAGCTGATGGCGCGCAACGGCCTGCGCCCGGATACCTTCATGAAGGAGTTTGGCACCGACCAGTTCGAGGTGACGATGAAACCGGCGGACGGTCTTGCCGCCGCTGACCGGGCAGTGATCCTGCGGGAACTGGTGAGGGTGGCGGCGCGGGAACAGGGACAGCGCGCCAGCTTCACCCCGATCCGCGACCCGGCGGGTGTCGGCAACGGGGTTCATGTCCATGTCAGCCTGAATGACGCTGCCGGTCAGCCTGCAACCCACGACCCTGACAGCGCGACCGGCCTGTCAGCCCTCGCCGCGTCCTTCGCTGCCGGTATCACGACCTTCCTGCCCGGCATCCTGGCCCTGCTGGCGCCCAGCGCGATCTCGTACCTGCGCCTGACGCCGCACCGCTGGAGCGCCGCATACAACAATCTCGGACTGCGGGATCGTGAGGCATCGGTGCGCATCTGCCCGGTGACGTCGCTGGATCCCCTGGCCATCGCGCGGCAGTTCAACCTGGAGGTCCGGGCCTGCGATGCCGCCGCCAGCCCCTACCTGCAACTGGCAGCCATCATTCACGCCGGAACGGAAGGCATCGCCCGCAACCTGCCCGCGCCGACCGTGACGGAGGCGGACCTGAGCACGATGGACACGTCGGAACTCACCGGGATGGGGATCAGTCGACTGCCGACATCACTCGAGGCGGCGCTGGAGGCTTTCGCCGCAGAAGACTGCATTGGTGAATGGTTCGGCCAGACCTTCCGCGATGTCTACCTGTCGCACAAGCGCGGGGAACTGGCCGTACTGGAAGGACTGTCACCCGAGGAGATGTGTGCGCGGTACCTGGCGGTATACTGACGCGTCAGCCCGCGCCGCGCATGGCGCGGGTGATCAGGACGGTGACCACCTGGTCCTCGCCCAGCACCTTCTTTGCCTGTTTGGTCAGGCGCTTGGAGACATTGGCGAAGTCGATGGTGCCGTCACCGCGGGCGATGGTCTTGCTGTAGAACTCGCGCAGGAAGGCGTCATGCAGACGGGGTTTCAGCGGGCTGGCGTCGCTGCGTGCGCCATCGTCCACCATCTCGATACTGATGTTCAGGAAGATGTAGTGACGGACGTGAGTGCCCTTCATGATCGGGGCGGTCAGACCGTCGAGGCGCAGGTAGACCGGGTCCTTGCTCATCACGATCTCCGGCATCGCGATCTCGCCTTTCGCGGCCTTGTCGTCGCCACCCATCATCATGAACGCACCTGCGCCGCCGCCGCCAAGCAGCAGGACCGCAGCACCGATGATGACGATCTTCTTCATTGGACCAGCTCTCCGCATCCAGCATGAAATGACGAATGCAGAGGGTAGGGAGGAAACCTCTCCAAAGGTTTAAGGCTGTTCCCGCACCACGTCAGAAATGCTGCCAGCCCTGACCCTTGACCGGCAGCGGGCGCCCCGCAGCGAAGGGGCTGACGCTGTTGCCTTCGACCACGCGACCAATGCGGGTGACGGGGGTGCCGGTCGTCGCCGCCCTCTCCAGAACCTGGTCCCGAAGGGCCGGTGGTGCGGTGAAGACCAGTTCGTAGTCATCACCGCCGTTCAGCGGCAGTTGCGCCAGGTCGGGGCGTTCGACCAGGCACTCGCGGGCGGCGACGGAAAGGGGCAGCAGTTCCAGATGCACCTCCACGCCGACGCCGGAATGACGCGCGACATGGCCAAGATCAGCCAGCAGCCCGTCCGAGATGTCCTGCGCGGCGCTGGCCAGACCGGCAAGGGCGGGTCCGAGCGTTGTGCGCGGCTGCGGCAGGCGATAGCGCTGGCCGAGGAAGGTGGCATGCTCCGGCTCGGCGTCCAGCGTGCCCTGAAGCACTCTCAATCCCAGTGCCGCATCGCCGAGTGTGCCGGAGACCATCACATCGTCCCCGACCCTGGCGCCATTGCGGCGCAGCAGGGCCTGGCGCGGCGCGGTCCCGAAAGCAGTGAGGGACAGGGTGAGCGGTCCCGGTGTGGAAACGGTGTCACCGCCGTAGAGACCGATACCGAACTCTGCCTGATCCGCCGCCAGCCCGCTCACGAAGCCTTCGATCCAGTCGTGCGTGGTCTCGGGCGTCCAGGCGCAGGCCAGCAGATAGCCTGACGGCACCGCGCCCATGGCTGCCAGGTCCGACAGGTTCACCCGCAGCAGCTTGCGCGCGATCAGATCCGGCGGATCATCGGGCAGGAAGTGGACGCCCGCGACCATGGCGTCCTTGGTCATGACCCAGCCTTGTCCCGAAGGCAGTTCCGGCAGCAGCGCGGCGTCGTCCGTCAGACCGAAGGCGCCCTCCGCCGCCAGCGGCGCCAGCAGGTCCGCGATCAGTCCGAACTCTCCGCCTTCGATGGTCAATGTGGAGTCTCCTGAGTCGGTTGCAGTCCCGGCCTGCCCTCTCCCCCTCCCGACCACCCACGCGAGTATCCTAATGGGTGGTCGGGAGGGGGAGAGGGCAGGCCGGGGACCGCCGAAACCGTACCGCCAACTACCGCCGCGTCTGGTCCCCGATCTCGCCGGGGCGGATCTCGCGGGCCATGCGGTCCAGCACGCCATTGACCAGGCCGGTCTCGCCCCCGGCAAAGAAGGCGACGCCCAGATCGACATATTCGTTGATCACGACCTTGGCCGGCACATCGACCCGCGCCAGCATCTCGTAGGCGGCGACCCGCAGCAGCGCGCGCAGCAGGGTTTCCAGCCGGTCCATGGTGTAGTCGAGGCTGAGGGAGCGTTCGACGATCGAATCCAGCTCCAGCCTGCGGTCGGCGGTCCCCAGCACCAGATCCTGGAAGAAGTCCCGGTCGGCGGGCAGCAGTTCCTCCCCGTCGATGTCCTGACCCAGGCGATGATCGAGATATTCGGCCACCACATCGGCGACGCGGCCCTCGTTCAGTTCCAGCTGATAGACCGCCTGCACCGCATGCATGCGCGCGGTACTGCGTTTCCGGCGGTCCTCGGCACTGGTCCTGCCGCCGGTCCTGCCCCCGGTTCTGCCACTGCGGGGGTTGCTCATGATTCGGTTTCGAGCTCGCGCCGGATCTCCACCATGCGCAGGGCCGCACGTGCCGCATCGCCGCCCTTGTCCTTCTGCGCCGGGTCGGAGCGGACCAGGGCCTGTTCCTCGTTCTCCACCGTGATGATCCCGTTGCCGACGGCGACACCGTCATAGATGGTCAGGTCCATCAGGCCGCGCGCGGATTCGTTGGAAACGATCTCGTAGTGCAGGGTCTCGCCGCGGATGACGCAGCCCAGCGCGACATAGCCGTCGTAGGTGCGGTCGCCGCGATCCACCGCCGCCTCCGCCATGGCAATGGCGCCGGGCACCTCCAGCGCGCCGGGAACGGACAGGCGGTCATAGCTGCCACCGGCCTTCTCGATTGCCGCGATGGCGCCCTGGGCCAGCCCGTTGGCGATGTGTTCGTAATAGGGCGATTCGACGATCAGCAGGTGCGGTCCGGCCATGATCAACCTTCCTTCAGGGGGCGGGTGCCGACGATCTCCAGATCATAGCCCTCCAGCCCGACAACGTTCTTCGGTGAGTTGGTCAGCAGGACCATGCGGGAAATCCCGAGATCGGTCAGGATCTGCGCGCCGATGCCATAGTCGCGCAGTTCACGCAACTGCGCCACGTTGCCTTCCTCCTGCAACTGCAGGAATTCCGACATGCGCAGTTCGCGGGTTTCCCGCAGGAACACCAGCACACCGCGACCTTCCTGGCCGATGATGCGCATGGCCTGTTCAAGCTGCTTCGCCTTGCCGCCGGATTCGCCGAACAGGTCATTGCGCGGGTCATAGGCATGCATCCGCACCAGCGGCGGCTCGTCGCCCGTGATATCGCCCTTCACCAGCGCCAGCGGCTCCGCGTAGGCCACATCCGAATCGAACACCACCAGCTTGAAGTCACCGCCGAAGTCACTGGTCAGCGTGGTCTCGTAGCTGCGCTTCACCAGCTTGTCGGAGCGGCGGCGATAGGCGATCAGATCGGCAATGGTGGCGATCTTCATGTTGTGGAACTGCGCGAACTTGATCAGGTCCGGCATGCGCGCCATCGTCCCGTCGTCGTTCATGATCTCGCAGATCACACCTGCCTGGTGCAGTCCGGCCATACGCGCGATGTCCACTGCGGCCTCCGTGTGACCGGCGCGGCGCAGCACGCCGCCATCCTTCGCCACCAGCGGGAAGACATGCCCGGGCGTGACGATGTCGTCGGCGGTGCGGGCGGGATCGATGGCCACCTGGATCGTCAGGGCGCGGTCATGCGCCGAGATGCCGGTGGAGATGCCGTCCTTGGCCTCGATGGACACGGTGAAGGCGGTCTGGTGCCGGGCCTTGTTGTTCTGGGACATCAGCGACAGGCCAAGCTCATCCACCCGGCCCTGTGTCATCGACAGGCAGATCAGGCCGCGCCCGTGCTTTGCCATGAAGTTGACTGCCTCCGGCGTCGCGAACTGTGCCGGGATGTAGAGATCGCCCTCGTTCTCCCGATCCTCGTCATCGACCAGGATGACCATCTTGCCGTTGCGGGCATCCTCGACGACATCCTCGATGGAGGAAAGGTAGCGGGTATATTCCGATGACATGCGTTGATCCTGAAACGTGAGAATTGAGTGGCCGTCAGCTTGCGACCGTGTCCTGCAGACGGGCCACATACCGCGCCAGCACGTCGATTTCCATATTGACCCGGTCCCCGACCTTCGCATCGCCGAACGTGGTGCGCGACTGGGTGTGCGGGATGATGTTGATCTCGAATGTCGCGCCGTCGACCGAATTCACGGTCAGGGATGCCCCGTTCAGCGCCACTGAGCCCTTCTCTGCCACGAAACGGGAGAGCTGGTCCGGCGCCCGGAAGACGAAGCGGCGGCTGTCGCCCACGGTCTCCAGAACCTCGATGGTCGCGACGCCGTCCACATGTCCGGTCACGATATGGCCCCCCAGTTCGTCACCGACTCGCAGCGAGCGTTCGAGGTTCAGCCGTGATCCGGCTTCGAGTTGGCCAAGTGCGGTGCGGTCCAGGGTTTCCTGGCTGACGTCGACCGCGAACCAGCCCGGCCCCTTGTCGACGACAGTGAGACAGATGCCGTGACAGGCGATGGACGCGCCCATGTCCACGGTCGCCATGTCGAAGGCGGTTTCGATGACCAGGCGCATGTCGCCCCGGGGCTCGATGGCGCGGATACGGCCTATGTCGGTGACGATGCCGGTGAACATGCGATCTCTTCCCAAGCCTGGACGTTGGTTCGTGATGTGTCAGGCGCAGACGCCCGAGTAAAGCTGCTGGGGGGTTTTACGCCTGCCTGCGCCACGTTTCCAGCAGATCATCGCCAAGCGGTATTGCCGCCATGCGCTGAAAGCGTGGCGCGTCGGCCAGCCGGTCCAGTTGCAGCGGCGCCAGCGCCGACCGTCCGTCGCCGCCGATGGTCAGCCCGGCGCGATACCAGAAGATCCGGTCCACCAGACCGGCAGCAAGGAAGGACGCCGCGATGCCACCGCCGCCCTCCAGCAACAGTCTGGTGATGCCATCGCGGGCCAGATCCTCCGCCACCGCCCCGGCATCGGGACGGTCATACGGGTCGGCCGCGACATGGCGAACGTCGGCCCCGGCGTCGGTCAGTGCGGCCTTGCGGTCCGGATCGACGGTGGGATCGGCATAGACGATCAGGGGAATCTGCGCGGCGGATCGGGCGAGCTGACCGCTGAGCGACAGGCGCAGGTGGCGATCCAGCACGACGCGGGTCGGGGACCTGTCAGCCAGGCCGGGCAGGCGGCAGGTCAGCTCCGGGTCGTCCGCCAGCGCGGTTCCGGCACCGATCAGGATGGCGTCGTGCGTCGCGCGCAGCATGTGGCCCGCAGCGCGTGCCTCCGGCCCGGTGATCCACTTGCTTTCACCGGATGCGGTCGCGATGCGCCCGTCGAGACTGCTGGCGACCTTCAGGCTGATGAGGGGACGGCCCACGGTGCGGTTGAGCACGAAACCGAGCTGAAGCTCCCGGGCTTCCCCTTCGCAGACGCCGGTCTGCACCTCGATCCCGGCCTCGCGCAGCATGGCGATGCCCCGTCCGTCGACGCGGCTGTCGGGATCGGTCATGGCGATGACGACGCGGGCGACGCGGGCGTCGATCAGGCTCCGGGCGCAGGGGGGGGTCTGTCCGTGGTGGCTGCAGGGCTCCAGCGTGACAAAGGCCGTGGCGCCTGCCGCGCGGGCGCCGGCCTGATCCAGGGCGCGGGTTTCGGCATGTGGCCGACCACCGGGTGCGGTCCACCCCCGACCAACCGTCAGGCCATCCTGCACGAGAACGCAGCCGACGGCGGGATTGGGGGCTGTGCGACCCAGGCCGCGCCGCGCCAGCCGCAGTGCATGGCGCATGTGCCTGACATCTTCGTGGCTGTCAGCGGTCTTCATGAGTGCGCCCTCGTGGAACAGTTCCCTACTGTTCCGATGCAATCATGTCCCGTGGCCAATTGCCAGAAGGCATGAACCAGACCGCATGCGCCGCGGGATGTCGTCGCGATGGTGCAGCGTTCAGGCGGCGGAGACGGAGCGCCCTTCCAGGCAGGCCTCGATCTTCCGCAGCAGTCGCGGCATGTCGATGGGCTTGGTATCGAAGTCGATGCAGCCGACCTGCGCGCTGCGCTCCCGATCACTGGAAAGGGCATGGGCGGTCAGGGCGATGACCGGGATCGACATGCTGTCGGGGTCCGACTTGATCAGCCGCGTCGCCTCCCAGCCGTCCATCTGGCCAAGCGCGATGTCCATCAGGATCAGATCGGGGCGCTTTTCCTTTGCTGCGGCGACCCCGCCCGGGCCGTCTACCGCGAAGATCACGGAGTATCCTCGCCGCTCCAGGCGGCGGCCCAGCATGTCGCGGTTCATCTCATTGTCCTCGACGAGGAGAATCTCAGCCATGGGCGGCCTCCTTTTTGTACGACTCTTCAGGCAAGTCGTCGGTGCGTGTCAGCATGGAAAGAGCGGTGGCGCGGATGTCATCGCGGTCGCTCGCATTGAAGATGGACTTTGCGGTGCGGGGTATCGACAGCGTGCTGGTCGGTGCGGCCTCGCTTCCCACCAGGACCAGGATGGATATGCCTTCCAGGTCCTTCAGCCCGTTGATGAAGGCAATCAGGCCTGCGCTGATGCTGTCGCTGTCCACGATCACGAGATCGGGCTGCACCTGATGTGCGCGGGTCAGGCCGATACCGAAGTCCGGGACAACGGTGACGTGCCAGCCTGCTTCACGCGCGGCGGTCACGGTGGATCGTGATGCGGTTCCGTCATCGTCGATCACCAGGACCTCGTTGCCGGGGAACCCGGCCTCGTCGCAGACCTGGCTGATGGTCTCCAGCAGCGGTTCACGGTCAACCGGTTTCACCAGGAAAGCGGCGGCGCCGAGCTGGTAGCCCTTGCGCGGATCGTCGATGATGGACTGGACGATGACGGGAATGTCGGCCGTGTCGTCCTGCGAACCCAGCGAACCGAGCGCTTCCCATCCATCCATGTCACTGACGGCAACGTCCAGGATGATCGCATCGGGCTTCAGGGTCTGCGCAATCTCCAGTCCGTCCTTCGCGCGCTCGGTTGTCACGACGCGATAGCTTTCCTTCTGCAGCGACCGCTCCATGATCTCCAGCGCCGACGGGTCCGGGTCGATCACCAGGATGGTCTGCATCGGCCCATCCTGGCCATTGCGCCCGCCCGCCGGTTCCAGCGGCGTGACCTTGGCGGACACTTCGGACTGTATCTGGGACACGGTCTCCTCGCTCGGCGTCGATACGGCTGCGAGGGCGCGGGTCGTGGCGGGCAGGATGATGGTGAAGGTCGTGCCGACACCCATCGTGCTCTCGACGGTGATGTCACCCCCCATGAAGCGACAGAGCTTCTGGCTGAGCGACAGGCCGAGGCCGGTGCCGCCGAACTTGGACGAGATCGACGGGGTTGCCTGGGAGAAGTTGCGGAACAGGTTGCCGATCTGGTCCGGCGCAATGCCGATGCCGGTATCCTGCACCTCGATCTTGACCCAGTCGCGATTGTCGATCCGTTCACGCCGGGCGGAAAGGATGACCCTGCCGTTCTCGGTGAACTTCGCGGCGTTGCTCAGCAGGTTCAGCAGTGCCTGCCGCAACTTCGTGGCATCGCACTCCAGCCGTCCGAGGTCGCTGGAACGGCGGATCACCAGCTCGTTGGCGTTCTTGGCGATGATCTGGCGGCAGGTGGAGGCAACCTCGCTGACGAAGCTGTCGAGATCGACCTCCTCCGTATAGAGCTCCATCTTGCCGGCTTCGATCTTCGACAGGTCCAGCACCTCGCTGACCAGCGCCAGCAGATGCTTGCCGGCGGAGTTGATCTTCTTCAGGTCCGCGGAATCCTCGCCGCGCCCGTCGATCTCCGCATCCTCCAGCAGCATTTCGCTGTACCCGATGACGGCGTTCAGCGGCGTGCGCAGCTCATGGCTCATCTTGGCCAGGAAGTCGGACTTGGCACCGTTGGCCCGCTCCGCCTCTTCCTTGGCTTCCAGCAGCTGGGTGGTGGTGGACTGGTGACGCTCGATCTCCGCCAGCAGCTCCGACTGGGAATCGACCACGTTGGCGTAATAGACCGCCATCATGGTGACATAGGCCATGGCGCAGATGATGGAAATGATGCCGATGGGCACCAGGGCACTGCTCTCGACATGCTCCGGGAAGCCGCCGCCGAACTGGTACAGCAGGTAGAACACCACCAGGCCGGATCCGGTCATGCCGAACACGAAGTTCCGCGCCACGGGGTTGGAGCCGAGGTAGAAGAAGGCAAGCAGGGGCACCACCAGCAGCCAGACCAGGAATGGCGAGCTGATACCTGCGTAGTGATACGATCCCCAAAGCACAGCAAAGATCAGGTTCATCACCGATAGCAGGGCGAGAACGCTGTAACACATGTGCGCATCGAAGAAGCGACTGCTGATCTTCAGCGCTGGCGGGAAGATGCAGAACAGGGTGATCGAACCGGCAAGGACATAGACATGCGGTGTCGGTTCGGGGTCCAGCAGCAGCAGCGCCAGCGTGATCGTCTGGCCAAGAAACGGTCCCAGCGTGTGACTGATCACGAACATCCGGACGCGTTGCGCCGAATTGCGATCATTCATCAGCTTGGCGGGAACCCAGCTGTCGATGAAGCCGTTGAAGGCTCGATTCAGTTTCTGCGCTCTCATGGTCGGCACCCGGCCCTTTTCATAGCGATTGGCGGAGGCTGACACAGCGTGCCTTAAGGGCAGGTTAATCCGGGTGCCGGAAGGCTGTGATTCGCTCTGAATCGCGGGATCCTGTGTGAAATTGGTGCATTCTGAAACGCGACTGCGCTGTGGCGGCTTGCACAAATGGCTGATCCCGGCATGCTGTCTGCCGCAAGGCTGTCGTGATCGGGGAGGATCGAAATGCTGGAACAGGCCGAGGATTTTCGCGCGGAGAGTGACGCGCTGTACCAACTGGTCAGCGATCTGCCCGACAGTGCGTTCGACGAACCGACAGCGTTCAAGGACTGGACCATCAACCGTGTGCTGGGGCATCTGCACATGTGGAACTGGGCTGCGGACCTGTCGTTGACCGATGCTGCGGGATTCCAGACCTTCATGCAGGACATTGTCCGCCGTCGGGATGCCGGGGGCAGCGTTGGCGATATGGAGCGGGACTGGCGCGACGGCATCGGTGGTCAGGCACTGGCGACCGCCTGGCGTGACTATTATCAGGGGATGGCGGACCGCTTTGCCGACGCCGATCCGTCGGCACGTGTCCCGTGGGCCGGACCGTCGATGAGCGTGCGGTCGTCCATCTCAGCACGTCTGATGGAGACCTGGGCGCACGGTCAGGAGGTCTATGACATGCTGGGTGTGGTGCGGCGGAACGAGGACCGCATCAAGTCGATTGCCGTGCTGGGGGTGAACACCCATAGCTGGACCTACAAGGTCCGCGGCCAGGAAGCACCCAGCCCGGCGCCGCACCTGCGCCTGACTGCCCCGTCCGGTGCGGTCTGGACCTGGAACGAGCCTTCGGAGACCGAGCTGATCGAAGGCCCGGCGGAGGATTTCTGCCAGGTCGTGACGCAGGTCCGCAACATCGCAGACACGGGATTGCGGGTCACCGGACCGAACGCCACCGACTGGATGTCCATCGCCCAGTGCTTCGCCGGCGCACCGGAACAGCCCCCTGCACCCGGCAGCCGCCGGACCATGACGCGGGATTGATCGGCAGCGATCGCTGGTCCCTTGACACTGGCGGAGTGCGGTCCGATGTTTTTCGGCATGGTTCGCACCCGGTCATTCCGTCTGGCGCTCACGGCCCTGACCGTGTTCGCGATGCTGTTCAGCACCGGGTTCGGCGTTTCGGCCATGTGTGGACTGGCGGGCCAGAGCAGTGCATCTCAGGCAGCGCCTGCGGCCCACGCCGAGCATGCCGGGATGGTGGACAGCCAGATGGATACCGCCTCCGGGCAGATGTCGGACAGCAGCATGGCTTGCGACATGTGCGTTGGTGACGGGGGCTGTGACCATGGCATATGCACCCCCGGAATTGCCGCCAGTGCCATTGTCGATGGCAGTCGTGTATCGGGCAGCCATGACGCTTCCCGCCTGCCTCAGTTGCATTCCAGCGCGATGGGGCATCAGCCTCCACCGCCACGAGCTGTCTCCTGAACTGAATTCCACCGGTCCCGGTATCCGGGGCCGCTATTCCGTTTTTCAGGAGACATTCCATGTCGACACAGACACGACTTCGCGCCTGGGCGCTCGCCTTCGCCATTGCCTCGGTTCCGTCACTTGCGCTTGCTGCCGGTGACCACGCACACGGTCACGGCGACGGGCCTGAAATCGGGCAGCCCGGCAATGCCGCCGATATCAGCCGAACCATCAGCATCATCATGCGGGACAACCTCTACGAGCCGGAGTCACTCAAGGTCCGGGAAGGCGAAACGGTTCGTTTCACCATCATCAACCGGGGTGAGTTCGTGCATGAATTCAACATCGGCACGGCCACCATGCATGCGGCGCATCAGGAGGAAATGATGGGCATGATGGAGAGCGGTGTGCTCGAACCGGACCGGATCAACCACGAGAAGATGGATCATGGCGGACACGGCATGAAGCACGATGACCCGAACAGCGTGCTGCTGGAACCCGGCCAGAGTGGCGAGATCATCTGGCGGTTTCCCGATCATGCCACGCTGGAGTTCGCCTGCAATGTGCCGGGCCACTACCAGTCCGGCATGGTTGGCCGTATCCAGCTGTCGCACTGACCCCCGTCCCACGATCCAGAAATCAGGAAATACTTGATGTCAGAACCAACCCTGTTCCGGGCAGCGATGCTCGGAACCGGTCTGGCACTGGCCCTCATGGGCGGTGCCATGGCCGGCGAATACAATCTGAGCGTTGACCCGGTGGAGATCGATACCGGTGAGTTCAGCCGTTCCGGCATAGGCTTCAACGGGGCCAGTCCAGGTCCGGTGCTGCGTTTCAGGGAAGGGGAGGAGGTCACTATCAACGTGACCAACAACCTGGACCAGGACACGTCGGTGCACTGGCACGGGCTGATCCTGCCTTACCAGCAGGACGGCGTGCCGAAGATCAGCTATCCCGGCATCGCGCCAGGGGAGACCTTCACCTATCGCTTCCCCATCACACAGAGCGGGACATACTGGTTCCACAGCCACTCCGGTTTCCAGGAACCGGACGGGGCCTATGGAGCGATCATCATCGAACCGGAAGGGCGGGAGCCGTACCGCTATGACCGCGAATACGTGATCCAGCTTGCCGATGCGCATCCGCACTCGGGCGACCGGATCATGCGCAATCTGAAGATGATGCCGGACTACTACAACCGCCAGCAGCGCACCCTGCTCGATTTCTTCGACGACGCGGAGGCGAAGGGGGTCGATGCGGCTCTCCGGGACCGCGGCGACTGGGGCGACATGCGCATGATGCCGACCGACATCGAGGATCTGCAGGGCTTCACCCCGCTGATCAACGGCAAGGGGCCGGAGCAGAACTGGACCGGGCTGTTCAGGCCGGGCGAGAGAGTGCGGCTCCGCTTCATCAATTCCTCGGCGATGACCTACTTCGACATCCGCATCCCGGGGCTGAAGCTGACCGTGGTCCAGGCCGACGGCAATGATGTGCAGCCGGTCGTGGTTGACGAGTTCCGCATTGCCGTCGCGGAGACCTATGACGTGATCGTGCAGCCGACGGAGAATCGCGCTTACACGATCCTGGGTGAGTCGATGGGCAGGACGGCCCTTGCCCGTGGCACTCTGGCCCCGAGGGAAGGCATGGCTGCAGCAGTTCCGGCGCTGCGGCAGCCGCCCCTGCTGACCATCGGCGACATGGCCGGACATGGCGGCATGGACCACGGATCCATGGACCACGCTGCGATGGGCCACGGGTCGGCCCCGAAGGGTGAAGTTGACCACGCTGCGATGGGCCACGGTTCAGCCCCGAAGGGCGAGATCGATCACGCTGCGATGGGTCATGGCATGGCAAGGGCCGGTGACGATCCGGTCGATCCGTTCTACGCGCCGGGCAGCGGTTTGCGGCCCGAGGCTGCCAACGGGGGAAAGTTCCTCTCCTATGCAGACTTGAAGGCGCAGAAGCCGCTCTACGAGCATCGCGCCGCCACCCGCGAGATCGAACTGAAGCTGACCGGCAACATGGAGCGCTACATCTGGTCGATCAACGGCGTGAAGTATGCGGATGCGGAGCCGATCCGGCTGACCTATGGCGAGCGGGTACGTTTCAAGTTCGTCAACACCACCATGATGACCCATCCGATGCACCTGCATGGCATGTGGTCGATTCTGGACAATGGCAGTGGCAAGTGGAACCCGGTGAAACACGTCATCAGCGTTGCACCGGCGACAACGGTCTACATGGAGACCGAGGTTGATGCGCCGGGCCAGTGGGCGTTCCACTGCCACCTTTCCTACCACGCTGATTCCGGCATGTTCCGGAAGGTGGTGGTGGAGGGTGGTCCCGACACGGCATCTGCCGCGTCCGGCATGAAGTCGGGAGGGTGAGGTGATGAAGCATTTCCTTTCTGCGGTCGCCTTCCTTGTCCTGGCTCTGCTGTCCGGGGTTTCCGTGCATGCGGAACCCAACGTCTGGGGTATCCAGGTCGAGCAGGCGGAGTATCGGGTCGGGGGCGACACCGACGTGGCGGCCTGGGACCTGGACGCCTTCTACGGTGGTGACGAACTGCGCTTCGTCTTCCGCAGTGAAGGCGAGTATGCGGTCGACGAGAAGGCCTTTGAGACCCTGGAGAACCAGTTCCGTCTCTCCACTCCGGTCTCCGACTTCTTCGATGCGGTCGTCGGCGTTCGCCTCGACACCGCCAGCGGTCCGGACAGGGTCTACGGCGTGATCGGCCTTCACGGGCTGACCCGCCAGTGGTTCGAGGTCGATGCCGACCTGTTCCTCTCCGATCACCCCTCGGCGCGGTTCGAGGTCGAGTACGAAGGCCTGATCACCAACCGGATCATCGTCGTTCCGAGTATCGAACTGGATGTACCGCTGGTCGATGACCCTGCCCTGGGTCGGGAGGCTTTCGGGCCGAAGCTGGAGATCGGTGCCCGGGTCAGTTACGACCTCGTTGACAGGCTGCTGTCACCTTATGTGGGCTTGCATTATGAGCGTACGTTCGGGGGCAGTGCTGATCTTGTCCGCGCCAGCGGAGAGGATGCGAGTGCGGCCTTTCTGGTGGTCGGCGCACGCATGATCTTCTGATCCTGTTGCCACGGTCCCTGCTTCGACCGACGGCAGGGGCCGTGGCATCTTCCTACCCGAGGTCAGTAAGCCAGCCGTGGGCCAGGATGCCTGTCATGGCCGTCATGGCGATGGCCGCCACCATGAACAGCCCGTCGCGCGCGGTCAGGGCCATGCCGAAGACGAGGATGGTGGTCGCTGGCAGCAGTACCGCGAAGGGCACGAGTTCGAGCGGTATCATCAGACCTGCCAGTCCGACGCAGAGCAGCGCGGCAAGCCGCCTGGCGAGGGCGCTGGTCGCCCAGGTCAGTCGGGTCCGCACCAGCCAGTCGGCGCGCCGCAGCCAGCGCCGACCCTTCTTTCCGGCAGTCTCGATCTTCCGCACCGAAAAGCTCTGACGGCGCAGTCGGCCCGGCAACCAGGGATGATTGCGGCCAATGACAAGCTGGCCCGACACCAGGACCACGACCAGGCCAAGCATGCTCGGGACCGTGGGAATGGCGCCAAGCGGGGACGCCGCGAGCAGGCCGAGGGCAATGAGGATGGGGCCGAAACCGCGGTCCTCGAATATCTCCAGCAGTTCGGCGACCGTGACCTTCTCGCCATCGGCCTCGCTGGCTGCCATCTCGACAACGGATTCAAGCGGTCGCTTCTCCAGATCGGCCATAGCTGCGCGCGCCCCTTCTGTCATGGCGGGTGCCGGGACCCGCAGACATGGGGGCTGCGGACCCCTGCGCCAACCACTGACAGTGGCCAACAGCCTTGCTGCGCCCCGCCAACCGCTTCAGGATCAGCATCATGCAGGGGAGGAAACGTGATGGATTTCGAACTGAGTGAAGAACACCGCATGCTCCAGGATCTGGTGCAGCGGTTCGTTCAGGATGAGCTGATGCCGCTGGAGCCGGAGGTGCTGGCGCGGGAAGTGCGCGGCGAAGGCATTGCGCTGACCGGAGAGGAGCGCGCGCGCATCGATGCCCGGTCGCGGGAGCTGGGCCTGTGGGGGCTGGATGCGCCGGAGGATGTGGGCGGTGTCGATCTGCCCACCGTGGCGATGATCGGCGTGAACATCGAACTGGGCCGGACCGTCACCCCCTACATGCTGCCGCCGGACTCGCCCAACCTGCGGATGCTGATGGCGACGGTGAACGAGGATCAGCGCGAACGCTACCTCGCGCCCTATGTGAAGGGCGGCACCGTGTCCGCCATCGGCATCTCCGAACCCGGTGCAGGGGCTGATCCGGCCGGCATGCGGACCCGCGCGGACAGGGAAGGTGACGACTGGGTCATCAATGGCTCCAAGATCTGGATCAGCAGGGCGGAGGAAGCCGACTTCACGATCCTGATGGCAGTGACGGACAGGGAGAAGGGCGCGCGCGGCGGTATCTCGGCCTTTCTGGTTGACCGGGGCACACCGGGTTTCAACATCGCGCGGCGCATCCCGATGATCGGCGGTGCCTTTACCTACGAGATCGCGCTGGAGGATTGCCGCGTGCCCCACGCCAATCTGCTGGGGAAGGAGGGGCAGGGTTTCGCGCCGATGCAGGTCCGGCTGTCCACCCGCAGGCTGGAGATGGCGTCATGGTGCATCGGCATGGCGGAACGCGCGCTGGAAATGATCTGCGAGTTCGCACCTCAGCGGCAGACGTTCGGCGCGTCCCTGGCCGAGCGTCAGGCGATCCAGTGGTGGGTCGCGGACGCTGCGGCGAAGATCCGGGCCAGCCGTCTGATGGCCTATGAGACCGCCTGGAAACTGGATCAGGGTCAGGATGTCCGCACCGATGTCTCCATGATCAAGGTCTATGCCACGGAGATGGCGTGGGAGGTGCTGGACAATGCCATGCAGACCTTCGGCGCCATGGGGATGACCCGTGAACTGCCGCTGCACCAGATGGCGTCCCAGATCCGTTTGATGCGCATCTATGACGGGCCGTCCGAAGTGCATCGCTGGGTCGTCGCGCGAAAACTGCTGGGCCTGAAGCGGTAATTGGTTGTTGTCAGCGGACCCCGGCCTGCCCTCTCCCCCTCCCGGCCACCCACTGGATTGTCCTTATGGGTGGTCGGGAGGGGGAGAGGGCAGGCCGGGGTCAGCAAACGGCTCGGATGAGGGCATTTCCGGGGGCGAGTTCTCCATCTTCCCCCCTTGCGGGGGAAGTGGCCGCGCAGCGGTCGATGGGGGGTAGAGCCGCGGGCTATTGCACCAGGGTTCACGCGCTCTTCGGCTGCGCCGATTCACTCCTATCCCAGCCTTCCCCCGTCGAGGGGGGGGAAGGGGTGAAGGGCTGTCATGCCTGGCAGGAACCAGGCGGTGAGTGCTCTACTCCATCGTGATGACGATCTTGCCGTTGCGGCCTTCCTTCGCGGCGTGGCGCAGGGCGTCGGCGACCCGGCTCAGGTCGTAGGTGGCCTCCACCGGCACGAACAGGTCGCCGCTTGCGACCTTTTCCGACAGGAAGCGGTAGGTCTCGCCGATCTCCTGCGGCGTTGCCTCCGCGAACCAGGGCGCCAGCCAGAAGCCGCGCACGATGATGTCGCGGAACACGGTTTCCCGCGCGTCGATCATCAACGGCTCGCCCGACAGCAGGCCATAGTTGACCACGGTTCCCTTGTCGGCGGTGGCCTGTGCCAGCCGCTGCACCGCGCTGCCGCCGATGGCATCGATGGCCAGCTTCGGCAGGTTGCCGCCGGTCGCCTCTGCCACACGGTCAGCCAGATCGGGGCCATCCACCAGCACCACATCGGCACCCAGTTCGGTCAGTTCCGCCACCAGTTCGGGACGGCGCACGACATTGACCGACTTCCAGCCGGACGCCTGTGCCAGCCGGATCAGATGGCGACCCACGGCGGAGTTGGCGGCGTTCTGGATAACGTAGTCACCGGCTTCCAGTGTCACGTACTTCGTCAGCATCAGCCAGGCGGTTGCCGGGTTGGCGCGCAGCATGGCGAGCTGCAGGATGTCGGCCTCCGCCGGCAGCGGCACCAGCCCGCGCGCCGGACCCTGCACCTGCTCGCGCCAGAGCCCGCGCGCCGGTGGTGTCACCAGGTCGCCGACCTTCACGTTGTCGACGCCTTCGCCCACTGCCGTGACACGCCCGACACCCTCGGCGCCCTGCGTCATCGGCAGGGTCGGCAGCTCGGCACCGTAGCGGCCTTCCATGTTCAGCAGGTCGGCCGGATTGATCGGGCTGGCCAGCACCTGGACATTGACCCGGCCCGGCCCCGGCGCACCCGGCGCATCGACCTCGACAAGCTCGACAACCTCGTGCGGCACGCCAAAGCGCGAGAACTGCATGACCTTCATGATGAAATCCCTCCCCGGATTGATCGGGTGACGATACAGCAGTGTCGCGCCGGATGGAATCGCGCCCGCGCACTTGCCGCCAGCCAGAGGATTGCGGCAGGTGAAGGGTCACCGTGCAGCATCGGTACTTGTCTACAGGCTTTCCTTGCGTCAGTTTGCGGGCAACAGTCCCTCTGCGAAATGGGTACCCGACCGTCGGGGACGGTCGGCGGAGGAACATGAAAGCAAGCGAAACCGGGAGGAAATGATGCCGGATACCGCACCGATCGTGAAATCAGTCCGCAAGAAGGTCTCTGACGAGGAATGGGCGGTCCGCGTTGACCTGGCCGCGTTCTATCGCCTGGTGGCCCTGAATGGCTGGGACGACCTGACCGCCACGCATCTCTCCGCCCGCGTACCGGGGGAAGATGCCTTCCTGCTGAACCCGCATGGCCTGTTCTTCGACGAGATCACGGCCTCCAGCCTGATCAAGCTGGACTACGAGGGCAATGTGTTGATGCAGGGTGACTATCCGGTCAACCAGGCCGGTTTCACCATCCATTCCGCCGTGCTGTCGGGTCGCCCGGACGTTTTCTCCGTGGCACATACCCACACACGCGCCGGCATGGCGATCTCGGCGCAGAAGGACGGCCTGCTGCCGCTGAACCAGACGGCGCTCCGCTTCTACAATCGGCTGTCGTATCACCCCTATGAGGGCGTGGCACTGGACCATTCGGAGCGCGATCGCCTGATCGGTCACCTGGGCACCAACAAGGCCATGATCCTGCGCAACCACGGCCTGCTGTCCGTGGGCGAGACGGTGCCGGAGGCGTTCAACGTTCTGGCCTATCTGGAGAAATCCTGCCAGTCGCAGATCGATGCCCTGTCCGGTGGTGTCGAACTGGAACTGCCGAGCGAGGAAGTCTGCGAACATACCGCACAGCAGTTCGAGAAGTTCTCACCCCTCGGCCATCGCGACTGGCCCGGCCTGCTGCGCAAGCTCGACCGCATCGACCCGAGCTACCGCGACTGAGGTAATTGTTCGGGGTCCCCGGCCTGCCCTCTCCCCCTCCCGACCACCCATTCAGGATAATCCAGTGGGTGGTCGGGAGGGGGAGAGGGCAGGCCGGGGACGGCGACCAAACCCCGAGAGGGGCGGAACGGTCCCAAGACAGCCCGGCAGGGGTCGGCAAACGACTCAAACGACACCAGAAGCATCACGGCTGCGGCGCAATCCGCAGCCGTGGCTGATTCAGGGGGCCTGTGAGTGACAGGACCGTCCCCCGTTCGCTGACCTCCTGAGTCTCCAGCAGAGCCTCCAGGTCCAGCGTCCAGTCGGCGATATCGGCATTGCCGCGCCAGGTGGTGAGTGCCTCGCCAGCGGCGATGCTGATCGGCGCGGCGGGTGTGATGATGCCTGCCCTGATGTTCAGGCCGGTGCGGAAACCGGCGAGCTCGGTCCGGCCGCCGCGCAGGGCAGCCTCGGCGGCATCGGCACTGCTGACCCGCAACCACGCCGGAACGTCGATGCCCTGAAGCACAGCCGACTGCATCGCGAGGTGCATCTCCCCCTCCGCCGCGCGGGCCATGTCGAAGGGCGCGACGCCACGGGCACGCAGCTTGAGGTCCAGATCGCCGCGTCCCGCAATCACCTCGGTCGCCGTGGCCAGCGTGGTCAGGGCGCCGATGTCGCTGTCCCGCCAGGCGAGATCCAGATCCAGTTCCGGTCGGGTGCCGCCGGTCAGGCGCAGCGCACCAGTCACCTCTCCGTCCACCATGCGTGCCCGCAGATCGGAGAGCGCCAGCGATCCTGTCTCCAGGCTGGCCGATCCCGTCAGGTCGTGCAGGATCATGCCACGCACCTCCAGCCGGTCCAGGCGCAGGTCCAGCGCGCCCTGCATGCGTGTCATCCAGAGTAGACCGAGGGGCCCCCGAGACCAGCGTCGTGCGGTATCGGACTGCAGCGCGGCAAGCGTGGCGCCACTGTCGGCGGCCGGCAGCAGGGGATCGAGCGCGATGCTGCCCGCCGTCACTGCGCCGGTCAGCCGCCGCGCCCTGTTGTCCCAGCGCAGGTCACCCGTCAGGCTGAGAGGCGTGGACCCGAGGTCCAGGTCGCTGATCTCCAGCATCCCCGGCGCGATCATCAGTGTGCCCAGCATTTCCACAGGCCCGGTACTGGCCACCATCGGCGACAGGCCGGGAAACAGTGCCACGGCCAGCGCCGAAAGGTTCTGGTGCCGCAGCGTCACGCCACCACGGAACCGCCGCTGGTCCGGCGCACCGCTGATGCTGCCATCCAGTTCCATCCGGGCGGACAGGGCATCGACGTGACCCAGCAGGCGGTAGTCGGCAGCCGTGCCGTCGAGCCGCAGGTTGGCCACCATCGTGTCGTCAAGGTGGTCAGGCCAGCGCAGGTCGGGGAACAGCAGGTCCAGGGCCGGAAGCAGGCGGGCGTGATCCACCGCCACTGTCAGATCGAAGCGCGGATCGGTCAGCCAGTTGCCCGCGCTGCCCTCCACCGACAGCCGCGCTGTGGCCAGCTCGATCCGGCTGGTCAGTTGCACCGCATCGAGGGAACCTTCGAGGCTGAAACCGGTTTCGAACGCCCCGAACCGTGCGGCGACACTGTCCAGCGGCAGGCCGAAGGCCAGCAGCACCGCGCGCAGGTCTTCCCCGGCACTGGTCCCGCTGAGGGCAAACCGGGGATCCTCCGGATTGTCCAGCGATCCGTCCAGCGTCAGCCGCGCCCCCCCCGGCAGATAGAGTTGCAGGCCGTTGAGGGAGAGCTGGCCGCCGATCAGGCTCGCGTCCAGCGTCAGGTCGCTGTAGGTGCGCCCGTTCAGCCAGAGCTGATCCACGGCGAGTCGGCTGTTGGTGTCCAGATCACCGAGGAAGCTGATGTCCGGCGGGCCATCCACACCGCTGATGCGGCGCACATGACCCTCCAGTCCCAGCGCCTGCAGGTAGGCATCGGCGTTCAGTTGATCGACGCGCAGGTCGAGACTGAAGGAGGGGCGATCACGCACGGCAACGGCGAATCCGCCGCTGACGCGGGACCGGTCCAGTCGCATGTCCAATCCGTAGGCCTGTATCACGTCGTCGGTGGCACTGATGGTGGCGGTGATGCTGGCGTTGCGCAGCCGGTCTGCCGCCCGGTCCGTGACCGGCAGCCCTGTCCAGTCCAGCAGCGCACGCAGATTGTCGGTCGCGGCCTCCAGCGTGCCGTCAAGCCGGGGGTGCCCGGTCGGCGTGCGCAGCTTGCCGGTGAAGGCCAGGTCCGACCCGCCCGGCAGCAGCGTGCTCAGTCGGCCGATCGACAGCTCCCCCCGTGACAGCGCCGCGTCAAAGGCGAACTGGCGCATCTGGCTGCCGCCGAGGGAAACCACACCGACATCCAGGCGCAACGCCGCCGTGATTCCGCCCGGCAGGGTCGGTCCGGGGGCGCCGTCGCCGGACAGCAGGGGCGCGGCGCGGCGCAGCAGATCATCACCGTTCAACTGCTCGAACCCGATGCTGACATCCAGGACCGGTGCATCCCCGGCACCCGGCCCGGCGGGCAGGCTGACGGTAACCCGTCCCCGCCCCTCGATCCCGGCGATGTCGAAGGTCATCTTCTCCAGCACCGCGCCATCACCGGCGAAGGTCATGTCGCCATTGACGTTGCCTGGCACGGGATCCGGAATCCGGTCATCCGTCAGGTCGATGCCGAGCAGGCGCAGGCTGGCAATCAGGTCCGGTGTCTCCGCCGTCAGGGAACCGTGCATCCGGTCCGGCGCGGCGGGCGTGACCTTGCCCCGGAACGTCGCCGTCCCGCCGGTTTCATCGTTCAGCACCACGGACAGGCGGGTGCCGCTCCCCGGGGCGGTCGCATTGACCTCCACCGCCAGCGGCAGTCCGACCATGCGCCCGGTCATGCGCAGGGTGGGCGGGCGGCCTTCCCGTTCGGAATCCAGCGTCCCGGCCATCTCCGACAGGGTGACATCGACACCCGTCCGGGCATTCTTCAGGTCGATCAGCCCGTCGATGAAGTCCACGTGCCGGATCGGCGCATCGGTAGTCGGGCGGGCAGAGCCATCACCCTCCGGCTGGCCCGGCAGACCGGTCAGATGCCCGATCCCCGCATGATTGCGCCGGCCATTCGCCAGGGTCACCAGGTTGAGCTGCGGGCGGATCAGCGTGACCCGGTTGGCCACCACATCGCCCAGCAGCAGGTTGGCGATCGACAGGCGAATATCGACGGCACGGGCCAGCAGCACCGGCGGCAGGTCGGACTCCACCGCCTGCACCGCCACGGTCTCCGCCCGCAGTCGCGGCGTGGGCAGCAGGCGGAATCCGATGGGGCCGTCCAGCGTCACGGGCTGACCCAGCAGGGCACGGGCCTGCCGGGCAATCGTGTCGCGATGGCTCTCCGCATCGATCAGGAAAGGCGCGGCGAACAGGCCGGCAACAACCAGCACGGCAAGTCCGACAAGCGCGGCGATCAGACCTCTCATGACCGGTGTCTCATGACCGGTGCCTCATGCCTGTTTCACCCTGTGACCGACCACGGGGTCGTTTCCATACGCCATTCAGCCTGTCCGTTCCTGTTCCTCTCGGCACCGGAGACTTAACGTCCCCGCAGCGCCATTGATGGTGATGATCGACACCATGCCGGTTGCAGACCTTGCGTCAACGGGACTTTCAGCTAAGCTTTTTGCCGGATGACAGGGGGTTGGCATTCAGACTGCGCGGAACGTGTGTTTCAACGCATTGATGCCCGGACCACGGGTCTGGTCCGATGCCGGGTGGATCTGCACCGAACCCGGGCCGGATCGGCCACAGGGGGTGGAGCCATGGCAGAGCTGATCAATCTCCGTCGCGCAAGGAAGAACCGTGACCGCAGGGCGAAGGCCGTGCAGGCTGCGGAGAACAGGATACTTTTCGGGCGAACGGATGCCGAGCGGCGGCGTCAGGAGACCGAGAGCAACAGGCGTCGGGACTTGCTGGACGGCAAGCTGCTGGCGAAAGGGGAAACGGAACAGGACGGGGGATGACCTTTCCGGTTCCGGGTCTTGGGGTTTCGCGGTACGGGATGCCGCATTGGAGGGTTGAACAATGAAAGCTTCGGATCTTTTTGTACGTTGCCTGGAGGAAGAGGGTGTCGAGCGCATCTTCGGTGTGCCGGGTGAGGAAAACGCGGACACCATGATCTCGCTGCTCGACAGCAAGATCGATTTCATCCTGTGCCGGCATGAGCAGGCTGCGGCCTTCATGGCTGACGTCTATGGCCGCCTGACGGGCAAGGCGGGTGTCTGCCTCGCCACGCTGGGCCCGGGCGCTACGAACCTGGTCACCGGCATCGCCGACGCCAACATGGACCGTGCGCCGCTGGTCGGCATCATCGGCCAGGCCGGCACCTATCGCCTGCACAAGGAAAGCCATCAGAACATGGACTCCATCGCCATGTTCCGCCCGATCACCAAGTGGGCGCAGACCGTGTCCAACGCTGGTGCGATCCCCGAGATCGTGCGCAAGGCGTTCAAGGTCGCGGAGCAGGAGAAGCCGGGCGCGGTGCTGATCGAACTGCCGGAGGATCTGGCCAAGAACGATGTGCCGGAAGCCGCCGCCAAGCCGATGAAGCCGGTGCGGACCCGTCGTCCGGGTGCCGACCACAAGGCGATCAAGGAAGCGGTCGACGTCATCCTGGCGGCGAAGAACCCGATGATCCTGGCCGGCAACGGCGCCATCCGGAAGCGTGCCGCGGCGCAGCTTGCCATCATGGCGGAGAAGCTCGGCATCGGTGTCATCAATACCTTCATGGGCAAGGGCGCGGTGCCGCGGTCGTCGGAATACTGCCTGTTCACCATGGGTCTGCAGGGCAAGGATCACGCGAACGTCGCCATCGACGCCTGCGACACGATCATTTCCGTCGGCTATGACCTGGTCGAATACAGCCCGAGCCACTGGAACAAGACCAAGGGCAAGAAGATCGTGCATATCGACTTCTGGCCGGCCGAGGTCGACACCGACTATGACGCCACCGTCGATGTGCAGGGCGATATCGCCGATGCGCTCTGGCAGGTGAACAAGGAACTGGATGACCGGGGCGTTTCCAAGCCGCCGTTCGACATCGCCAAGGTCCAGCCGCTGCGCCAGCGCATCCTGGACGACTTCGCGATGGAGAAGGACTCCGATGCCTTCCCGATGAAGCCGCAGAAGGTTCTCTGGGATGTGCGCGAGGTCATGGGCGAGGAAGACATCCTGCTGTCGGACGTCGGCGCCCACAAGATGTGGATCAGCCGCTACTACCAGTGCGATACGCCGAACACCTGCCTGATCTCCAACGGTTTCTGCACCATGGGCTTTGCCATGCCGGGCTCCATCGGCGCCAAGTTCGCCAAGCCGAACAGCCGCGTGCTGGCGATCAACGGTGACGCGGGCTTCATGATGAACGTGCAGGACATCGAAACCGCGGCCCGGCTGAAGCTGAATGTGGTCTGGATGGTCTGGTGCGACAGCGAGTACGGCCTGATCAAGTGGAAGCAGCAGAACCAGTTCGAAGGCAAGCATTCGGAGCTGAAGTTCACCAATCCGGACTTCGCCAAGATGGCCGAGAGCTTCGGCATCTGGGGCCGCAACCTGAGCTCCGCCGCGGAACTCAAGCCTGCCTTGGAAGAAGCCTTCCAGCAGGAAGGCCCGGCGCTGATCGCACTGCCGATCGACTACGCCGAGAACGTGAAGATGACCAAGCGTCTGGGCGAGATTGACGCCGTCATCTGATCCGGTCCGTGTCGGGGCGGTGCCAGAGGCATCACCCCCCGCACGACAGCAACGAAAAGCCGGTCGCGACATCTGTCGCGGCCGGTTTTTTCTTGGTGCGCCGTGATGTGGTCGGTCAGCAGTGATTGGCGCAATTCACCTGCGTCTTCCCGCTGTTCGCTTGACCTTTCACGGCTCCACTCTAAAAGAGCGCAGGTAACTCTGAACCGCTCTTTGACCGAAGGAGAGAGCCGATGACCACCCAGGCCCAGGCCGCGATCAACGTCACCTTGCCCGATGGCAATGCCCTGACGTTCGAGCGGACGCCGACCGGTCTGGATGTGGCGGCGGCCATCGGTCCGGGACTGGCCAAGGCCGCGCTGGCGGTGAAGATCGACGGCGAGCTGCGTGACCTGAAGCGGCCCATCGAACAGGATGCGCAGATCGAGATCGTGACCGCGAAGTCGCCCGACGACGTGGTGCTGCCCCTGCTGCGCCACGATGCGGCGCATGTGCTGGCGCAGGCGGCGCAGGAACTGTTCCCCGACACCCAGGTCACCATCGGCCCGTCGATCGAGAACGGCTTCTACTACGATTTCGCCCGCGACGAGCCTTTCACGCCAGAGGATGTCGAGGCGATGGAGCAGCGGATGCACGAGATCGTGGACCGCGACCTGCCCATCGAACGCTCGGTCTGGGCGCGCGATGACGCCATTCGCCACTTCCGCGACATGGGCGAGCTCTACAAGGCGGAGATCATCGAGGATCTGCCGGAGGACGAGCCGATTTCCATCTACGCCCAGGGCGACTGGATGGACCTCTGCATCGGCCCGCATCTGGCCTCCACCGCGCGGCTGGGTCATGCCTTCAAGCTGACCAAGCTGGCCGGGGCCTACTGGCGCGGCGATTCCCGCAACCCGATGCTGCAGCGGGTCTATGGCACCTGCTGGCGCACGGACAAGGAACTGAAGGCCTACCTCACCATGCTGGAGGAGGCGGAGAAGCGCGATCACCGCCGCCTGGGACGCGAGATGTCGCTGTTCCACATGCAGGAGGAAGCGCCGGGCATGGCCTTCTGGCACCCGAAGGGCTGGACCTTCTATCTGGCGCTGGAACGCTACATGCGCCAGCGGCTGGATGCGGCCGGATACCGGGAAGTGAAGACGCCGCAGCTTGTCGACCGGAAACTCTGGGAGGCTTCCGGCCATTGGGAGAAGTTCCGCGAGCACATGTTCACCTCCGACGCGGACGAGCGGAACTATGCGCTGAAGCCCATGAACTGCCCGGGCCACGTGCAGATCTTCCGCCAGGGGCTGAAGAGCTATCGCGACCTGCCGATGCGCATGGCGGAATTCGGCTGCTGCCACCGCTATGAGCCGTCGGGGGCGCTGCACGGCCTGATGCGGGTGCGCAACTTTACCCAGGACGACGCCCACATCTTCTGCGCCGAGGACCAGATCAACAGCGAGAGCGCGATCTTCTGCGACCTGCTGACCACGATCTACCGCGACTTCGGCTTCGAGGACGTGCGGGTGAAGTTCTCCGACCGGCCGCCGGTGCGTGCCGGGTCAGACGAGACCTGGGACAAGGCGGAGGCGGCACTGCGCGAGGCCATCGAGGAAGTGGGCCTGCCCTACGAGATGAACCCCGGCGAAGGCGCCTTCTATGGCCCGAAGCTGGAGTTCGTGCTGCGGGACGCCATCGGTCGCGACTGGCAGTGCGGCACGCTGCAGGTGGATTTCGTGCTGCCGGAGCGGCTGGACGCCAGCTACATCGGGGAGGATGGCGACCGCCACCGCCCCGTGATGCTGCACCGGGCCATCCTCGGCTCGTTCGAGCGTTTCGCCGGTATCCTGATCGAGAATTTTGCCGGAAAGTTCCCGCTCTGGCTCTCGCCGGTGCAGGCCATGGTGGCGACCATCACCCAGGACGCAGACGCCTATGCGGCGGACGTCGTGGCGGCGGCGAAGCAGGCCGGTCTCAGGGTCGAAAGCGATCTGCGGAACGAGAAGATCAACTACAAGGTCCGGGAGCACAGTCTCGCCAAGGTGCCGGTCATGCTGGTGGTAGGCAAGAACGAGGCGGAGCAGGGCACCGTGTCCGTTCGCCGACTTGGCGACAAGCGGCAACAAGTTCTTGCCCTTGAAGACGCGCTTGCTATCCTTAAGGAGGAGGCGGTAATGCCCGGCAGTACGGTATAACTGCCGCGTTGCCTCGGTCCGTGCTGCTTTCGGCCCGACGCTACCTCCAGACCTGTTACCTGTTGATCACTGACTGAAAGGGGAAACCCATAGCCCGTCCGCCAATGAATGCCGCGCCCGTCCGGGACGGACCGCGCGCCAACGAACGTATCGAAGTGCGGGAAATCCGCCTGATCGATCACGAGGGGAACAATCACGGGGTCGTCGCGACGGTCGACGCGCTGAAGGCTGCGCGCACCATCGGACTGGACCTTGTCGAAGTCTCCCCGAACATGCGCCCGCCGGTCTGCAAGCTGATGGACCTCGGCAAGTTCAAGTACGAAGCGCAGAAGAAAGCCAACGCCGCCCGCAAGAAGCAGAAGACGCAGGAGGTGAAGGAAATCAAGATGCGCCCGAACATCGATGACCACGACTACGAGACCAAGATGAAGAAGGTCGTGGAATTCATTGATGAAGGCGACAAGGTCAAGGTGACCATGCGGTTCCGTGGCCGCGAGATGGCGCATCAGAATCTCGGCCTGGACGTGATGATCCGCGTGCAGGAAGAGATGAAGGAAACCGCCAAGGTCGAACAGCACCCCAAGACCGAAGGCCGCCAGATGGTCATGGTGATCGCACCCCGCTGACCATCTCGGGCCTGCCGAAACCACCACCCCACTCCTGTCCTCCCCCTGATGGGGGAGGATCAGAAGCGTGCGAGAGCACGGCGATCCCCTCTTCCCCCCTTGCGGGGGAAGTGGCCGCGCAGCGGTCGATGGGGGGTGAAGCCGCAGGCTGTTGCACAGACTTTCAGCGCCGCATCGGCTACGCCGTTCACCCCCATCCCGGCCTTCCCCCATCAAGGGGGAAGGGGAAATGTGCCAGTCCGCGTTCTCCGCACGGCCACCTGCTCATGTCAGCCCGCAGAGCACGGGTCGGAACGCGGGGCAAGCGGCGGTCATCGTCGTGCGCGGTGGCCCTTGGCCTGTTCCTGCGGGCTCAGTTCGTCAGCCAGCCGGAGCGGGCGGCGATGGCGATGGCTTCGGTGCGGTTGGCGGCGTTGAGTTTCTTCATCAGGTTGGCGACGTGGAACTTCACCGTGCGCTCGCTGATGCCCAGGATCTCGCCGATCTCCGCATTGCTGCGGCCCTTGGCCATCCAGAGCATGCATTCCTGCTCCCGGCGGGAGAAGACCATGTCCGCCAGCTCGTTCTCCCCGCCCAGCACCAGATAGTCGGCGATGCTGACGGTGAAGCGCAGCGCCAGCCGGTGCAGTTCGTTGGTGGTTGCCGCGATGGTTTCCGCCGCCCCCGCCGGATCGCCCAGCATGAACAGGTAGAGTGCCTGGGTCCTGAGCGGCGTGTTCATCGGAATGAACAGGTCGTACTTGATGCCGAACCGCTTCTCCAGCGCCCAGATCCAGCGCTGCCGCCGGGTCAGCGCCATCTGCGACCGTTCGGCCAGGGTGGTGAAGGGAGCATGCCGCTCCGACACCAGTTGCAGCATCGGGTCGAAGCGGAACATGCGGCGGCTGTAGTAGATCGCCTCGAACGCCTTCAGGAACGCCGGGCCGCGGGACAGCACGAAGGCCTCCCCCGCCGCGACCTCGTCCAGAGGCATCCGGCGGTGGGTGTAATAGACGAAGCCCGCGTAGCCCATGGCCCGCACGCGATATTCCAGCGCATCGCCCAGGTCATCCAGCGAGATGGCGTCGGCCATCTGGCGCTCGAACTCCAGATCCGGTCCCTGTTCCGTCATCCGCATCCCTCCGTCAGCCCCATCCTGATGCAGCGGAAAGCAGAACTGTACCTGTCCGAACGGTCAGGTGTCAGTGTTTCGCGGGCGAGCCGGGGATCGCTACCCCTTCTCCGTCGCTCTCGGGCTTGACCCGAGAGTCCAGCCTCCGGGGGCTGTGCGGCACCGCTGGGCCGCCGGATCAAGTCCGGCGGCGACGTCGGTGTGGGTGGAGGGTTTCGGCAAGTGTCCGTCTCCATCAACCACGTCGCTCTCGGGCTTGACCCGAGAGTCCAGCGTCCGGGGTCTGCACGGCACTTCTGGGCTGCCGGATCAGGTCCGGCGGCAACGTCGGTGGGGTGGAGGGTTTCGGCAAATGTCCGTCTCC
>BQJF01000042.1 GCA_021604565.1 Minwuia thermotolerans | reverse complement strand
AGCAGGAACTTGGCGCAGGTCCAGCCCTTGCCCTCCTCCCCGATCAGGCAGTCCAGCGGCACCTTCACATCGTCCAGGAAGACCTCGTTCAGATAGTGATAGCCGTCCATGGAGACGATGGGCTTCACCGTGACACCCGGGGTGCGCATGTCGATCAGCAGGAACGATATGCCCTGCTGCGGCTTCTCGGCGGTGGGATCGGTGCGGACCAGCGTGAACATCCAGTTCGCCCGATGCGCGCCGGAGGTCCAGATCTTGTGGCCGTCGACCACATAGTGATCCCCCTCCCGCCGGGCCTTGGTGGCGAGACGCGCCAGATCGGACCCGGCCCCGCGTTCCGAATAGCCCTGGCACCACCAGTCCTCCGTCGAGAGGATGCGCGGCAGGAACCGCTCCTTCTGTTCCGGCGTGCCGAAGGTATAGATGACCGGCCCGACCATGGTGATGCCGAAGGGGATGATGCGCGGGCAGTCGGCGCGGGCGCATTCCTCGTCGAAGATGAACCGCTGCGCGGCGTTCCAGCCGGTGCCGCCATATTCCACAGGCCAGCCGGGCGCGATCCAGCCACGTTCGTACAGGATCTTCTGCCAGCGCAGGTAGTCATCCTTCGGCAGGTAGGACCAGCCGATGCGGGCGCGTTCCCGAATGTCGCTCGGCACCTTTTCCCGCAGGAACGTCCGCACTTCCTCGCGAAAGGCGATCTCTTCCGTACTGAAAGACAGATCCATGTTCCCGATCCTCCCCGATCATCTGTATGTCGCCGGGCGCAGACATGCCCTGCGCGGGCGGACTGCATTCATAGCGCAAGCCCGGGCCGGGCGAAAAGCCCTCACGGTTCGCGCAGCGCGGCATCAAGGAGCGCGATGGCCTTTTCGATCTCCGTCGCATCGAACCCGGCAAAGCCCAGGATCAGGCCCTGTCTGGGCGGCTCCGCGACATAGAAGGGGCTGAGCGGGCGCACGGTCACGCCTGCAGCAGCCGCCCGCCGGGCCGCCGCCACGTCCGTCATCCGCGCTTCCAGTGTCGGGGTGGACCAGGCAATGGCGTGCATGCCGCTGTCCACTTCCTGCAGGGTCAGCAGATCGCCGGTTCCCTGCATCGCCGCCGCCAGTGCCCGATAGCGCTGACCGTAGAGCCTTCGCATGCGCCGCAGATGGGTTGCGAAGCCACCGCTGGTGATGAACTCCGCCAGGGCAGGCTGCGCAATGATGGATGTGGCGGGCGCGCGGACCCGCAGGGTGTGGCGAAACCGGTCCATCGTCCGGCGCGGTACCACCAGATAACTGATGCGCAGTGACCGGAACAGCACCTTGGAGAAGCTGCCCAGATAAACCACCCGTCCCTCCCGATCCAGGTTGGCCAGCGCCTCCAGCGGGCTGCCGCGATAACGGTACTCGCTGTCGAAATCATCCTCGATCACGAAACGATCCGCGGCTCCGGCCCACTGCAGCAGCGCCAGCCGACGGGGCAGCGTCATGGTCACACCCAGCGGGAACTGCCGCGACGGGGTCACGACGACGCCCCTGACCTGATCGCCGTCCGGCAGGCGGTCGATGCACAACCCCTCCGCATCCACCGCGACATGCTCCACCGTCTGACCCGCCTCCGCCAACACCGTGCGCATGTCCTGGTAGCCCGGATCCTCCATCGCCATCGTCGCAGAGTCCGGAAACAGGGCAGCCAGCACCAGGCGCAGGGACTCGGCCGAACTGGAGGTGACGATGATCTGATCGGGCTGCACATCCAGTCCGCGCCAAGTCTTCAGGTGATCCGCGATGGCCGCGCGCAGCACCGGCAGACCGAAGGGGTCACCACGCTCCAGATGCGCCGGGTCCAGGTTCTGGAAACCGCGCTGCAGCAGACGGCCCCATTCCCGGCGCTCCACGGAACCGAGATCGGGCACCATGTGGGCCAGCGGGCGGGGGCGCTCCGGTGCGGCCAGCGCCACAGTCCCGGTCGCGGGTGCGGCACGGGCAGCGGGTGCACCCGTCAGCAGTTCGGGAACCAGTTCTGCCACGTAGGTGCCTGCCCCGCGGCGCTGCTCGACGTAACCCTCGCTCTGCAACTGGTCATAGGCAGCGACGACGGTGGTGCGGGACAGGCCCAGTTCCGTCGCCAGGTCACGGCTGGAGGGCAGTCGCGCCCCGGACCGCAGGCGCGCTTCCAGGATCAGGTCCCGCACCTGATCGTAGAGCTGCATGAAAACGGGCCGGGCGCGGGACCGTTCCACGCTGATGGTGAGCAGGGAGGCGGGCAAGAGGTCGGGCATCAATTGGACTGGCGTTGTTGCTGTGAATTGGCACTTTCTACCATGCCAATCGAACGGTATCCAGCATCCCGACGCCCACTACAACCGATGGAGAGATGACATGGCACGCGAGAGCAAGGCCCCCAGCGAACGGACCCGTGTGAAGCGCCTCAACGAGCGTGCGGTCTATGACCGGCAGGGCATCGATGCCATCCTGGATGCGCAGCCGCTGTGCCACGTCGGATACGTGCGCGACGGCCAGCCGTTCGTGACGCCGACGTTCCAGTGGCGCGAAGGGGACCATGTCTACTTCCACGGCTCATCCGCCAGTCAGGCACTGCGCTCCGCAAGGGACGCCGACGTCTGTCTCACGGTTTCCTGCTTCGACGGTCTGGTGCTGGCGCGCTCCGGCATGCACCATTCAGCCAACTACCGCGCGGTCATGATCCTGGGCAGGCCCACGCTGATCGAGGATCCTGAGCTCAAGAGCACCCTGGTGAACAACTTCATCGAAGGGCTGTTTCCCGGTCGTGTCGAAACCCTGCGTCCCAACAATGCGCAGGAGATCAAGGCCACTTCCGTGCTGTCGCTGCCGATCAGCGAGGCGTCGGCGAAGGTGCGTACCGGCAACCCCGTCGATGACGAGGAAGACTATGCACTGCCGATCTGGGCCGGGGTCATCCCGCTGCATACCACGGTCGGCACAGCGCATGACGACGGGCGCATACTCGACGGGGTTGAAGTACCGGATCACGTGCGGAACTTCGGCAAGAACATGTTCTGAAGAGCGGATGAGCCGGTACCAAACTGTCTAACGTACCGGCTGGTCTGTAGACTTACCGGATGACAACCATCACGCAGGCAGCGTTCGACAGCCATTGATGATCATGATACCACGGGCAGGGAACCGCGCGGGGTAGCAATCATGGCCGGGCATGCTGCGGACGAACTGGACATCCGGGATCAGCCGCTGAGGGATCTGTACGCCTACTGGCAGACAATGCGGGGGGACAGGCGGATTCCGCCCCGTTCGGCCTTCGATCCGACCCGGGTGCCCCGGCTTCTGCCCAATCTGATCCTGCTGGATGTCGAACCGGAAACCGGGCGGCTGATCGTGCGGGTGCTGGGCACGCGCGTCGCCACCGTCTACGGCAAGGACTATACCGGACGCTACCTGGACGAAGTCTATTTCGGTTCGAATGCCACAAGTGTGCTGGACGACTACGGGACCTGCGCGCGGGACGGCATTCCGGTGCTGGGGGAGCGCAATTTCCGCAATGTCAGGGATGTTGTCTATCGCATGGAGCGGCTGATCCTGCCATTCTCCGACGATGGCAAGGTGGTCAACAAGCTGATTTCCGGCCTGCACTTCATTGAACTGAACTGACGCCGGGACAACAGGACATGAGCGAAGCAGCGCCGATCGAGATCGTGGCCACGCGTGGCGGTACGGTCGAGAGCACGCATCTGGTGCATGCCGTGGTGGCGGGCCCTGATGGCGATGCCACGCATGTCTTTGGTCAGGCCGACAGGCCAACATTCCCCCGTTCGGCAATCAAGGCGATGCAGGCATTGCCGCTGGTCGAGAGCGGCGCCGCACAGGCCCATGGCCTGTCCGCGGCTGAACTAGCGCTTTCCTGTGCCTCGCACGAGGGCGAGGGTTTTCACACCGGAGCGGTCAGCGCGTGGCTGACACGGCTGGGACTGACCGAGGATGCGCTGGCCTGCGGGCCGCAATGGCCGCGCCGCTTCGATGACCAGTCAACGCTGATCCGCGAAGGTCAGCAGCCCGTGCGCCGCCACAACAACTGCTCCGGCAAGCATTCCGGCATGCTGACCACCGCGCTGCATCTGGGCGATTCCGTCCAGCACTATCAGGACCGGCGTCATCCGGTTCAGCAGCGGATCTTCGCCGCCATCGGCGAAATGGCGGGCGTCGACCTGTCCGACACCCCGTTCGGCATCGACGGCTGTTCCGCGCCCAACCCGAACTTGCCATTGAGCGCGGTTGCCGTGGCCGCCGCGCGGCTGGCCGAAGCCGATGCGGGGCGACTTGGCGCGGCCCGTTCGGACGCCTGCCGCAGCCTCTGTCATGCCATGCAGGCACACCCGGAAATGATCGGCGGTACGGAGCGGGTGGATACCGACCTGATCCGCGCGTCCGGCGGACACATCCTGTCGAAGACCGGGGCGGAAGGTGTCTATGTCGTCTATCTGCCGGAACAGAAGCTCGGCATTGCGCTGAAGGCGGAGGACGGGGCGTCCCGTGCCTCGGCTGCCGCCCTCTGGTCGGTGCTCGAAACCCTGGGACTGCTGGATGACGGAACCCGCGCCGCAATGACCGAACATTGCCGTCCGCCGCTGCGCAACTGGGACGGACTGGTCACCGGGCAGTTGCTGGACGCACGCGAACTCTGAAGCCCCCAACGCCGCACCGGCATATCCGGCACGCGTTCATGCGTGCAGACGCGTCCCCACGCAGGCGATAGGTTTGCAGCCGGAGATGCTGAAGGGGAGGGCACGCCATGGCCACAGAGGCAAGATACGGATTCACCGAAGCCGACATGCTGGAGACGCCGCTGTCGTTCCGCGACGGACTGTTCGCGGGCAGGACCGTGCTGGTATCCGGCGCGGGCAGCGGTTTCGGCAAGGCCATGGCCATCGTCTTCGCCAGGCTGGGTGCCAACCTCTATCTCTGCGGTCGCAAGCCCGAGAAACTGGACCGCACGGCAGAGCTGATCGCCGGGCTGGGCCGGGAGGTGGAGACACGGGCGCTCACCATCCGCGACGCCGAAGCCGTTGACGAGATGGTGGGGGCGGCGTTCGAGCGATTCGGCGGTCTGGACCTGCAGATCAACAACGCAGGCGGCCAGTTCGCGCAGGATGCCATCGACTTCTCCGTCAAGGGCTGGAACGCGGTGATCGATACCAACCTGAACGGCACCTGGTACATGATGCAGGCCGCAGCGAAGCGCTGGCGCGACCGGGGCCAGCCGGGCAGCATCGTCAACATCACCGCCAGCGTCGATCGCGGCATCCCGCAGATGGCCCATACGGCGGCCTCCCGCTCCGCGGTCAACACCCTGTCGAAGACCGTGGCGACGGAATGGGCTCCCTACAACATCCGGGTGAACTGCCTCGGCATCGGCACGATCGCCAGCAGCGGCTTCGAGAACTACACCGACGCGGGACGGGAGACCTTCAAGGACTCCAATCCCATGAAGAAGGTCGGGGATCTGTGGGACGTGGCGGAGACGGCGGTCTTCGTCGGCGGCCCGACCGGCAAGTTCATGAACGGCGAGATCGTGCATGTCGATGGCGGCTCCCGCATGTGGGGCGACCACTGGGGCGCGGGACGCCCGGCCTACTTCGAGCGCTGAGACGGACCGGACACCGATACTTGAATTCCTATCTCTCCTTCATCGCCGCCAACCGGCGCTTCCTGTCGTTCGGCATCACGGCGGCGTTCCTGTCCAGCTTTGGCCAGACGTTCTTCATCGCCCTGTTCGGCGGGGCATGGCGGGCGGAGTTCGATCTCAGCCACGGTGATTTCGGAACGCTCTATTCACTGGGCACGCTCTGCGCCGGGCTGACGCTGATCTGGCTGGGGCGGAAGATCGATCACGTCGATCTGACCCGCTACACCCTGATGGTCTCCGCCGGACTGGCGGCGGCCTGCCTGCTGACGGCGGTGGTCCCCTCCGCCATCTTCCTCGGCCTTGTCTTCTACATGCTTCGCCTCACCGGACAGGGGCTGATGAGCCATGTCTCCATCATCGCCATGGCGCGCTATTTCGACCGCGCGCGGGGCAAGGCTGTCAGCCTGGCCGCACTGGGCCATCCGCTGGGGGAGGCCATCTTTCCGCCCATGGCGGTCATCCTGCTGGGCCTGATCGGTTGGCGCTGGACCTGGGGCGGGTTCGGCATCGTGCTGCTGGTCGGGGTCGCACCACTGATGATCTGGCTGCTGCGCGGCCAGGCGGAGCGGGAGACGGCGCGGCAGGCCGGACTGACCGATGCGATCCGGACAGGCATCAAACCGGCGCGGTCCCGCACCCTGTCGGAGGTCGTGCGCGACCCCGTCTTCTACCCGCAGGTCTTTGCCATGATGGCCCCGGCCTTCATTTCCACCGGACTGTTCTTCCATCAGGTGCATCTGGCGGAGGTGAAGGGCTGGAGCCTCGAATGGCTGGCGAGCTGCTTCGTCGGTTTCGCCATTGCCCAGGCCCTGTCCAGCCTGATCGCAGGCAACCTGGTGGACCGCGTCGGCGGCATCCGGCTGCTGCCCTTCTACCTGCCCGCGCTCGGTCTCTCTGCGCTGAGCCTGATCGTCACCGATCATGCCCTGGGCGCCCTGATCTACATGGTGCTGGTCGGAACCACCGCCGGTGCCGGGTTCACCCTGATGGGGGCAGTGTTTGCGGAGATGCACGGCACCGGCCATCTGGGCGCGATCCGCAGTCTGATACAGGCCACGATGGTGATGGCCACCGCCGCCTCCCCTGTCTGCTTCGGGCTGCTGCTGGATGCCGGGATCAGCTTCGACGCGCTGGCCGCCGGGTGTGTGGCCTACGTCGCCGTCGGTGTTGTGATTCTCGGCCTGCTGCAGCCCGCCCTGCGCGCCCGGCGCGACGCGCTCACCAGATAACGTCGCCGACCAGCAACGCCACAAGCAGACCCACCAGTATGCCGGCAATTCCGGCAGCCACCGCCCAGCCAAGCGGCGCCGACGCTGGCGTTTCCGCCGCCTTCACCTCGACCTCCTCCATCCGGTCGAAGGCCTGCTCCGCCCGCTCCAGCAGGCGCGGCACCTTCTCCATGATGTCCAGCGTGTCGGTGATGAAACCGGCGATCCGCGCCTCCGGCCCCAGGTTGTCCCGCGCCCAGCCTTCGATCACCGGTTGCGAGGCGCTCCAGAAGTTGATGTCCGGATCAATGCCGCGCGACACCCCCTCCACCGTCACCATGGTCTTCTGCAGCAGCAGCAGTTCGGTACGGGTCTCCATGGCGAAGGTCTCGGTCACCCGGAACAATTGTGCCATCAGCCGCCCGATGGAGATCTCGCTGACCGGCTTGCCCCGGATCGGCGCACCGATGGAGCGGCAGGCCTGCGCGAACAGGTCAACGGAGGTCTCCGGCGGCACGTATCCGGCGGCGATATGCACCTCCGCCGCCCGGCGATAATCCCCGGCGATGAAGGATCCCAGCATCTCTGCCATGAACAGCCGGGTGCGATGGTCCAGCCGACCCATGATTCCATAGTCCACCGCAACCACGGTGCCGTCCGGATCGACGAACAGGTTGCCCTGGTGCATGTCGGCGTGAAAGAAGCCGTGGGCCAGGCTCTGGCGCAGGAAGATGCGGATCACCCGCTCCGCCAGCGCCGGACGGTCGATTCCGGCAGCGTCCAGAGCCGCATTGTCGCCGATGGGCACGGACTCGATCCGTTCCATGGTCATGACACGGCCCGCCGTCCGTTCCCAGTCGATCAGCGGCGTGCGGAAGTCCGGGTCCTGCTGGAACACCTCCCCCATCTCGTCGGCGGCAGCAGCCTCCAGCCGCAGATCCATCTCCAGCGCCACGGATTGCTGCAGGGTGCGGACAATGTCCACGGGACGCAGTCGTTTCAGCTTCGGATCCGCGCGCTCCGCGATCCGGGCGAGCCAGAAGAACAGGTCCATGTCCTGCTGCAGCTTTTCCTCGATGCCGGGTCGCAGCACCTTGACCGCGACCTTGGCGGGGCCGTCCGGGGTGGCGACGGTGGCGAAGTGGACCTGGGCGATGGAGGCGGCGGCAACGGGTTTGCGCCCGAAGTCGACGAACAGCTCCTCCAGCGAGCCCTCCAGTTCGCTTTCGATGGTCTGGCGGGCTTCATCGAAGCTGAATTCGGGCAGGCGGTCCCGCAACCGCCCCAGATCATCGGCAATGCCTTCCCCCAGCAGGTCGGCACGGACGGAGAGCGCCTGCCCCAGCTTGATGAAGGACGGCCCCAGATCCTCCAGCGCTGCGGCCAGCCGCTCCCCCGGGCGCCGGTCGCGATTGCGCCGCGACCGTCCGGCGAACAGCCGTGCCAGACGCAGCACGAAAGGCGGCGCGTCCAGCCGCTCCAGCGGGAACAGGGCATCATGCTTCTGCAGGGTCCGCGCAATGAAGACCAACCGCGCGACATAGGTCAGGCGTCTGATCATCCGCTAGATTCGCCAGCCGCGATGGATGGCGGCAATTCCCCCTGTGAGGGCGTCGAAACCGACCCGTCGCAGGCCCGCATCGCTGATCATGGCCGCAAAGTCATCCGGTGCAGGAAAGCGGCGGATGCTCTCCGCCAGATACTGATAGGCCTCCGGATCGTCGGCAATCATCTTGCCGATGCGCGGCATCGCCTGGAACGACCAGGCGTCATAGAACGGCTTCAGTGCCGCCGCCGAGACGGTGGAGAATTCGAGGCAGAAGAAACGGCCACCGGGCCGCAGCACACGGCGGATCTCCCGCAGTGCCAGGTCGATGCGCGTCACGTTGCGGATGCCGAAGGCGATGGTCACCGCGTCGAACTGCGCGTCCTTGAACGGCAGCGCCTCCGCGTCGCCCACGGTCCAGTCGATGCCCCGGAACAGGCCCTGGTCCAGCAGCCGGTCGCGCCCGACCTGCACCATGGAGGGATTGATGTCGCACAGCGTCACATGGGCCGCGCCATCGGTGCGGCGGTGGATCAGCCGTGCGATGTCGCCGGTGCCGCCGGCCAGGTCCAGCACCTTCTCCCCCGCCCGGGGGCGCAGACCGGTGACGAACCGGTCCTTCCAGATGCGGTGCACCCCCAGTGACAGCACGTCGTTCATCACGTCGTAGCGCGCCGCGACGGAATGAAAGACCTGCCCCACGAGCCCGGCCTTCTCCGCCTCCGGCACCTCCCGGAAGCCGAAGGAGGCCATGGATTCGCCATCGCTGTTTCGTGTCTCGACCATGCCGCGCACCATAGCGGAGCCGCCGGGGCCACGCTACAGTGCCCCCCATGCCGGAGCTTCCCGAAGTAGAGACCGTTCGTCGCGGGCTGGACCGTCGCCTGACAGGGCGGCGCCTGACCCATGTGGCCGTGAACAGGCCCGACCTGCGCTTCCCGCTGCCCCCTGATCTGGGCGCACGCCTGACGGGCCGCCGGGTGGAGGCCATGCGCCGCCGCGCCAAGTACCTGCTGTATGATCTGGACAATGGCGAGACCCTGATCGGCCACCTGGGCATGTCGGGGCGTATGCACATCCACGACGCGCGCCCCAACAGCCAGCAGCCGCACGAACATATCGTCTTCACCGTCGATGACGGCACCGTGGTGATCTTCCAGGACCATCGCCGCTTCGGCTATTTCGATCTGTGCCCGACGGCGGCGCTGGACGACCATCGCTTCTTCCGCGACCTGGGACCGGAGCCGCTGGGCGAGGGATTTTCCGGTGCCAGCCTGTCCGCCGCCATCGCCACGAAACGCACCCCCATCAAGGCAGCCCTGCTGGACCAGCGTGTGGTCGCCGGGCTGGGCAACATCTATGTCTGCGAGGCGCTGTTCCGCGCCGGAATTTCCCCCACCCGGCTGGCCATGACCGTTTCCGGCCGCCGCGCCGCGCGACTGGTGCCGGAGATCAAGGATGTGCTGACGGAGGCGATCGCGGCAGGCGGATCGACGCTGCGCGACTATGTTCAGGCCTCCGGCGAACTTGGATACTTCCAGCATGACTTCCGCGCCTACGGGCAGGAGGGAGAGCCCTGTCGCAAGCCGAAGTGCCGTGGCACCATTGCCCGGATCGTCCAGTCGGGGCGTTCAACCTTCCACTGTCCGGTGTGCCAGCGATGAAACAGGTCTCGGTGATCCTTCTGTCCCTGATCCTGTTCGCGGGAAGCGCCCTGGCCGAGCCCTGGCTGGACCAGCTCGACATTCCGCTGGCCGAAGGGCTGGTGGAGGATGACGCGGCGGGTACGGTGTTCGAGACCGCCACGGGCCGTGTCGTGGTGGTGGAGGCGCGCGGCGATGTTGCGGCGGCGACGGTGGAGCAGTACTACGTGCGGGTGCTGCCGGAGCTTGGCTGGCGCGCCATCGGGGCGAACCGGTTCCTGCGTGACGGTGAGGCGCTGACCCTTGCAGTCACCGGAAGCGACGGGCAGACACTTGTGATTTTCCGGCTTTCGCCCCAGGGCTGAGCCAGACCGAACAGTCAACTGACACGACCAGGGGAGACCTGAAAATGAGCTATGGATGCATCCTGACCGACACGCGCGGTCCCGTCGGCCTGATCACGCTGAACCGGCCGGACGCGCTGAACGCGCTGAACAAGCAGCTTATGGACGAACTGTCCCAGGCGCTGGACGGCTACGAGGCCGATGACGCCATCGGCTGCGTGGTCATCACCGGGTCGGTCAAGGCCTTCGCGGCGGGCGCCGACATCAAGGAGATGCAGCCCAAGTCCTACATGGATGCCTACAAGGAAGACTTCATCACCGCGAACTGGGAGCGTGTCACCCGTTGCCGCAAGCCCGTCATCGCCGCGGTGAACGGCTACGCGCTCGGCGGCGGCTGCGAGCTGGCGATGATGTGCGACTTCATCCTGGCCGGTGATGGTGCCAAGTTCGGCCAGCCGGAGATCAACCTGGGAGTCATTCCCGGTTCCGGCGGCACCCAGCGCCTGACCCGCTTCGTCGGCAAGTCGAAGGCCATGGAGATGGTGCTGACCGCCCGCATGATGGATGCCGAGGAGGCCGAGCGTTCCGGTCTGGTGAGCCGCATCGTCCCCTCCGACGATCTGGTGGAGGAGGCCCTGAAAGTCGCCACCCGCATCGCCGAACTGTCCCGCCCGTCTGTCATGATGGCCAAGGAAGCGGTGAACAAGTCCTACGAGAGCATGATGCGCGAAGGCGTGATGTTCGAACGCCGCCTGTTCCACTCCCTCTTCGCCACCGAGGATCAGAGCGAAGGCATGGCCGCCTTCGCCGAGAAGCGGAAGCCGAAGTTCACGCACAAGTAGGCTGCGGGGACAAGGTGCCGCCCGGCGGGCGGCACCCGACCCTGCTCAGAGTGCGTCGATGTCGCTGATCGCCCAGGTCTCCGTGCTCGCACGTTCGGACCATTCGCGCATCAGCGGGTGGTTCATCACTGCGGTGCAATAGGCCGTCGCCTGCGGGTCCAGCGGCGCGCCATAGCTGACGTACCGGCTGACCACGGGCGCATACATGGCATCCGCCGCGCACCAGTCGCCGAACAGGAATGGTCCACCGGACCGACCCTGACCGAAGCGCGCCCGGCAGTCGGCCCAGATGGCGCTGATCCGGGCAATGTCGGCGGCGACAGCCGCATCGGGTGCGAGCGCCGGGCCCTTGCGTTTCAGGTTCATTGGCCAGGCCCCGCGCAGGGCCTGAAACCCGGCATGCATCTCCGCCGAGACCGATCGCGCCACGGCGCGGGCCGCCGCATTGGCGGGCCAGATTCCGGCATCCGGTGCCTGCTCCGCGCAATATTCCGCTATCGCCAGACTGTCCCAGACCGTCAGATCGCCGGCCACCAGCGTCGGCACCTTGCCGGAGGGTGAATGCTTGCCGATTTCGCTCGCAGTGTCCGGCGTGCGCAGGGGAATGACGATCTCCTCCACCGCCAGCCCCGCCTGTCGGACCAGCAGCCAGCCGCGCAGCGACCAGGACGAATAGATCCGATTGCCAAGTATCAGTGTGGCCATCCCGAACTCTCCTGCACATGAGCCATGCGCGCCACCATCTGTCGGTTCACGCGCGTCCGCTTGCGGTTTAGCATTGGCTCCAGGGGAGGACTACCATGGAAGCAATCGCGATCACCGGCACCGGTGTCGTCTCGTCGCTCGGCAGCAATGTGCCGAAGTTCCACACCAATGTCATGGCCGGGGCAACGGGTATCAGGGTAGCACCCTGGTATGACCCGTCGCGCGATCCGCGCAAGATCTTCTGGGGCGTGGTCACCGACTTCGATCCCAATGACTGGATGTCGCCGAAGGTCGCCGAAGGCTCGGACATGTTCGCCCAGTTCGCCATCGCCGCCGCACGGCAGGCGATGCAGCAGGCCGGGCTGGACGGCGGGGGCTTCGACGCGGAGCGGACCGGTGTCGTCCACGGCACCTCCGGCGGCGGCGTCCGCGCCTTCCAGAAGGCACAGTACATGCTGGATACCCAGGGACCGGAGGCCGTACCGCGCAAGACCCAGCTTCAGGTCTGGGCCAACATGGCCGCGGCGCAGGTGGCGCTGCATTACAGGCTGCATGGCCCCAACCTGACCGTGACCACCGCCTGCGCCAGCTCGCTGGATGCCATCGGCACTGCGGCGAACCTGATACGCGCGGGCGAGGCGGACGTGATCGTGGCCGGCGGCACGGAGGGCGGGCTGGCCCTGTCCGACGGTACCCAGGACGGCGATTTCGTGCCCGCCATGTACTACGCTGGCGGGGCCTATGGCATGGAGGGACCGATCGAGGATCCGAAGCGCGCCATGCTGCCTTTCGACGTCAACCGCTCAGGCATCGTGGTGGGCGAAGGCTCCGCCATGATCGTGCTGGAGCGGGAAAGCCATGCGAAGGCCCGTGGTGCCCGGATACTCGGCTACCTGCGCGGCTATGGCTCGCTGGCCGACAGCTATCATCCCTCCTCCCCCGATCCGAGCGGGGAGTGGGAGGCCCGCGCCATGCAGAAGGCGTTGCGCAGCGCCGGGATCAGCCCGACCGACGTCGGCGGCCTGTTCGCCCACGCGACGGCAACACCGAAGGGCGACACGGCGGAGATCAATGCGATCAACCTGGTGCATGGCAAGGCATCCGGCCGAAAGTCTCCCCTGCCGGTGACCGGACTGAAGGGTCATACCGGGCATTCCGGGGCCTCGTCAGGTGGCATGGCCCTGATCGAGGGACTGAACGGCATGGCAGAGGGCCGCTTCGCCCATACCGCCAATACCACCGATCCCGACCCGGCCGCCGAGTTCGAGATCGTCACGGGGCGCCCGAAGGATCAGGATTTCGACGTGGTGCAGGTCAATTCCTTCGGCTTCGGCGGGCAGAACGCCTCCATGATCGTGACGCGGAGCTGATCGCCATGCGCCTGACCCTCGCCGAAACCATCCTGAACCGCTGCATCAATCACCCCGACCGCATCGCCATCGAGGTGCTGCAGGGCGGTCCCACCCTCAGCTATGGCCAGGTCAGGGACCGCATTCTGGCACTCGCCGATGCCGTCGCCGGAGTCGCGCCGGGGCGGCACGGGCGCATGGTCGGCATCCTGCTGCCCAATGCAGCGGACCACGTCCTCGCCTACATGGCCTGCCAGTGGGCCGAGGCCGGGGCAGTGCCGGTCAACAGCCGCATGGCCCCGCCGGAGATGCAGTTCGTGATCGAGGATTCGGACGCGAAGCTGATCCTCGCCGCGGAACCCTACATGGAGGCCGCGCGGACCCTCGCCGCAGCGACCGGGGCCACCGTGATCGACGCCGACAGCATCGACACCCCGGACCGGTCCGGCCCCCTGGTTCTGGGCGAAGCGGGACGCGGGGCGGAACATGCGGTGGTCGGCTATACCTCCGGCACCACGGGATTCCCGAAGGGCGCGCTCTATTCCAACGACCACTATCTGACATCCTGCATGCGCTGGGGCTGGGAGTTCGGCCTGACGGCCCGCGATACCATGCTGGTGCCGGGACCGCTGTTCCATCTGTCCTATGCCGGCCTGTCCTTCGCGGCGCTGGCCATCGGTGCCCGCATCCGCATCATGCAGACCTTCGAGGCCCCGCTGGCGATGGAGGAGCTGGCGGAGCGCGCCACCTTCGCCTTCCTTGTCCCCTCCATGACAACGATGATCGCGGAGGAATGGCGACGGCAGGACTGTCCGCCGATCGATGCCTTCCGTTTCATGATCTCCTCCGGCGCGCCGGGGCCCCTGTCCCTGACGAAGCAGTGCCTGGAGATGTTCCCCAACGCGCAGATCGCGGAGGCCTACGGTTGGACGGAAGGGGGTTGGGTCACCTTCGAGGTCAAGGAGCGGGAGACCCTGCTGGCCCATTCTGTCGGCTGGCCCACCTTCGGCAACGAGGTCGCGGTGTTCGACGAGGCGGGGCAGCCCTGCCCGGTGGGCGAACCGGGGGAAGTCGGCGTCAAGGCGCTGACGCACTTCTCCGGCTATCTCGGCCGGTCCGACGCGACGGAGGCCGCCTGGCATCGCCCGGAAGGCCATGCGCAGGGCTATGTCATGTCCGGCGACGTCGGGATCTGGCAGCCGGACGGGCGGCTCTGCATCGTTGACCGCAAGAAGGACATGATCATCTCCGGCGGGGAGAACATCTATACCGCGGAGGTGGAGCGCATCCTGCACGAGCACCCCGATATCATCGAGGCGGCTGTCGTTGGTCTGCCCGATGACCGCTGGGGGGAACTGGTCACCGCGATGATCGTCAGCCGCGACCCGGAGCTGCAACCGGACGCGGTCGAGAAATTCTGCCGCGAGCGGCTGGCCGGCTACAAGGTGCCGCGCCGGGTCATCGTGACCGGGGAACTGCCCCGCAACCCCATGGGCAAGGTGCAGAAGTTCCGCATCATCGAGGAACTGACCGGCGACTGACGGCCAGGGTCCCCGTGTGGGGGAGTGGGCTAGTGCGATTCCATCACGGGTCCGGAGAATCCAGCCTGCGCCGCAGTTCGCTCGCGGTCCGGGTGCCTGCCTGCATCAGATAGGCTTCCGTCACGCGAACCGCAGTGTCGGTGTCACCGGCGATGATGGCGGGGGCGATCTGCTGATTGCTGGCATGCGCATCGCGTGAATAGGCGAACTGGCCGAAGGCGACTCGAATGTAGAAGTCACTGCGATCCCACATGTTGGCAACCAGTTCACCGGCGATCCGCGCACCGGCCATTGCGTGTATCGCCTCGTAGCGGCGACGGTTCAGCGCCCGCAGGCGCGGACCGGCTGAGGACAGACCACGGCAGGCGTCCTGCTCCGCATCAATTCCGCTGACCAGCGCCCCGAAGCGGCTGGCCTGTTCCGCCGTCCGCCGCTCTGCCGCCAGCCCGGTGATCACGCCCTCGCTCCGCGCGAACAGGCGATAGAAGTCCTCCACTTCCTCCGGCGCGGGAAAGCGAACCTTGCATCCGACCTGCGGAATCACGGCGATGAACCCGTCCCGCACGAGACGCTTCACCGCGTCGGTCACCGGCGCCCGACTGATGGCAAGCGCCTTGCCCACCGCATCGGTCGAGAAGACATCCCCCGGCTCCAGCCCGCCATCCAGCAACAGGGACGTCAGATAGGCAAAGGCCCGGTCGTGACGCAGGCCTGTGGCGGCTTCCGGTCGGGCATCCGGGGGTGGCAGGTACATGGGTTGCGGCACTCATTCTTACTGGTATACTAGTCGACTACATTTGCAGGAGATCATATGATGCAGGACGCGCAGACGCAAGCAGACAGGTCGTCCGACCCCGTCGACGCCCATGCCGCCGCCCTTGCCATCGTCCCGGAGCTGGCGGAACATTCGCCCCGGTCGGAGACGGATCGCATGGTGGCACCGGAGGCGATGGCCGCCATCAGAAAGGCGGGACTGTCGCGTATGCTGGCACCGCGCGCCTTCGGGGGCGCGGAACTGCCGATCAGCACACACATCCGGTCCTGCATCGACCTGGCCCGGGGCTGCCCGGCGGCAAGCTGGGTGCACATGGTCTGCGCCGCGCACACCTATGTCGTCGGCCGCTACCCGCAGGCCTGCCTGGAGGAGGTCTTCGACGGCGATCCGGACGTCCTGATCCCGGGTGCACTCGCCCCGCAGGGCAGTGCGCGGAAAGTCGCGCAGGGTTGGGTCCTGGACGGTCGCTGGCAGTTCGGCAGCGGTGTCGATCATGGCCCGTGGCTGCTGCTGGGCGCGAAGGTCGTGCCGGGCGATGTCGAATGCGCCATTCCTGCGGTTCACCTGGTCGTGCCGACCGACGCGATCACGGTGGACGATACCTGGTTCACGCTGGGCATGCGCGGTTCCGGCTCCAAGGATCTGGTGGCGGAGGGCGTCTTCGTGCCGGACCACCGGGCCATGTCGACGCGGGAACTGTTCAGGGGCGATTTCGAAGGTGATGCCGGACCACTCTACCGCCTGCCGGTGATGGGCGGCCTGGCCAGCATGCTGGCGGGGACCATCGTCGGCACGGCGCAGCGCGGCATGGACAGTTTCATCGCCGCCACCCGCGTGCGCAGGGAGGTCTATACCGGTGCCGAGAAGGCGTCGAAGCCCGGCATTCAGATGCGGGTCGCGGAGTCCCTCGGCGAGATCGAACTCGCTGAATCACTGGTGCTGAAGAACTGCGACCTGCTGGACGCCGCCATGCAGACGAGCGAGGTTCCGGTCGGGGGCGAGACGAACGCCTCCATCCGCTGGAACGCATCCTATGCGTCGGAGCTGTGCCGACGCGCGACGGAGCGGGTCTATGCCGCCGCCGGGGCTGGCGCGACTCACGACCGCAGCCCGCTGCAGCGCTGGTTCCGCGACATCAACACGGCATGCCACCACGCCATCGTCGATTTCGACAGCCTGAGAGAGGCACGCGGTCGCCTGGCCCTCGGCCTCTCGGCAGGCGCACCCCTCTGAACGGTCCTGTCGGACTCAGAGGCCCCAGTGCCGCCTGGCGTAGTCGGCACCTTCGCGGATGGCCTCCAGACCCTCCGGGATCGCCCTGGTCAGCATCATGAACCCGTGGATCTGGCCGGGATATTCATGGTGCGTGGTGTGTACGCCCGCGTCGCGCAGGCGGTTGGCATAGGCCAGTGCCTCGTCACGCAGCGGGTCGAAGCCGGCGGTCTGGATCAGGGCGGGCGGCTGACCCTCCAGGTTCTCGGTCAGCAGCGGTGAGGCGCGCACGTCCTTGCCGTCCGATTCCTGAGTCAGATACTGGTCGCGGTACCAGAGCACCCGGTCGCGCGGGATGATCGCGCCCTCGATGAACTCATCGTGCGAGGCGGCGGTCATGGCGAAATCGGTGGCCGGATAGATCAGCCACTGGAAGTCCGGCACCGGCTGACCCGCGGCGGCCGCCTGCTGGCTGACCGCAATCGACAGGTTGCCGCCCGCCGAGTCACCACCAACGGCCACACGTGCCGGATCGCCACCGATCTCCGCCGCATGTTCCCGCAGCCAGCCATAGGCGGCGATGCAGTCGTTCAGGCCGCCGGGAAACTTCGTCTCCGGTGCCAGGCGGTAGTCGATGGCCACCACCATGGCCCCGGACCACTTGGCGAAATGGGCACAGAGGCCATGATGCGATTCCAGGTCACCCTGCACCCAGCCACCACCATGAAAGAAGGCCAGCACCGGCAGGGGCCCGTCGCTGTCGGCATAGACGCGCGCATTCACCGGCCCCTCCGCCCCCGGCACCTGGATATCCTCGACCCGCTTCAGCTCCGGCGCGGGCGTGTCGAGCAACTGCACCAGCGTGCGGATCTGCTGGCGCAGTTCCGGCAGCGGCGGGAAATAGCCGGGCACCCGGACGGAGCGGGAGAACTCCGCCACCACCTGCGCCTTGGGGTCCATGACACGGCCCTGGCTGCGCTCCCGCTTGCCCTCCAGCAGCGGCAGGATCTCGTCAGCCGGCATCAGGCAGTGCGGCAACTCGAAGGCGGGTGTGTCGGTCATGTCTGTGCTCCCCGTTTGCAAACCGGGCAGGAGCATAACGGCATTCGATCCGGTTTGGCAGCACCGGTATGGCGTCGGTTTCGATCCGCGTGTATTGCTTGGAAACCATGACCACGACCCCGCTGTTGCAACTCGAGAGCCTGACCCGTTCATTTCCCGGGATCGTGGCCAACAACCAGATCGACCTGACCGTCGGGCAGGGCACGATTCACGCCCTGCTGGGGGAGAACGGCGCGGGCAAGTCGACACTGGTGAAGATGATCTACGGTGCGCTGCGCCCCGACAGCGGTCGCATGTGGTTCGACGGCAGACCCTATGCGCCAGCCAACCCGGCTACGGCACGGGCCTCCGGTGTGGGCATGGTGTTCCAGCATTTCTCCCTGTTCGAGGCGATGACGGTGGCGGAGAACATTGCCGTCGCCCTGCCCGCCGAACTGGCAGGCTCCGACCTGCCGGACCGGATCCGCGATGTCTCGGCGTCCTATGGTCTGGTGCTCGACCCCTTCAGCCGGGTGGACCAGCTTTCGGTCGGGGAGCGCCAGCGGGTGGAGATCGTGCGCTGCCTGCTGCAGTCGCCGCGGCTGATCATCATGGACGAGCCGACTTCCGTCCTGACCCCGGGGGAGGTCGGGCGACTGTTCACGGTTCTGCGCAAGCTCCGCGACGAGGGCCGCTCCATCCTCTACATCTCCCACAAGCTGCGGGAGATCCGGAATCTCTGCAGCCACGCCACGATCCTGCGGCGCGGCAGGGTGGTCGGCACCTGTGACCCCGGTGCGGAAACACCTGAATCGCTGGCCCGGATGATGATCGGCAATGCGGTCCGCCGCCATATCCGCAAGGTGCAGGAACCGGGGGCGGTGCGGCTGTCGATCGATCACCTGAACCTGCCTGCGGCGACCGAATTCGGCGTGAGCCTGAAGGACATCTCCCTGGACGTGCGGGCGGGGGAGATCATCGGCATCGCCGGAGTGGCGGGCAATGGTCAGGACGAACTGATGGCCGCCCTGATCGGGGAGCGGCGCAGCACGACCCCGGGCGCGATCAGCCTGGATGGCGCGCCGGTCGGCAACCTGGGTCCGACGCGCCGCCGGGCCATGGGCATGGCCTTCGTGCCGGAGGAACGGCTGGGGCACGGGGCCGCCGCCGCCATGAGCCTGACCGAGAACACGCTTATTTCCGCGCGTGGACGGCGCAATCTGGCGCGCAGGGGCGTGCTCGACTTCGGTGCCGCGAAGCGTTTCGCGTCGGAGATCGTCAGTGCCTTCAACGTCGCCACCACGGCGGTGACCCGGCAGGCAGGCAGCCTGTCCGGCGGCAACCTGCAGAAATTCGTCATCGGGCGGGAAATCCTGCAGGGACCGACCGTGCTGATCGCCGCGCAACCGACCTGGGGTGTCGATGCGAAATCGGCGGCGGAAATCCACACAGCCCTGGACCAGCTTGCCCGTGCCGGAGCCGCCATCCTGATCATCAGCCAGGATCTCGACGAACTGCTGTCGGTCAGTGACCGTTTTGCCGTCCTCGCGGGCGGCACCCTCTCCGCCCCCCGCACCAGCGAGGATGTGACGGTGGCGGAGATCGGCATGCTGATGGGCGGGGCGACACACGAGCAGCAGGACGACGCCGCATGATCCGGCTGGAGCGGCGGCCCGAGACCTCCCGCGCCATGCTCTGGCTGACGCCCGTACTGGCCCTGATCCTGACGGTTCTGGTCGGCATGGTGTTGTTCGCCATGCTCGGCAAGGACCCGCTGCAGACCGTGGCAGTGATCTTCATCAGCCCCTTCGCCGACCTCTACAGCCTTTCCGAACTGCTGGTGAAGGCGACGCCGCTGATCCTGATCGCCATTGGTCTCTCGCTCGGGTTCCGCGCCGGAATCTGGAACATCGGCGCGGAGGGGCAGTTCACCATCGGCGCGCTGGCGGGCGGCGCGGTCGGGCTGGCCTTTCACGGCACCGACAGCATCTGGCTGATGCCGCTGATGTGGATCAGCGGCTGTGCCGCCGGCATGGCCTGGGCCGCGATTCCGGCGTACCTGCGCACCCGCTTCGGGGCCAACGAGATCCTGGTCAGCCTGATGCTGGTCTATGTCGCGACTCTGCTGCTCTCGGCGATGGTCACCGGACCGCTCAGGGATCCGGACGGTTTCAACTTTCCCGAAAGCCGCCTGTTCGAAGGCTCCGCCGCCATGCCGCTGCTGATGGAGGGCACGCGGGCGCACATCGGTTTCTTCGCCGCGCTGGTGGCCGCGCTCGTGGCCTGGCTGCTGCTGGGTCGCCATGTCGTCGGCTTCCAGATCCGGCTGCTGGGAGAGGCCCCGCGCGCTGCCCGCTTCGCCGGATTTGTCGAGGCGCGGGTGATCTGGTTCTGCCTGCTGGTCTCCGGTGGGCTGGCCGGACTGGCCGGACTGTTCGAGGCAACGGGACCGGTGGGCCAGCTTGTTCCCAGCCTGCCTGTCGGCTATGGCTTCACCGCGATCATCGTCGCCTTCCTGGGGCGTCTCAATCCGCTGGGCATCATCATCGCCGGTTTCGTCATGGCGGTGACCTATCTGGGTGGCGAGGCCGCGGAGATCACCATGCAGTTGCCCAATGCGGTCACTGCCGTGTTCCAGGGGCTTCTGCTGTTCTTCCTGCTCGGCATGGATGTCCTGTCCACCTATCGTTTCCGCCTGCGCAGACGGGTGCGGGAGGTCGCCTGATGGAACTGGCCGTCAACATCATCCTCGGCATGATGCTCGCCGCAACGCCGCTGCTGTTCGCCGCCACGGGGGAACTGGTGGTGGAACGTGCCGGGGTGCTGAACCTCGGCGTCGAGGGGATGATGGTGATCGGCGCGGTCGCGGGCTTCATCGTCACTGCGGAGAGCGGGTCGCACCTGGCCGGTATCGTTGGTGCCGCGCTTGCCGGTGCGGCCATGGCGCTGCTGTTCGGGCTGATGACACAGGTCCTGCTGGCGAATCAGGTCGCCTCCGGCCTGGCGCTGACCATCTTCGGGCTGGGCCTGTCGGCCTTGCTGGGCAGTGGCTATTCGGGGCTTTCCATACCCGCGCTGGCCCGGATCGAGATTCCGCTGCTGGCCGACATTCCCTTCTTCGGGCCGCTGCTGTTCCGGCATGAGCCCATGTTCTACCTGTCCATCCTGCTGCTGCTGCTGACCGGCTGGTTCCTGACCCGCACCCGCGCCGGACTGATCCTGAAGGCGGTGGGGGAGAACCATGACGCCGCCCACGCCATCGGGCATCCGGTGGTGCTGATCCGGCTGCTGGCGCTGGCCTGGGGCGGGGCGCTTGCCGGGCTGGGCGGGGCCTATCTCTCCATCGCGCGGACACCGCTGTGGTCGGAGGAGATGACGGCGGGACGCGGCTGGATCGCGCTGGCCATCGTGGTCTTCGCGGGCTGGCGGCCGAACCGGGCGCTGCTGGGGGCCTACCTGTTCGGTGGCGTCACAATCCTGCAACTGCATGTGCAGGGTCTCGGGATCGCGATCCCGTCGCAGTACCTCTCCATGCTGCCCTATCTGGTGACCATCGCGGTGCTGGTGGCGATCTCCGCCAGTCCGACACGGGCCATGCTGCGCGCGCCAGGCAGCCTGGGCCGCACCTTCCACGCCCAGGGCTGAGGAGTCTGCTTGCGGCCTGTTCCATCCCTCTCCCCCTCCCGGCCACCCAATAAGGATACCCCCGTGGGTGGCCGGGAGGGGGAGAGGGATGGAACAGGCAAACGAACGAATCCCGCTGCAACAGGCCACAAACCGACTCCGGACTCCCGGCTTTCCTTCCGGTGAAAATGCAATAGGCTTCGGCCATGGATGAAGAAAACCCCTCCTTCGAAGGCTACTTTCCGGTCCCGGACTGGGCAGAGCACACACGCACCTGGATGGCCTGGCCGACAGACCCGACGGAGATGCCCGCCGGACTGCTGGAAAGCCGCGTCGCCTTCGCGCACATCGCCCGTACCATTGCCGCCTTCGAGCCGGTGCGGATGATCGTGCCGGAACCGGACATGAAGGAAACCGCCCTGACCCTCGGCCCGAAGGTCGAACTGGTGCCGCATGACGTCGCCCACGGCTGGATACGGGACCTGGCACCGACATTCCTGGTGAACGAGCAGGCCCGGACCAAGGGCGTGGCGTGGAAGTTCAATGGCTGGGGCGGACGCCATATCGTGCATGAGGAAGACCACGGCTTTGCCGAGGAACTGGTGCGCCTGATGCAGGTACCCTATTACCGTGGCCCCATTGTGCTGGAGGGCGGGTCGGTGCAGACTGACGGTCTGGGAACGGCGCTGGTCAGCGAGCAGACCCTGATGAGCCCGAACCGCAATCCGCTGGTGGGACGGCGCGACATCGAAGAGATCCTGATGAACTTCTTCGGCATCGTGCGCGTGATCTGGCTCGGCGAAGGCATCAGTGGCCTGGTCGGCGGCGGCGGCCATGTCGGGCGGTTCTGCCGCTTCATCGCACCCGGCAAGGTCCTGCTGCACTCCCCCGCCGATCCGGAGCATCCCGACTTCCGCGCCATGCAGGACAATGTGCAGCGGTTGCGCGTGGCCACCGATCCCTTCGACCGGCCCATCGAGGTGCAGGAAGTGCCGGTCCCGGAGGCCATTGGCCCTGCGTCCATGACCTATTGCGGCTTCTATCTCGCCAATGGGGCCGTGCTGATCCCCCGCTTCGACGACCCGCGCGATGCGGCGGCGTTCGAGCTGATCGCGGGCTGTTTCCCGAACCGGAAGGCCGTGCCGGTCGATGGCGAGGTGGTTGGCGGAGCGATACATCACATGGCTCTGGGTGAGCCGGTGGGAGACCATCTGGCCACCTGAGCGGCCATGGCAACAACAGGCAGAAACGAAACAGGGGAAACGGGATGGCTGGACGATTGCAGGGCAAGAAGTGCTTTGTCACCGCGGCGGCACAGGGTATCGGCCGGGCAACGGTGGAGGCCTGGTCGGCGGAGGGCGCGAGCATCGTCGCGACGGATCTGAATGCGGAGAAACTGGCGGAACTCGACGGGCTGCCCGGTGTCGAGACGTACCCGCTGGACGTCACCGACCAGGCCGCCGTGGCCGCAATGGCGGCGAAGGTGGGTGCGGTGGACGTGCTGTTCAACTGCGCCGGTTTCGTCGATCACGGATCGCTTCTGGACACGACGATGCAGGGCTGGGACTTCAGTTTCGAACTGAACTGCCGCTCGCTGTTCGTGGTCACGCAGGCCTTCGTGCCCGCGATGCTGGCGAATGGCGGTGGCTCCATCATCAACATGGCTTCCGTCGTCAGTTCGGAGATGGGGGTAGTCAACCGCTGCGCCTATGGTGCCACCAAGGGCGCGGTAATCGGTTTCACCAAGTCGGTGGCGGCGGACTACATCGGTGACGGCATCCGCTGCAACGCCATCTGCCCGGCCACCGTGCAGACCCCCTCGCTGGATGACCGCATCAATGCCTTCGATGACCCGGTCCAGGCACGCAAGGACTTCGTCTCGCGCCAGAAGATGGGCCGCCTCGCCCGCGCCGACGAGATCGCGTCACTTGCCACCTATCTGGCCGCCGACGAAAGCCAGTACATCACCGGCCAGGCCATGGTGATCGACGGCGGCATGCACCTGTAGGGCTGACTGTTCCATCCCTCTCCCCCTCCCGGCCACCCGATAAGGATACTCCCGTGGGTGGCCGGGAGGGGGAGAGGGATGGAACAGGCCGCAAATGACTCCACCGCAGAACGCCAAAGCCCACGAACGAAGGAGCCACCCATGGATCTGGCGCACTGGATCGAGGGCTGGGCCGGACAGGCGCCGGACAAGCCCGCCATCATCACCGACGATGAGACCGTGACCTATGCGGGGTTCGCGGCGGCCATCGACCGGGCGGCGCGGGCGCTGAGGCATGAGCTGGGGGTCGGCGCCGGGGACCGCGTGGCGCATCTGGGCGAGAACTCCGTGGCACAACTGGTGCTGTTCTTCGCCTGCGCCCGGACGGGTGTCAGTCTGGTCACCCTGAACTGGCGGCTGGCCCCGCCGGAGCACGGGTTTCAGCTTGCCGACAGCGGTGCCAGTGTGCTGTTCGCCGATCCCGGGTTCATTCCCCACGCCGACGCCATTGCCGACAGAGCGCCCGGCCTGAAACATGTTTCCCTCGGCCCGGCGGAGGGGCAGTGGAGTGCCTGGAGCGATCATCTGGCGGCGGCGGCATCGGGCGCTGCCATCGAACCGGATGCCAGCCATGAAACACCGGTGCTGCTGGTCTATACCTCCGGCACCACGGGCCGTCCGAAAGGCGCAGTGCTGACCCAGGGCAATGTCTTCTGGAACGCGGTCAACGCGACCCACGCGCATGACATGGTCAGCACCGACCTGATCCTGACCAATCTGCCGCTGTTCCATGTCGGAGGCCTGAACAACCAGACCACGCCCGCGTTTCATGCCGGGGCGACGGTCTTTCTGCAGCCCCGCTTCGACCCTGCGATGACGCTCGGCGCCATTGACCGGCTGCGCCCGACACTGGCGCTGGCCGTGCCAGCGATGATGCAGGCGCTGACCGATCACCCGGACTGGGCGACCACCGATCTCTCATCGCTGCGACTGGTGATGGCGGGATCGACAACGGTGCCCACGGCACTGATCGAGCGATTTCACGCGCGCAGGGTTCCGGTCGGCCAGATTTACGGTTCCACCGAGACTTCGCCGCTGGCCATCGTGCTGCGCGGACAGGATGCGTTCGAGCATGTCGGCTCCTGCGGGCGACCCGCAGTGCACGTGCAGGTCCGGGTCGTGGACAATGACGGGCGCGACGTGACGGAAGGTGACGCCGGGGAGATCCTGGTGCGTGGCCCCAGCGTCTTCTCCGGCTACTGGCAGAACCCGGACGCGACGGCGGAGGCCTTCGTCGAGGGCGGCTGGTTCCGCATGGGCGATATCGGCCGCCGCGACGCCGACGGCTTCTACCGCATCGAGGACCGGGCGAAGGACGTGGTGATCTCGGGCGGAGAGAACATCTACCCCGCCGAACTGGAGCAGGTGCTGGCGGCGCACGCCGACCTGGCCGAGTTCGCCGTCGTCGGTCGCCCCGACCCGCGCTGGGGCGAAGTCCCGGTGATCTTCGCCGTACCGCGGGAGGGGCAGACCCTCGATGCCCCCGCCCTGCTGGGCCTGTTCCACGACCGCCTCGCCCGCTACAAGCACCCCAAGGACGTCATCCCCATCGACGCCCTGCCCCGCAACGCGCTGGGCAAGATCCTGAAATTCGAACTCAGGGCGATGTTGGCGAAGGGGTGAGTGCCTGATACAGAATTGGTTCAGCAGCAGGAAGAGCGATCCATCTGTCTTGTTTCGGGTGATCGCACGCGGATTCCCTGACCTGATGTCTGTGTTGCCGTTATGGAGTGAGCGATGGATGCTGACCCGGAAACAGTTCGACTCCTGGCGGAGGAATATTTTCACCTCCAGAATACAATTGAAGCCTTCGACGAGAAAGCGCTTCGCATCAAGGAATGGGGAACAGGCATATCAGTGGCAATTGTTGCCCTTGCGCTGAAACAGTCCAACAGATGGATCGTGAGCTTAGCCGCAATCAATGCCATCTGCTTTTGGTTGATCGAATCCGCATGGAAATTGTTTCAATGGTCGTATATGGCCCGGATCTGGGAGATTGAAACATTTTTTCGCACGAATAGTGCGCCAGATCAGATTGCTCCCTTGCAAATCACCCGCTATTGGCTATCGCAATGGCGAGGTAGCAATTTATTGGAAAATTTCGATTGGCAACGTGAAAAATGGATAGTTTTCATTGAAAAATTCTTGGATTTCAATGTATTGATGTCGTATTCACTTATTATCGTATTGGCGATTTTGATGCTTTTATTATGGAATTGGTTTAGTAACAAAACATGAACCGCCCAGGCAAGGTCTCAGGCCGATCAGATGAGCGGGTAGAATGAGTCAGTGCCCGACATCGGGAATGACGGCGGTACAGTCTTACGAGGCATGGTGTCGGTCGGCAGCCTAGAAATGGAACATCACCCGCCCAGCAGGGCACCGGTGATGCTGTTCAACAGCAGGCGGCCCCGGGGGCGGACGCGCAGGGTGTCGTTCAGGGTTTCGATCAGGCCGTCCGCGGTCAGCCTTCGCGCAGCGTTCGGGTCCAGCAGGCGGTTGAGGGACTGGCCGCCGGTGCGGATCTGAAACATGTTGCCATCGATACCTTGCGCCAGCCGCAGACCCATCATCAGGGCTTCCTCGGCCTGTTCCTCCGTCGGGATGGCGCGCTCCTCGGCCAGGCCGGTGCCGTCTGCCTCCACCGCTTCCAGCCAGACCTCCGGTTTGCGGTGGTTGGCGGTGGCGTGGCGCTGGCCGCCCTGCAACACCGGACGCCCGTGCGCGCCGGGGCCGACACCGATCCAGGAGCCATATTGCCAGTAGAGCAGATTGTGGCGGCATTCCCCGCCGGGGCGGGCGTGGTTCGATGTTTCATAGGCGGGCAGTCCGGCATCCGCCGTGATCCCAGCCGTCAGTTCGAACAGGTCCGCCGCCCGGTCGTCATCCATCGGATCGAAGACGCCGCGCTTCACCTGCCCTGCAAAGCCGGTATTGGGCTCGATGGTGAGCTGGTACAGCGACAGGTGATCCCCGGCCAGATCCAGCGCCGAGGCCAGCATGGCGCGCCATTCCGCCTCCGTCTGACCCGGCAGGGCATAGATCAGGTCGAAGGAGAAACGGTCGAAGGCGGAGGCGGCGACGGCTATGCCGCGTTGCGCGGCCCCTGCATCATGCGCGCGCCCCAGAAACCCCAGCGCCCGGTCATCGAAGCTCTGCACCCCCAGGCTGACCCGGTTGACCCCTGCCGACCGGAAATCCCGGAACCGGTCGATCTCTATGGAAGACGGATTGGCCTCCAGCGTGATCTCGACATCCGGCGCAAGGCCGAAGCTGTCGTCGATCTGTGCCAGTACCGCCGCCACCGTGGCGGGCGGCATCAGCGACGGGGTGCCACCGCCGAAGAAGATCGTGTCGACAGGCTGTTTCGGCACCCGCTCCGCCCAGGCCCGGATCTCCGCCAGCAGCGCCACGCGCCAGCGGTCCTGATCGACGGTTTCACGGACATGGCTGTTGAAGTCGCAGTAGGGGCATTTGGAGACACAGAACGGCCAGTGGACATAGACCCCGAAGGCCGGTGCAGCGGTATGTTTCATCCGAGCAGAGGCTGCGTCGCCGCCGCCAGCCAGCCCGCGGTCTCCGTATCCAGCAGCGGCGTCAGGGTCGCCGCTACACGGGCGTGATAGCGGTCGATCCAGCCCCGTTCCGCCGCCGTCAGCATCTCGGTGACGATCAGACGGCGGTCGATGGGGGCCAGTGTCAGGGTCTCGAAGGCCAGCGTCGGACGCTCCCCGTCGTCGATCTCCACCTCGACCACCGTGACCAGGTTCTCTATGCGGATGCCATAGGCTCCGGCCTTGTAGTAGCCGGGCTCGTTGGAGACGATCATGCCCGGTTGCAGGGCCACCGCGCTGTGGACCTTGGAAATCCGGTGCGGCCCCTCATGCACACTCAGATAGCTGCCGACGCCATGGCCCGTGCCATGGTCAAAGTCCAGACCCGCCTGCCAGAGCGGGGCGCGGGCCATGGGGTCAAGCTGACTGCCGGTCGTGCCTGCCGGAAACCGGGCCGTGGCCAGCGCCACATGCCCCTGCAGCACGCGGGTGAAACGGTCCCGCATCTCCGGGTCGGGATCGCCGATGGCGATGGTGCGGGTGATGTCGGTGGTGCCATCGAGGTACTGTGCGCCGGAATCCACCAGGAACAGCTCCCCCGGCTGCAGCCTGCGATTGGTCTCCGGCGTCACGCGGTAATGCACGATGGCCCCGTTGGGGCCGGAGCCGGAAATGGTGTCGAAGGACAGGTCGCGGATCAGATCGTTCCGGCGGCGAAAGCCCTCCAGCGTCTCCGCAGCAGTGATCTCGTCCACCGACCCGTCACCGGCATGGGCGTCCAGCCAGGCGAGGAAACGCACGACCGCCGCCCCGTCGCGGACATGGGCGTCACGGCTGCCCTGCACCTCCACCGGATTCTTGCAGGCCTTGGGCAGCATGGTCGGGTCCTCGCCCAGCACCACCTCCGCGCCGACATCGCGCAACCGCTCCGTCACCGCCTTCACGGCGCTGGGCCGGTCCACCAGCACATGCTTGCCTGCCATGGCCGTCAGACCGTCGGCAAAGGTGGCCTTCGGCGCGATGGAAACGGCATTGCCCATGTGCGTGCGCGCCGCGTCGGTGATCTTCTCCGGGTCCATGAACAGGTCGACGCGCGCATCCCCATGCAGCACCGCAAACCCCAGCGGCAGCGGGGTGCGGGGCACATCGCCGCCCCGGATGTTCAGCAGCCAGGCAATCGACTCCGGCAGGGTGAGCACTGCGGCGTCCGCGCCCTTCTGCTTCACGATCTCGGCGATGCGCTGGCGCTTGGCCTCCGCCGTTTCACCTGCGCGTTCAAGATCATGCGGCACGACCGGTGCCATCGGCGGAGCGGGCCGGTCCTGCCAGATCAGATCAACGGGATTGCGGGCGACCGGCACCAGCTCAGCGCCCGCATCCTCGACGGCCTTCCCGATTGCGGTCAGGCCCGCCGCCGTGTGCAGCCAGGGATCGAATCCCAGTCGCTGCCCGGGCTTCAACACTTCGCGCAGCCAGTCGCTCGCCGGTTCCTCGGTAACGTGGCGGATATCGAAGATGTCCAGATCCACCTGATCACGCACGGCCAGCGTATAGCGGCCATCGACGAACATGGCGGCGCGATCGGACAGCACGATTGCAAGTCCGGCGGACCCGGTGAAACCGGTCAGCCAGGCCAGCCGCTCCGCATTCGCGGGCACCCACTCGCCGAAATGTTCGTCATTGCGCGGGATCAGAAATCCGTGGATTCCGGCGGCCTGCATCTCCGCCCGCAGGCGGTTCACGCGATCAGACACGTTTGTACTCCAGCTATGGAAAGGGGCTGCACCGGCCTACTCCCCAACCTGACCGGCGGGCCGTCGCAACCGCAGTACCGACCATTCGTTCTGCCGGTGATGTGTCACCAGCTTCAGGCCGAGCGGGCAATAGCGGGTCAGGACCATCGGCACTTGCCGGGTCAGGATTCCTGCCAGGATCAGGTCGCCGCCCGGCGCCACGTGTCCCGCGATCATGCGCGACATGCTGGCCAGCGGCCGGGCGAGGATATTGGCAAAGACCAGATCGTAGGGGCCACCGTCGCGGACCAGCCGGTGACGGGTGCCATCGGCGAAGGCGAAGCGCGTCAGATGCTTTGCATCGTTCAGTTCCGCATTCTCGATGGCGACCGTCACCGAGATCGCATCGATGTCGGTGCCGACACCCTGCGCCCCGGTCAGCCGCGCCGCAGCGATGGCGAGGATTCCGGCCCCCGTGCCCACATCCAGCACCCGCCGCACCCGGCGTTGCCGGGCAAGCTGTTGCAGCAGGATCATGCAGCCTTCGGTGCTTTCGTGCCGACCGGTACCGAAGGCCTGCCCGGCCTCGATCACCAGGTCGATGCGCCCGGTGATGGCAGGTTTGTCCCAGCCGCCCCGGACCCGGAACCGGCCGATGTCGAGGGCGGGCAGTGCCGCCTGCGATTCCGCCACCCAGTCACGCATCTCCAGCGGCGCGACCTCGCTTTCCCCCGGCACCGGCCAGTGGGCGAGATCGGGTTCATGATCGACGATCGCGGTCACCCGCCAGCGCCCGTCATCCGCCTTGAAGACGGAGGTGGAGAGCGGCAGGTCACCCAATGCCGCCTCCACCGCCTGCATCGTCGGCAGATCGGTCAGGGTGATGACCTGCCAGTAGGCCTCATCCGCGCTTTCCGGCGCTGCGCCGCTCATGCCGCTGTCGTCCGGTTGCGCAATCTCAAAGACCGTCGAACAGCGCGGTCGAGAGATAACGCTCGGCGAAGGAAGGCAGGATCACGACAACCACCTTGCCCGCCATGTCGGCCCGCTGCGCCACTTCCAGCGCTGCGGCAACTGCGGCACCGGAGGAGATGCCGACGGGAATGCCTTCCTCCCGCGCCAGACGGCGGGCGGTCTCGAAGGCGGTCTCGTTGCCGATGGTCAGAACCTCGTCCACCAGCGAGGTGTCGAGGTTCTCCGGCACGAAACCGGCTCCGATACCCTGGATCTTGTGCGGGCCGGGATTGCCGCCGGACAGCACCGGGCTGTCCTCCGGCTCCACCACCACCAGCTTCATGGCCGGGTTGCGCTGCTTCAGCACCCGGCCGATGCCGGTCGCCGTGCCGCCGGTGCCGACACCGGAAATCACCACGTCGACCTTGCCACCGGTGTCGGCCCAGATTTCCTCCGCCGTCGTCGAGACATGGATCGCGGGGTTGGCCGGGTTGGCGAACTGCTGCGGCATCACCGCACCGGGCGTTGCCTCCACCATCTCCTTGGCCTTCGCGATGGCGCCGGGCATGCCCTTCTCCGGCGGAGTGAGTTCCAGGGTCGCACCCAGCAGTTTCAGCATCCGCCGCCGCTCCACCGACATGCTCTCCGGCATCACCAGGGTCAGCGGATAGCCCTTGGCTGCAGCGACGAAGGCCAGCGCAATGCCTGTGTTGCCCGACGTCGGTTCGATGATCTGACCGCCCGGCTTCAGGGTGCCATCGGCCTCCATTGCCTCGATCATGGCGACGCCGATCCTGTCCTTCACCGACGACAGCGGATTGAAGAATTCCAGCTTGGCCAGCACCTGCGCCCCCGCCGCGACACCGTCGGTGACCCGGTTCAGGCGGACCAGCGGCGTCGAGCCGATGGTATCGGTGATGGATTCATAGATGCGACCGCGCGGGGCGGTGAAACGTTGATCGGTGCTCATGATGTACTGCTCCCCCGGAGTTGAATTTTCTCTTGCTCAGTTGATCAGATAAGGCTGACCGTCAGATCGTGAAGTCCCGTGATGCACGGGTGGCGCGCGCAACCCCCGCATCCTGGGCGCGGCGGCAGAGGTCTTCCAGCGTCACGGTCTCCAGACGCTCCATGATCTCGTCCTGGATCTCGCTCCAGAATGGACGGATGATTTCCTGACCAAGCGGCGAACCGCCCTGATCCTGTTCCTCGTCCTCGGCGGCGATGATGCGGATGATCTCCGCCACACTGATGCGTCGCCGTTCCCGCGCCAGGGTGTAGCCGCCGCGCGGGCCCCGCACCCCCTTCAGGATGCCGGCGCGCACCAGTTGCTGCATCGCCTGTTCCAGATACCGCGGCGGAATGCCCTGCCGATCAGTGATGTCCTTTGACTGTACCGGATCGGGCCGGGCGTTGTAGGCAATGTCCACCACCGCATCCAGCGCATAGAGGGTCTTCTTCGGCAGCCGCAGTGCATCCTTCATGCGGATCGTCCCCCCGTCGAACCAAAACCGCCCGCACCGCGTCGTGTCTCCGTCAGCGCGTCACGTTCCTGCCAGTTGCCGCGCGCGACCTTGGCCACCACCATCTGTGCGATCCTGTCCCCGTGGCTGATCAGAAACGGCTCGTCCCCGTGATTGATCAGGATGACGCCCACTTCGCCGCGGTAGTCGGCGTCCACCGTGCCGGGCGTGTTCAGCACGGTCACACCATGCTTCAGCGCCATGCCGGAACGGGGCCGGACCTGTGCCTCGTAGCCCGCAGGCAGGGCGATGGCGATCCCGGTCGGCACCAGCGCTCGCCCGCCCCGTGCATCTAGGGTCAGGGCGCCGTCCGTCAGGGCCGCCCGCAGGTCCATGCCCGCCGCACCGTCGGTTTCATAGGCTGGCAGAGGCAGGTCGTCACCATGTGCCAGCCGCCGGATCTCGATGGAGACATCCTGTATCATGTGCGCCCCAGATGCAGGGCGATGCGCTGGACCAGCCGCTCCGCCACCTGCTGCTTGCTGAGGGGTGGCCAGGTATCCGGCTCCCCGGCGGAGATCAGGGTGACGCTGTTGTTGTCACCCCCGAAGGTGCCCGTGGCAGGACTGACGTCATTGGCCAGGATCCAGTCACAGCCCTTGCGCTGCCGCTTGGCGACCGCATGTTCGATGACCTTCTCGGTCTCGGCGGCAAAGCCGATGACAAGGCCGGGCCGCGCCTCCGCCCGACCGGAAAGCGTGGCCAGAATGTCCGGATTCTCCGCGAAGGCCAGACCGGGCGGGCCACCGCCCTTCTCCTTCTTCAGCTTCTCCCCCGCCTCCGTCGCGACACGCCAGTCGGCCACGGCGGCGGCGCAGACGGCAATGTCCGCCGGCAGGGCAGCCTCGCAGGCGTCCAGCATCTGACGCGCGGTCTCGATACGGCGAACCTCGACACCCGCCGGGTCAGGCTGGCTGGTGGGGCCACTGACCAGCACCGTCTTCGCCCCCGCACGGGCCAGGGCCGCGGCAATCGCATGGCCCTGCTTGCCCGAAGACCGGTTGGCGATGTAGCGGACGGGGTCGATGGGCTCATGCGTCGGACCCGAAGTGACCAGGGCGCGCAGGCCCTGCAGCGGGCGCGGTCCGAAATGCGCCTCCAGCGCCGCGACGATCTCCAGCGGTTCCGCCATGCGGCCCGGCCCGAACTCGCCGCAGGCCATGTTGCCCTCGTTCGGGCCGACCACCATCACGCCATCACCCTGCAGCAGCGCCAGATTGCGTTGCGTCGCCGGATGCAGCCACATGCGCACGTTCATGGCCGGGGCCAGCATGACAGGCTTGTCGGTGGCCAGCAGCAGTGTCGCCGCCAGGTCGGGCGCCATCCCTGCGGCCATGCGGCCCATCAGGTTCGCGGTCGCCGGAGCCACCAGCACGATGTCGGCCTGCCGCGAGAGCTGGATATGCCCCATCTCCGATTCATCGGTCAGGTCGAACAGGTCGGTGAAGACCCGGTCCTCCGACAGCGACGACAGCGCCAGCGGGGTCGTGAACTCGTGGCCGGCCTGCGTCAGCACGCAGCGCACTGCGGCCCCCCTCTCGCGCAGCCGCCGGATCAGATCCGGCGCCTTCACGGCGGCAATGCCGCCGCCGACGATCAGCAGGACGCGGCGACCGGCAAGCGGCGAGGCATCGATCGGGACCGTCATGAGCAAATGTCCAATTCACGAAATGCGCGTGTGGATCGCATATAAACCCGAAAGCGCCGCACCGGCAACCGGAAGCGGCTATCTGGTGCATCTCCGACAGCGCAGCGGAAGGATTGACGACCATCAACAAGTGCTTGGACAAGCGAAGCTTCGTTTGACAGGACTGCCCCTGTACCCGCAAACTGATGCCCTGAGCGGTCGGGGGGCCGGAAACATCATCTGATTCCCGCCGGTCGCGCTGAGGATTGGGGGATGGCACGGCACGTCCGAGGGTCGGACGGCGCGCCATCATTTTCCCACGTGGTCTTCGTTCGGCATGTACTGCCCGAAGCCCGTGGCAGGCAAGCAGGGGGTCAGACATGGCGAACACGAATCGCCCGTTGTCACCGCATCTACAGGTCTATCGTCCCCAGCTCACATCCATGCTGTCGATCCTGCATCGCGGTACGGGTGTTGCGCTGGCCGGTGGTCTCATCCTGATGCTCTGGTGGCTGGTCGCATTGGCGAGCGGGCCGGAATACTACGATTATGTCATGGGGATCGCGGGCAGCATCATCGGTCGGCTTGTCATGCTGGGCTTCACCTGGGCGCTGTTCTTCCACCTCTGCAACGGCTTGCGGCATCTCTACTGGGATGCGGGCTGGGGCTTCGAGATCGCGTCCGTCTATCGCAGTGGCTACATGGTGGTGATCGGGGCGACCGTCCTGACCGTACTTGCATGGATTGCCGCTTACGGATGGGGAGGCTGATCATGCAGAAGTCACGTCTCAATACACCGCTGAAGAATGTCCGCGGCCTGGGCTCGGCCCGCGACGGGACCGAACACTGGTGGATGCAGCGGGTGACGGCGATCGCGCTGCTGCCGCTGGTCTTTGCCTTCGTCGTGCTGGCGATCCGCCTGACCACGGCTGACTACCTGACGGCCGATGGCGTCGTCGGCCACCCGGTGGTCGCCGGTGTGCTGCTGCTGCTGATCGTTGCCGTCTTCTGGCACCTGAAGCTGGGCATGCAGGTCGTGATCGAGGATTACGTGCACGGCCATGCGCCGAAGCTGTTCCTCATGTTCGTCAATACGTTCGGCTGCTGGATCGGTGCCCTGATCTGCGCGCTTGCCGTCCTCAAGATTGCCTTCGGGGGTTGAGCACGATGTCAGATGCTTACGAGATTACAGAGCACAAGTTCGATGTGGTGGTGGTCGGTGCCGGCGGTGCCGGTCTGCGCGCCGCGATGGGCTGTGCAGAGGCAGGGCTGAACACGGCCTGCGTCACCAAGGTGTTCCCGACGCGGTCGCACACGGTCGCGGCGCAGGGCGGCATCTCCGCCTCCCTGGGCAACATGGGCCCCGACAACTGGCGCTGGCACATGTACGACACCGTCAAGGGGTCGGACTGGCTGGGTGACCAGGACGCGATCGAGTACATGGTGCGCGACGCCGTCAATGCGGTGCTGGAGCTGGAGCACTTCGGTGTCCCCTTCAGCCGTACCGAGGAAGGCCGCATCTACCAGCGCGCCTTCGGCGGCATGACCACGGAGTTCGGTGAGGGGGCAGCCGCGCAGCGGACCTGCGCCGCCGCCGACCGTACCGGTCACGCCATGCTGCACACGCTCTATGGCCAGTCGCTGAAGAACGACACGCATTTCTTCATCGAGTATTTCGCCATCGACCTGATCATGGATGACGAAGGCGCCTGCACCGGCGTGCTCTGCTGGGACCTGTCCGACGGCTCCCTGCACCTGTTCCGGGCGCAGATGGTCATCCTGGCCACCGGCGGCTATGGCCGCGCCTACTTCTCCTGCACCTCGGCCCATACCTGCACCGGTGACGGTGGCGGCATGGTGCTGCGCGCGGGCCTGCCGCTGCAGGATCTGGAGTTCGTGCAGTTCCATCCCACCGGCATCTACGGCGCAGGCTGCCTGATCACCGAAGGCGTGCGTGGCGAAGGCGGATACCTGGTCAATTCGGAGGGTGAGCGCTTCATGGAGCGCTATGCCCCCTCCGCCAAGGACCTGGCCAGCCGGGACGTCGTCTCCCGCGCCATGACCATGGAGATCCGGGAAGGGCGCGGCGTCGGCAAGGACGCCGACCACATCTTCCTGCACCTGGATCACCTGGACAACGACATCATCGCCGAACGCCTGCCGGGCATTTCGGAATCGGCGCATATCTTCGCCGGTGTCGATGTGAACAAGGAACCGATCCCGGTGCTGCCGACCGTGCACTACAACATGGGCGGCATCCAGACGAACTACAAAGGCGAGGTGCTGACGCTGCGGGACGGCGACCCCGACGCGATCGTGCCGGGCCTGATGGCTGCGGGGGAGGCCGCCTGCGTCTCCGTCCACGGTGCCAACCGGCTCGGCTCCAACTCCCTGATCGACCTGGTGGTCTTCGGGCGGGCCTGTGCCAAGCGCTGCTCGGAGATCCTGGAACCCGGTGCGCAGCACAAGGACACCAACAAGGAATCGCTCAACAAGGCGCTGGACCGCTTCGACAAGATGCGCAACGCCAAGGGCGACATGCCGACGTCCCGCATCCGCAACAACATGCAGCGGGTGATGCAGAACAACTGCGCCGTCTTCCGCACCTCCGAGGTGCTGGCGGAGGGCAAGGGGCTGATCGACGAGGTCTATACCCAGATGCCGTCGATCGGTGTTCAGGACCGCAGCCTGGTCTGGAACTCGGACCTGGTGGAGGCGCTGGAACTCGACAACCTGATCCGTCAGGCAGTCGTGACCATGCATTCCGCCGAGAACCGCAAGGAAAGCCGCGGCGCCCACGCGCACGAGGACTTCTCCGACCGCGACGACGAGAACTGGATGAAGCATACGCTGAGCTGGTTCGATGAGGACGGCAAGGTCACCATCGACTACCGACCGGTGCACACATACACCCTCTCCAACGAGATGGAGTATGTGAAGCCGAAGGCCCGCGTTTACTGATCGAGCACCGGAATTCCCGGGCCGGATAGTTTCTCCGGCCCCGGATTGGGGGACACGACATGGTCGAATTCAATCTACCGGCTAATTCCCGGATCAAGTCCAACGGCAAGACCTGGCCGAAGGTCGGGGATGGCAGCAACACCAAGACGTTCAAGATCTACCGCTATGATCCGGACTCGGGCGAGAACCCGCGGGTCGATACCTACGAGGTCGATCTCGACGACTGCGGCCCGATGATCCTGGACGCACTGATCCGCATCAAGGACGAGGTCGATCCGACCCTGACCTTCCGCCGCTCCTGTCGGGAGGGGATCTGCGGGTCCTGTGCCATGAACATCGACGGCACCAACACCCTGGCCTGCACCAAGGGCATTCAGGAGGTGAAGGGGGATGTGAAGATCTATCCCCTGCCGCATCTGGAGGTGATCAAGGATCTGGTCGGCGACCTGACCCACTTCTACGCCCAGTATGCCTCCATCGAACCCTGGATGCAGACCAAGACACCGGCCCCGCCGGATCGGGAGCGGCTGCAGGATCGCGATGACCGCGTGAAGATCGACGGGCTGTACGAGTGCATCCTGTGCGCCTGCTGCGCCACCTCCTGCCCCAGCTACTGGTGGAACGGTGACCGCTATCTCGGCCCCGCCGTGCTGCTGCAGGCCTATCGCTGGGTCATCGACAGCCGCGACGAGGCAACGGGCGACCGGCTCGACAAGCTGGAAGATCCGTTCAAGCTCTATCGCTGCCACACCATCATGAACTGCGCCAAGACCTGTCCGAAGGGCCTCAACCCCGGCCGGGCAATCGCGGAACTGAAGAAGATGATGGTGGAACGCAAGCTCTGAGGACCGCGGCCCCCTGACGGGACGTCCCGCGTTTCGATATCTGCGCTGAACGGCGTATCCGGTTTCCACCGGATGCGCCGTTCCTCGTTCTGACTCCCGTCACCAAGACGTGTCACCACTCCCCTCGGACGCCGCGCCCCCACCTCACCATCCCACCGACGTTGCCGCCGGACTTGATCCGGCGGCCCAGCAGTGCCGCTCAGCCCTCGGCGACCGGGCTCTCGGGTCAAGCCCGAGAGCGACGTGGTTGATGGAGACGGACATTTGCCGAAACCCTCCACCCACACCGACGTCGCCGCCGGACTTGATCCGGCGGCCCAGCAGTGCCGCTCAGCCCCCGGCGACTGGGCACTCGGGTCAAGCCCGAGAGCGACGTGGTTGGCGGAGACGGACGCTTGCCGAAACCCTCCACCCCACCGACGTTGCCGCCGGACTTGATCCGGTGGCCCAGAAATGACGCGCAGACCCCGGAAGCTGGGCTCTCGGGTCAAGCCCGAGAGCGACGTGGTTGGCGGAGACGGACGCTTGCCGAAACCCTCCACCCCACCGACGTTGCCGCCGGACTTGATCCGGCGGCCCAACAGTGCCGCTCAGACCTCGGCGACCGGGCTCTCGGGTCAAGCCCGAGAGCGACGTGGTTGATGGAGACGGACATTTGCCGAAACCCTCCACCCCACCGACGTTGCCGCCGGACCTGATCCGGCAGCCCAGAAGTGCCGTGCAGACCCCGGACGCTGGACTCTCGGGTCA
>BQJF01000041.1 GCA_021604565.1 Minwuia thermotolerans | reverse complement strand
GCTGTACAGCGCGAGAACATGCAGGAGAGCAAGCGTCTGCAGGTGAACGAACTGGACCAGTTGCGGACCACGATCCAGAAGCTGCGTGACCGGCTGGAGGAGAAGCAGCATGTATGACAGCCCCGCCAGAAGTCCCAGGGCGGCGGGCGGCAAGAACGATGGCATGTCCCAGTCGGAGCATCTGCGCCACCTGCAGATGCTGCTCGACGTTTCACGCCAGGTCGCGGCACTGGATACGCTCGACGCTGTTCTCGACACCCTGATCACTGTCGCCGTGAAGGAAACGCGCGCCGAACGCGGCACCCTGTTCCTGCACGACAGCTCCACGGGCGAGCTCTATTCGCGCGTGGCGCAGGGCATCCGCACCCACGAGATACGTATCCTGGACAATGCCGGTATTGCCGGTGCCGTGTTCCATTCGGGCGAGGGCGAGATCGTCCACGACGCCTACAAGGACGAGCGTTTCAATGCGGATGTGGACAAGGAAACCGGGTTCGTCACCCAGTCGATCCTCTGTGCGCCGGTCAAGAATGCCAAGGGGGAGATCATCGGTGTCGCCCAGGTGCTGAACAAGGCGGAGGGCGAGTTCGTCGATCTCGACATGGCGGTGCTGGAGGGCATGACCACCCAGTGCGCCATCACCCTGCAGTCGATGCAGCTTGTCGAGCGGATGGAGAGCACCCGCAAGCGCGAGATCGAGTTCCTGAACGTCGTCTCCGACATGACCTCGGAACTGGAACTGACGCGACTTCTGCAGCGGGTGATGTCGGAAGCGACCCGGATGCTGGATGCCGAACGCTCCACCCTGTTCATCAATGACGAGAAGACCAACGAGCTGTTCAGCCATGTAGGCGAGGGGCTGGATTCCGTTGAGATCCGTCTGCCGAACCATCTGGGCATCGCCGGGGCAGTGTTCGTGTCCGGTGACACGGTCAACATTCCCTATGCCTACGCCGACCTGCGCTTCAATCCGGGCTTCGACAAGCAGACCGGCTTCTTCACCCGGTCCATCCTCTGCGTGCCGGTGGTCAACAAGGCCGGCAAGGTCATCGGCGTCACCCAGGCGCTGAACAAGCGTGGCGGTCCGTTCTCCGACGAGGACGAGAGCCGTCTGAAGGCCTTTACCGCGCAGATCGCCATCGGTCTGGAGAACGCCAAGCTGTTCGGCGATATCCAGGCGATGAAGAACTATAACGAGAGCATGCTGCAATCCATGTCGAACGGTGTCGTCACCTTCGATGAGGAGCATGAGGCCAAGACCTGCAATGCAGCCGGTGCGCGGATCATGCGCACGCTGGCCAAGGACGTGATCGGGCAGAAGGCGGCCGATGTCTTCGGTGAAGCCAATGCCTGGCTGCTGGAGAAGATCGAGCGGGTGGAGGAAAGCCGCGAAGGCGATACCTCGGTCGATGCGGAACTGGCATTCGGTGAGGAAAAGGTCTCCGCCAACGTCAATGTGCTGCCGCTGACCTCCGGTGACGGCAAGCCCCTCGGCACCCTGATCATGATGGAGGATATCTCCAACGAGAAGCGGGTGAAGTCCACCCTGTCGCGCTACATGGATCCCGGCCTGGCTGACCAGATGCTGGCCGGCGGCAATCAGGAGGAAATCCTGGGCGGCAAGGACACGGTTGCCACCGTCCTGTTCTCCGACGTGCGCGGCTTCACCACGATCACCGAATCCCTCGGCGCGCAGGGCACGGTGGCCCTGCTGAACGACTATTTCGAGCTGATGGTGGACTGCATCTCCGAACAGGGCGGCATGCTCGACAAGTTCATCGGTGACGCCATCATGGCCGCCTTCGGTATCCCCGTGCCGCATGATGATGACGAGGACCGCGGCCTGCGTGCCGGCATCAACATGATCTCGCGCCTGTGGGAATGGAACGTGGAGCGCAAGAAGCGCGGTGACATGGAAGTGGACATGGGGCTGGGCCTCAATACCGGCTCCATCGTCGCGGGCAACATCGGCTCCAAGAAGCGCATGGACTACACCATGATCGGCGACGGCGTGAACCTCGCCGCCCGACTGGAAAGTGCCTGCAAGCAGTACAATGCGCGCATCCTGCTGTCCGAATACACGGTCGCGAAGCTGAAGGGCGTCTATCGCCTGCGTGACATCGACAAGGTGGTGGTGAAGGGCAAGACCCAGCCGGTCGGCGTCTTCGAATGCCTCGACTATCACAACGACCAGTCGTTCCCGAACCTGATGGATGCGCTCGGCAACTTCAACGAGGGCGTGAAGCGCTATCGCCACCAGGAATGGGACAAGGCCGTCAGCTATTTCGAGGAAGCGCTGAAGGCGAACGACTCCGACAAGCTGGCCAATACCTACATCGAGCGCTGTGCGCTGATGAAGGAGAACCCGCCCGGCGACGACTGGGACGGCGTCTGGATCATGACCAGCAAGTAGGGTGTCGCCCGAACCCGTACTCCTCGCCATCGTCATTGCCACGTTCCTGTTTGCGGGGGCCGCCAAGGGTATCGTCGGCTTCGGTCTGCCGACCATCGCGCTGGCGCTGCTGACCCTGGCGGACGCGCTGTACGGGGCAATGGCGATGCTGCTGCTGCCGTCGCTGGTCACCAATATCTGGCAGGCAGTGGAGGGGGGATCGCCTCTGCGGCTGATCCGTCGCCTGTGGCGTTTCCTGCTGCCCGCGACCCTCGCTGTCTGGGTTGGCCTCTGGCTGGCGCGGGACCTGGAGACGGCGGCGCTGGTGCGGCTGCTCGGTCTGCTGCTGGTGCTCTACGGCCTGTCGGGGCTGCTGGGCTGGCGGCCTGCCCTTTCCGCGCGTCGGGATCGTCTGGCCGGTCCTGTCGCCGGAACGCTGAACGGCCTGCTGACCGGCATGACCGGATCGTTCGTCGTGCCCGGTGTCATCTATCTGCAGGCGCTGGGTCTGGCGCGGGATCAGCTTGTGCAGGCGATGGGCATCCTGTTCACAGCCTCCACCCTCGCGTTGCTGGCGGCACTCGCCGGGGGCGGATTGCTTTCGGTGGATCTGGGGCTGATGTCAGCGATCGGCGTGCCCGCCGCGCTGGCCGGGATGCTGCTGGGGCGGCGCATCCGCACGCTGCTGCCGGAGGCGCGGTTCCGGCAGGTGTTCCAGGCGGCGATCCTGGTCCTCGGCATCTCGGTCATGGCAAGCGGCGGCGCCTGAGGAACGGTCGCGCGAACAGCGACGGCGGCAGGTTGATCATGGCGACACCCAGGATTGCCGCCACAAGGCCGAACCCGACTGTCAGCGAGATCGTCTCCCCAAGGAAGATCATGCCCAGACCAACCCCGATCCCGGCGCGCAGATAGGCCTGGCTGGCAGTGCCGAGACTGCCCAGCGTGCGCAACAGGCGGAAATAGAGCAGCAGCGCGATGCCGGTGCAGAACAGACCCAGCATTCCCGCCGCCGCCATGGCGTGGGTGGACGGGCGCAGTTCCCAGGGCTGGTCGATCAGCAGGCTGAGCGGCACCAGCACGGCGCTGGCCCAGAGCATGGTCCCGGCGGCGGTGACCGGTGCGGACAGGTGTCCGAACCGGCGCTGGCCGTAGATCGCCGCCACGCCATAGAGCACGGCCCCGGCAACGGCGGCGAGCTGTCCCGCGACCTGCTGTCCCAGTCCCTGCAACGCATCGACACCGATGATCAGGGCAACGCCGAGGATGCCCAGCATCGCTCCGCCGAGCCGGATCAGGCTGGTCGATTCGTGGCGGGTGAACAGCACCGTCATCAGGAAGACGAAGATGGGAGAGGTGGAGTTCAGGACACTGGCCAGCGCGCTGTCGACATATTGCTGCCCCCAGGCGACCAGCAGCCAGGCCCCGATGCTGTTGAAGAACGACTGCACCAGCAGCCGCCGCCAGGTCAGCGGATCGCGGGGCAGCCTTTCCTGCCGAACGGTGATGACGATCATCAGGAAGGCGGCTGCGATGGAGACGCGGACGGCGATCAGGGTGACCGGCGGTATCTCGGTTACCGCCACCTTCAGGAACAGGTAGGACGAGCCCCACAATGTCGCCAGCAGGGCAAGGCAGAGAAGTTCTGTCGTCAGTCGCGGGGCGGGCTTGCTCAAGATGGTGTCTCCGGTTGCGGGGTGACAGCAACATAGGGCATCGAGATGGAAAAATGCTTCGCCAGGCATCGAACTGTCACGAGGCCGGTTGCCCCATTGTCGTCATACGACACGGGCAGCATGATGGGCAGTCAGATGAATGGAGTACGAATGATGCGTTCAAGTCCCTGGTCGGCCCTCGGCCTGAACCTGCGCCTGCTGGCCCTGATGACCGGCCTGCTCGTCAGCGCCGCGGTCCCGGCATCGGCATTCTGCGGCTATTTCGTCGCCAAGGGTGACAGCAGCATGTTCAATCGGGTGTCGAAGGTGGTGATCGCGCGTCATCTGGACCGGACCGTCATCACCATGGCGAACGACTATCGCGGCGACCCTTCCGAATTCGCGCTGGTCATTCCGACACCGACGGTACTGGGGCGCGACCAGATCAATGTGGCCGAACCCGCGCTTGTCGATCACCTGGATGCCTTCACCGCGCCGCGGCTGGTGGAATATTTCGACGAGGATCCCTGCATGCAGCGGCGCTTCCGCGCGCTGGCCATGCAGTCGGCTCGGGTGGAGGACGCGGAGGGTGCCGCCGCCCGTGACAAGGCACTGGGTGTGAAGGTGGAGGCCGAGTACTCCGTTGGCGAATATGACATCCAGATCCTGTCGGCGGAGCAGTCCGGAGGTCTGGGCACCTGGCTGCGGGAGAACGGCTACAACGTCGCCGAGGAGGCCGACAGGGTGCTCGGCGACTACATCGCCATGGGCATGAAGTTCTTCGTGACCAAGGTGAACCTGGGGGAGAAGGCCCGGTCAGGTCGTACCTACCTGCGGCCATTGCAGATCGCCTTCGAGAGCGAGCACTTCATGCTGCCGATCCGCATGGGCATGCTGAATGCCGATGGAGAGCAGGAACTCTTCGTATTCTCCATCACCCGGGGCGGCCGCGTGGAAAGCGCCAACTATCGTACCGTGAAGATGCCAAGCGGTGACGAGCTGCCCGTGCATGTGCGGGAGAAGTTCGGGGAGGTCTATCCGGCCCTGTTCGCCGAGCAGGCACGGCGGGAACCCGGTGTCGCCTTCCTGGAGTACGCCTGGAACATGAACTGGTGTGACCCCTGCGCCGCCGATCCCCTGTCCCGGGCGGAACTGCGCACGCTGGGTGCCTGGTGGGTCGCACCGGACACGGGGCCGAAGCCACTGCCCGGCACGGTGCCGCAGCCGCGGCCCGGCACCCGCATCATGCCGCGTCCCGGTCAGGGACCGGTGGATGCCTTCGTTACCCGTCTGCACATGCGCTATGACGCGACCAGCCATCCCGATGACATCACGTTCCGCCTGACAGACAATGCGGAGAACTTCCAGACCCGCTATGTCATCCGTCATCCCTGGAACGGGGAGGCCACCTGTCCGGCGGCGGACCTCTATCGCCAGACGCTGCCGCACCGCATGGAGCAGGAGGCTCAGCGGCTCGCCAGTCTGACCGGCTGGCCCATCGACGGCATTCGCGACCAGATGTCGATTCCGGAGAAGCCCGACACGAAGTGGTGGAACGATATCTGGCAGCGGGCCGAATAGCGGACGTGTTGCCCGACAGCGCTGTTTCGCTGCTGCAGTTTCCGCTGTAGACCAGCCGCATGTATGCAATTCCGTTTCCCACCATTGATCCGGTGCTGGTCGAGTTCGGGCCGGTGGCGATTCGCTGGTACGCGCTGGCCTACGTCGCCGGACTGATCCTCGGCTGGCGGCTGGCGATGCGGTTGGCCGCACGACCGGATTCCCCACTGACCCGCGACGATGCGGACGCCTTTCTGGCCTGGGCCACGCTTGGCGTGCTGCTCGGCGGGCGGCTGGGCTATGTCCTGTTCTACCGTCCCGGCTATTTCCTGGAGAACCTGGCGGAGATTCCGCAGGTCTGGACCGGAGGCATGTCGTTCCACGGCGGGCTGCTGGGGGTGATCATCGCCGCCCTGCTGTTCTGCCGCGCGCGGGGCCTGTCGCGGCTGGCGTTCGGTGACATGCTGGGGGCGGTGGCACCCGTCGGCCTGTTCTTTGGCCGCATCGCGAATTTCATCAACGGGGAACTCTGGGGCCGTCCCGGTGACGTGCCCTGGGCCATGGTGTTTCCCCGTGCCGACGATCAGCCCCGCCACCCGAGCCAGCTCTACGAGGCCCTGCTGGAGGGTCTGGTGCTGTTCATCGTGGCGCAGGTCCTGATCCGCCGTTTCAATGCGCTGGAGCGGCCCGGCCTGATCATGGGCAGCTTCATCGCCGGATATGGCGCGGCGCGGTTCATCGTCGAGTTCTTCCGGCAGTGGGATGCGGGTCTGGAGCCGCTTTTCGGCCTGCTGTCGCGCGGGCAACAGCTTTCCCTTCCCATGATCCTGATCGGTCTCTACTTCGTCTGGCAGGCGACACGAAAGTCCGGGGGGGCACGTTCATGAGCACGGCACTGGAGGAGGCACTGATCGCGGAGATCATGGCGGACGGGCCGCTGCCGCTCGACCGTTTCATGCGCCGTGCGCTGTTCGATCCCGAACATGGCTACTACACGACATCGGAGCCCTTCGGCGTCGCCGGGGATTTCATCACGGCGCCGGAGATCAGCCAGATGTTCGGTGAACTGCTCGGGCTCTGGGCTGCCGACATGTGGCAGCGCATGGGCGCGCCGGAGGACATCGTGCTGGCGGAGATCGGGCCGGGGCGCGGCACCCTGATGGCCGATGCGCTGCGCGCCATTCGCCGCGCCGCGCCGCAGATGCTTGCCACCGGAACGGTGTGCCTGGTGGAGGCCAGTCCGCGCCTGCAGGCGGTGCAGGCGGAGCGGCTGGCCGAACATCAGGTCAGCTTCGTGGACCGCGTTGGCAAGCTGCCGCAGGGGCCGCTGCTGCTGATCGGCAACGAACTGCTCGACGCCCTGCCGATCCGGCAGATCACCATGCAGGATGGTGCGTTGAAGGAACGTTGTGTCGGCGTCAGCGATGGCACGCTCTGTTTCGTGGATGAAGCGCTGGTCTTCGAGACACCGGACGACATGCCGGACCTGAAGGACGGCGAGACCTTCGAGATTTCGGAGGAGGGACGGCGGCTGGTGGAGGCCATCGGTACCCGGCTGGCGGTACAGGGCGGCGCGGCCCTGTTCATCGACTACGGTCACGGAGAGACGGCGGTGGGGGATACCTTGCAGGCCGTGCGCCGTCATGCGTTTCACCCGATCCTGTCCGACATCGGCAGTGCTGACCTGACCGCGCATGTGGACTTCGCCGCCATGGCGCGGGCCGCGATCCACGGCGGCGCCCATGCCTTCGGTCCGATCAGCCAGCGCGACCTGCTGCGGCGGCTGGGCGTGGAGCCGAGACTGGCGCAACTGGTGGCGAAGGCCGATCCGCCGACCCGGGATGCACTGGTCGGTGCCTATCACCGGCTGACGGACCCGGACCGGATGGGTACGCTGTTCAAGGCGCTCTGCCTGACACCCCCGAACATGGACTCCCCGACAGCCTATGAGCCTGAAGACGCTTTCCAGCCCTGAACTGACCGGTCTGCCCGGCATCGCGCATGGTTTCTTCACCCGCAAGGGCGGGGTTTCCCGGAAGATCCATGCCGGACTGAACTGCGGTCCCGGATCGACCGACGATCCGATGGCGGTGACCATCAACCGCGATCTGGTGCGTCGCCATATCGGTGCGCGGCACCTGCTGACGGTGCATCAGCATCACAGCCCGGACGTGGTGACCGTGACCGACCGTTTCGACGGCCCGCGACCGAAGGCGGATGCAATGGTGACACGGGTGCCGGGACTGGCACTGGGGGTGCTGTCCGCCGATTGCGGGCCGTTGCTGTTCGCGGATGGGGAGGCGCAGGTCATCGGGGCCGCCCACTCCGGCTGGAAGGGCGCGCTGGAAGGTGTCCTGCAGGCAACCGTGACGGCGATGGAGGCGCTGGGTGCCCGGCGCGACAGGATCAGCGTGACGCTCGGCCCGACCCTGGCGCAGGCGTCCTATGAGGTCGGCCCGGAATTCCGCGACCGCTTTCTGGCGATGGGTGCCGAGAACGCAAAGTACTTCCGCCAGCCCGATGAGGCGCCGCGCCCGTTCTTCGATCTGCCGGGGTTCATTCGCCGCCAGGCGGAGCTGGCGGGCGTGGCGTGCTTTCACGATCTGGTGCGTGACACATATCCGGAACCGGAACTGTTCTACAGTTACCGCCGATCCGTGCACCGGGGTGAGCCCGACTACGGCCGCCTGATCAGCGCCATCATGCTGAAGGAGACCTGAGACATGCCCCTGCATTTTGCTGCCGAGGAGATGGCTGACCGCCGCGACCGTGCCTGCGCCGCGCTGCGCAGGCAGGGGCTGGATGCCCTGCTGATGTTCCGGCAGGAGAGCATGTACTACCTGACCGGTTACGATACCTTCGGCTATGTCTTCTTTCAGTGCCTGGTCCTGACGGTGGACGGGCGCACCGCGCTGCTGACTCGCGCGCCGGACCTGCGCCAGGCACAGCACACGTCCGATATTGCCGACATCCGGATCTGGGAAGACCGCGAAGGCGTGAACCCCGCCGACAGCCTGTGCGAGATGATGGCCGACCTGGGCCTGGACGGTGCCCGTGTCGGGGTCGAACTGGACGCCTATGGCCTGACCGGCCATAACCTGCGCCGTCTGGATCGCGCGCTGGAAGGCTTCTGCGCCATGTCCGACGCATCGCTGCTGGTCAGCCGCCTGCGGCTGGTCAAGAGCGCGGCGGAGATCGGCTACGTCCGCCGCGCGGCCGAACTGGGCGACGATGCCTGGGATGCGGGCATTGCCGAAACCCGTGCCGGCGCGTTCGAGGGCGATATCCTGGCCGCAATGCAGGGGGCCGTGTTTCGCGGCGGTGGTGACTATTCCGGCAACGAGTTCATCATCGGCTCCGGCGAGGGCGCGCTGCTCTGCCGCTATTTCACCGGACGGCGCACACTGGATGCGGATGACCAGCTCACCCTTGAATGGGCGGGTGCCTACCGGCGCTATCACGCCGCGCTGATGCGAACAGTGCCCATCGGGTCGCCCCGCACGGCACACACGGACATGCATGCCCGCGCGGTGGATGCCCTGCTGGCTTGCGAGGCGGCGCTGAAGCCGGGTTCGACCATGGGCGATGTCTTCGCGGCGCATGCGCGGGTCTTTGACGACGCCGGTCTGACGGCACACCGGATGAACGCCTGTGGGTACTGTCTCGGGACCACCTTCGCGCCGAACTGGATGGACTGGCCGATGTTCCATGCCGACAACCCGGTGGAGATCGCGCCGGGGATGGTGTTCTTCCTGCACATGATCCTGATGGACAGCGACAGCGGTACGGCCATGACCCTGGGCCGGACCTCGCTGGTGACAGCGGACGGGTCGGAGGTGCTCAGTCGTCTGCCCCTCGACCTTGTCACCCGATAGGACACGGCACGATGCCCTGGCTCATCATGATGATCTTCTTCTTCCTGCTGGTTTCGATGGCGAGCTGTGTCCTTTTCTGAGCGTATCGGAAATCGGTCCGCGGCCCTGCTCCTGCTCCTGACGATGCTGGTGACGGCATGCGGGCAGGTGCCGCAGCCCTTTCGGCCATCGGGCCAGAAGACGGCGGTGGTCGCGCGCGCGCCCGGTCCGAGCATCGCGCTGGTCGTGCTGCCCCTGCAGGGTACGGATGCGGGGCCGCTCGATGCCCTGACCGACCGGGTGGTGATCGAACTGCAGAAAGCCGAGATCGCAGCGACGACGGCGCATATCCCCAATCGCTATCGGCTGGCGGGCGAGGTCCGGCGACTGCGCGGCGACGGGTCGGATACGACGCTGGCGTTTCGCTGGATCCTGCTGGATCCGTCCGGTGCGGTTACGGACAGTCTGGATCATGTGGAACGGCTTGCGGGGGCGGACTGGACGACCGCCCGCCCGATCGCGATCCGGGGCCTGGCGACGACTGTGTCGGGACATCTGGTGCGGCTGGTGAACGGAGACCTGCCCGTGGCCGAGGAAGTGCAGCCCCCGGCGCTTGTCTCTCTGGCAGGCATCACCGGCGCGCCGGGTGACGGCAACCGGGCGCTGGACACCGCCATCAGGGCGGCGCTGTCGAAGCAGGGGCTGACACTGGGACCGGCCTCCGACGCGACCCGCGCCACGCTTGAACTGCATGTCGCGGTCGCCCCGGCGGACAGGACCAGCGACCGGGTGACCCTGCTCTGGCTCGTACGGGACGCCACAGGGCGGGAGCGGGGACGGCTGGAGCAGCAGAATACGGTACCGGCGGGGCGTCTGAACCGCCGCTGGGGCGACATTGCCGACCTCGCTGCCGGTGCAGCAGCCCCGGACCTGGCGCGCATACTGGAGGCGCTGGCCGCTGACAGGGGGTGAAAGCGGTCTCGCCATGTCAGAATTCTGTCATGCCTGATGGACAGTACCGGGGCGGGCTGATAAACGTCCGGCTTCCGCCGCCGCCCGCTTTGCCACAGATTGACGAACAGCCCCATGAAGGTTCTCGCCGGGAACAGCAACCCTGCCCTGGCCGCCCAGATTGCCGATTATCTGGGCGTCCGTCTGACGAATGCGTCCGTGAAGCGTTTTGCGGATGAGGAAGTGTATGTGGAGATCCACGAGAACGTGCGGGGGGAGGACGCCTTCGTCGTCCAGTCCACGTCGTTCCCGGCCAACGATCACCTGATGGAACTGCTGATCTGCATCGACGCGCTGCGTCGCGCCTCGGCGCGTCGCATCACTGCCGTCCTGCCCTATTTCGGCTATGCCCGACAGGACCGGAAACCGGGGCCGCGGACGCCGATTTCCGCGAAGCTGGTGGCCAACCTGATCGAGAAGGCAGGGGCGGATCGCGTGCTGACCGTCGATCTCCACGCCGGGCAGATCCAGGGCTTCTTCGATATCCCGACCGACAACCTTTACGGCGGACCGGCACTGGTCAGCGACATCAAGGACAATCTGGGCGACCGGGACCTGATGGTGGTTTCGCCGGATGTGGGTGGTGTGGTTCGCGCGCGCTACTTCGCCAAGCGTCTTGACGCGGACCTCGCCATCGTGGATAAGCGCCGCGAACAGGCGGGTGTGTCTGAAGTGATGAACGTCATCGGCGATGTTGACGGGCGTCACTGCATTCTCGTTGACGATATCGTCGACAGTGCGGGCACGCTCTGCAACGCGTCGACGGCACTGCTCGAACGGGGCGCCCTGTCGGTGTCCGCCTATGTGTCTCACGGCGTTCTGTCGGGCGGCGCGGTCAAGCGCGTGTCCGACTCGTCGCTGGAGTCGCTGGTGGTGACCGACTCGATCCGGGCGACGGACGAGGTCGAGAACGAGCCGAAGATCCGGCAGGTTCCGATCGGATCCCTGCTGGCGGAGGCGATCAAGCGCATCTCCACCGAGACCTCGGTGTCGAGCCTGTTTGACTGAATTTGTGCAGGCCGTGGCCTGCAGACAAGGGAATGAAGCGGTTGCGGGCAAGGGCCCCTGACCGGCACGGCGCAACAGCACCGGCGAGATGCCACGGGCCAGGCGCTACAAGGAGTTGAGACGATGTCGGATACGGATGTGATCGAAGTCAGCGCACGTGAACGCACGACAACCGGAGGCGTCAGGACGCTTCGGCAGTCGGGCATGGTTCCGGGCGTCGTCTATGGCAATGACCGCGAACCGGCCCTGGTGGCCGTGGACCGTCGTGTCGTGGTCAAGGAACTCAACCGCGGTGGCTTCATGGGCCGCGTGTACGAGCTTCAGCTTGATGGCCGCAAGCAGCGTTGCCTGCCGCGCGACGTGCAGCTCCATCCGGTCAGCGACGCGCCGCTGCATGTGGATTTCCTGCGTCTGGCAGATGATGCCAAGATCGCGGTCATGGTGCCGGTTCACTTCGCGAACGAGGAATCGAGCGACGGCCTGAAGCGCGGTGGTGTGCTGAACATCGTGCGCCATGAGGTCGAGCTGCTCTGCCCCAACGACCATATCCCCGAGTTCATCGAGATCGATCTCACCGGTACCGACATCGGTGACTCGCTGAAGATCAGCGACGTGAAGCTGCCGGGCGATGTGGAAGCGACGATCACGGATCGTGACTTCACGATCGCCACGATCACCGGTTCCTCCGCCGTTGTGGACGAAGCTGCGGAAGCCGCCGCCGAGGCCGAGGCCGAAGCTGCTGACGGTGACGAGGACGAGGCTGGCGAGGACGAGGACAAGGCGGAGGATTGATCGCCGCCTCCGCAGGGAGGTTTCGACATGCGTCTCTTCGTTGGTCTCGGCAATCCCGGCGCACGCTATGCCGGGAATCGCCACAATATCGGGTTCATGGCCATCACCCGGCTGGCCGAGGTGCACCGCGCCACTCCCTGGCGCAACAAGTTCCAGGGGGATGTCGCTGAACTTCGTCTCGGCTCCGAGAAGCTCATCCTGTTGCGCCCGACCACCTACATGAACGAATCCGGTCGATCCGTGCAGGAAGCAGCCCGCTTCTTCCAGCTCGGCCTTGATCGGATCACCGTGTTTCATGACGAACTGGATCTGGCCTTCGGCAGGGTAAGGGTGAAGGTCGGCGGCGGTCATGCCGGCAACAACGGCATCCGCTCCATCGCCGGGCACATGGGGCCGGATTTCCAGCGGGTCCGGCTGGGCATCGGTCATCCCGGCCACAAGGATCTGGTCAGCCACTACGTGCTTTCGGACTTCGGCAAGGCGGAACGGGCCTACGTCGACGACCTTGTCGATGCGGTTGCCGGTGCTGCCCCGAAGCTCTGCGCCGGAGACCCGCCGGGATTCCTGAATGAGGTGGCGCTGAAGTGTCCGGCGCCAAAGCCTGAAAAATCGCCTGAGTGAGGAGAAGCCGCAGATGGGTTTCAAATGCGGGATCGTCGGTCTGCCCAATGTGGGCAAGTCCACCCTTTTCAACGCCCTGACGCAGACCGCGTCGGCGCAGGCGGCAAACTATCCGTTCTGCACCATCGAGCCGAACCTCGGTCAGGTCGGGGTGCCGGATCCGCGTCTGTCGAAGCTGGCTGATCTGGCCGGATCGAAGGAGATCATTCCGACCCAGCTCACCTTCGTGGACATTGCCGGGCTGGTGCGGGGCGCGTCGAAGGGGGAGGGACTGGGCAACCAGTTCCTCAGCCACATCCGCGAAGTGGACGCCATCGTCCACGTGCTGCGCTGCTTCGAGGATGATGACATCACCCATGTGGACGGGCGCATCGATCCGGTGGCCGACGCGGAGACCGTCGAGACCGAGCTGATGATTGCCGATCTGGACAGCCTGGAGAAGCGCTATACGCCGCTGGAGAAGCGGTTCCGGTCCGGCGACAAGATGCTGAAGGCCGATGTGGAACTGATGGCCGGCGCACTGGAACTGCTGCGCGACGGCAAGCCTGCGCGGATGCTGGATGTGCATGAAGACGACATGCCCCGCTTCCGGGCGCTGCAGTTGCTGACGTCGAAGCCGATCCTCTATGTCTGCAACGTGGCCGAGGGCGATGCCGGAACCGGCAACGAGCACACCGCCCGCGTCGAGGCGATGGCCACGGCGCAGGGAGCCGGATCGCTGGTCGTCTCCGCCCGGATCGAGGAGGAGATCGCCCAGCTTACCGACCGGGAAGAACGGGAGATGTTCCTGACCGAGATCGGCCTGGAGCATGCCGGGCTGGATCGCATCATCCGCTCCGGCTACGACCTGCTGGGCCTGCTGACCTTCTTCACCGTCGGACCGAAGGAAGCCCGCGCCTGGACCGTCAGCTCAGGCGCCCTGGCCCCCCAGGCCGCCGGTGTCATCCACACCGACTTCGAGAAGGGCTTCATCCGCGCAGAGACCACCGCCTATGACGACTACGTCACCCTGGGCGGTGAACAGGCCGCCAAGGACGCCGGAAAGATGCGCCTGGAAGGGCGCGACTACACCGTGCGTGACGGCGACGTGCTGCACTTCCGGTTCAACACCTGAGATTGCAGGGATTTCGTCCGGCGTGCGCCTGTCGCCGCGATCGGGATGATTTCGACCGGCAGTCTCGTCAGGTTAAGATCGGATTAGTACCTGTCCGTGCATGATGTTCGAAACCAGAACAACAGGTCGCCAGATGCTACCCAATTTCACAAGACGCGGTCTCCTGCTGGGATGTCTTCTGACCATCGTCAGCATGGCACTCCCGGACATTGTCCATGCGGAAGATGCGGTGATCCTGACCGTGTCGGGGCGGGATTCGGAGACCGGCGACCTGGTCAGGCGTGACCTTTCCATGGCCGATATCGAGGCCATGGAAAGCAGTGTTCTCAAGACAACGACCATTTGGACTTCCGGCGAGCACGAGTTCAGGGGCGTGACGCTGACGGAACTCTTCAGATCCCTGAAGATCGAAGTGCCCGCAAGGCTGCGGTGCACGGCACTCAACGAATATTCGGTCGAACTTCCGTTCAGCGATACGCGCGAGACCACGGTCCTGATGGCATACCAGTTCGATGGTGCCTACATGCGGGTTCGCGACAAGGGGCCATTGTGGATTGTCTATCCTCGCGATTCAGGCATCATCAATGCGGCTGACAAGATGGTCTGGCAACTTCGCGAACTGGAGTCACACTATTGACCGCGACCTCGATCCGGTCGCTGCTTTTCAAGGCAGGAGTTGCCGCGACGGTGATCTTTCTGATGGTCGCCGCGATCTTCACCATCTTCTTCGTGCATGAGCGCTACGAGGCATCCCTTCATCCGTCCAAGGAGGTGCCCTGGCTGGCTTCGCAACTGGAGACCGAGTACCTGCGCACCTCCGAGGCGCTCAAGCTCTATTCCGCCGATGCGGGGATTAGCCATCAGGAAGTGCAACTGCGTTTCGAGATCTATTGGTCGCGCGTTGAATTGATGGCGGGTGGCGCGCGCCTGGCGGGAATCGAGGACGAGACATGGCGGCGTCTGGAGCCCATGTTGTTCTCGTCGCTTTCCGCCCTGGACGCGGTCGTTCTTGATCCGGACTTTCATCAGACGCCGGCCGGGCAGCAGGCAATCAACCAGCACCTGTCACTCTGGAAGGCGCTGCATGCCTTTTCCCAGCGATCGATCCGGTTCATCTGGAGCCGTGACATCAAGCAGGAACGTGACGCGATGATCACGGTCATGACGGCGATGGCAGTCACGTTGATCCTGGTGATATTCGTGGCAGTGGTCATCTTCGTCATGGCACGAAGACATTCGGCAATGGCGCGATCTGAACGTCGTGCGAAGGAACTTGCGCTGGAATCGAACGGGATGCTGGAAAGATTCCTTGCATCGATGAGTCACGAGCTTCGGACACCGTTGAACGCGATTATCGGGTTCTCGGAGGTCATGAGTCTGGGCAAGCTGGGGCCGTTGGACAGCAGATACCAGGGGTATGCCCGGGATATCCTGGGTTCCGGCAGACACCTGCTTGGTCTTGTCGACCAGTTGCTGGATGTCTCCCGACCGGGAAGCCGAAGAGCCGAGTTGGAATTGTCCAACTTCAGCATTGCGGGAGTTCTGCACGACAGCGTCAAGATGATGTCAGTGATCTCGGACGCGAAATCGGTTTCCATGTCAGTGCATGTGCCCCGGGATTTCAGCGTGAGTGCGGATTCCCGGAAACTGACGCAGATTCTGGTGAACCTTCTCTCAAATGCCGTGAAATTCACGCATGCCGGTGGGACAGTATCTGTCTCGCTCGACAGGGCCGCCGATGGCGAGATTGCTGTTGCGGTCCGGGACACCGGTGTTGGCATGAGCGCCGAGGTTCGGGAACGGGCGTTCGACCCATTCTTTCGTTCGCCGGACCCGTATGTCTCCAGTTGTGAGGGTACAGGACTTGGCCTGGCTATCTCGCGGGATATGGCGAGCCAGATGGGGTTCGGGCTGGATCTGGAAAGCGCGCCGGGAAAGGGGACTACGGCTACCCTGAGAATCCCCGCAAAGCGGTGCGTCGAAGTCAAGGTGCGCAATTCGAACGCAGACGAGGCCGCGGAAGTTCAGGAGCGTGCTCCGGGAGTTCGCGCGACCTGCTAGATTGGTCCATCAGATGATGGGAGCGGGCCGGTGATGCGGTCAGACAGCGGAGCGCTCCACATAGTGCCAACGGCTCTGCTGCTCTGCAGGCGGTCGTCACCGTGATGTGCGGGCGAGGCAACCGGGCTGCCTTGCCCCACCCATGACCCATCGCTAGTGTGCAGTGCAGCGCAATGCTGTTTCCGCGTCCCTTACATCATTCTTGGAGCAAGTGAATGCCGATCCATGCGGCACTCAATCACAAGACGATCTATGACTATGATCGCAAGGTCACGCTGTCGCCGCAGACCATCAGGTTGCGGCCGGCAGCGCATACGCGGACCAATATTCTCAGCTACTCGCTCCGCATCTCACCCGAGAACCACTTCATCAACTGGCAGCAGGACCCGCTGGGCAACTACATGGCCCGCGTCGTGTTCCCCGATCCCGTGGACCATTTCCACGTCGAGGTCGATCTGGTTGCCGAGATGGCGGTGCTCAATCCCTTTGACTTCTTCGTTGAGGAATATGCGGAGGAGTTTCCGTTCAGCTATGAGCCGGACGAGGCGGATTCACTGGAACCCTATCTGGATCCGGAGCCGGTCGGACCTCTGTTGCAGGGGCTGCTCGACGGCATCGACCGCACTCCGCGCCGCACGGTCGATTTCCTGTTCGCCCTGAACCAGAACCTTGAAAAGCTGATCGGCTACGTCGTCCGCATGGAGCCGGGTGTGCAGACGCCCGAGGAAACCCTGGGCCTGGCGAAGGGGTCGTGCCGGGACACGGCATGGCTGATGGTGCAGGTGCTGCGCAACGTCGGTCTGGCGGCCCGTTTCGCCTCGGGTTACCTGATCCAGCTGCAGCCGGACCAGAAGCCGCTCGAAGGGCCGACTGGCCCGGAGTCCGATTTCACCGACCTGCATGCCTGGGCCGAGGTCTATCTGCCCGGCGCGGGCTGGATCGGGCTGGATGCCACGTCCGGCCTGCTGGCGGGGGAGGGGCATATCCCCCTTGCCTGCGCACCCCAGCCCACGAGTGCGGCGCCGATTTCCGGGCTTGTCGGGCCGGCGAAGGTCGAGTTCTCGCACGAGATGCGGGTGGACCGGATCTATGAATCGCGCCGCGTCACCAAGCCGTTCTCCGAAGATGCCTGGGACAAGGTCGACGCGCTGGGCCAGGAGATCGAGCAGCAGCTTCAGGATGGCGACGTCCGCCTGACGATGGGGGGCGAGCCGACGTTCGTCTCCATCGACGACATGGATGGCGCGGAATGGAACACCGACGCGCTGGGGCCGAACAAGCGGAAGCTGGCCTTTGACCTGATCAAACGCGTTCGCAGCCGCTTTGCACCGGACGGGCTGCTCACTTTCGGTCAGGGCAAGCAGTATCCGGGGGAGCCGTTGCCGCGCTGGGCCTTCGGCCTGTTCTGGCGCAACGACGGGCTGCCGCTATGGAACCGGGCTGACCTGATCGCCAGCGAGGACAAGGACTACGCGCCGACCACCGCCGATGCCGAGACCTTTGCACAATTGTTGTGTGATCGGCTTCAGGTCGACCGGCAGTATGTCATCCCGGCCTACGAGGACCCGCTGGCGCACCTGAAGGCCGAACAGCAGTTGCCGGTCAACCTCAGCCCGGAAGATCCGGCCTTCTCCAAGGATCAGGACCGCAAGCGGCTTGCGGATGTGCTGCGCCGTGGCCTCGACAAGCCCAAGGGCTACGTCCTGCCGGTGATGCGCGGACATGATGAGGCGGGAGAGCACTGGATCACCGGCCCCTGGGAGTTCAAGGCGGGGTACATGTTCCTGCTGCCCGGGGACTCGCCGGTGGGCTTCCGCCTGCCGCTTTCGGCGCTGCCCTATCTGCCGCCGGAGAAGTACCCCAGCACGACGCCGGTCGATCCCTATTCGATCGAGGGGGCGCTGCCCGACCCGGCCGAGCTGTCCGCACGCTTCGGTGCTGCGGCAGCGCCGGTGGTTTCGGGACCCGTCACCGGGACAGGAGCGAAAGGCAAGCCCGCAAAGGCCGCACCGGTCGGGGCCGTCAGCGATGTCGTGCGCACGGCACTCGTGGTCGAACCGCGCGCGGGTCGGCTGAACCTGTTCCTGCCCCCGACCGTCTGTGCGGAGGACTATCTGGAATTGATCGCCGCGGCGGAAGATGCAGCCGCGACAATGAACATGCCGATCCATATCGAGGGCTACGAGCCTCCGCCGGACCCGCGCCTGAGTGTCATCCGGGTCACGCCCGATCCGGGTGTGATCGAGGTGAATGTGCACCCCGCAACCGACTGGGCCATGCTGCGCGACATCACCAGGGGGCTCTATGAAGATGCGCGCCAGACCCGTCTGGGTACCGAGAAGTTCATGGTCGATGGCCGACATGTGGGCACCGGTGGCGGCAACCATATCGTTGTCGGCGGCGCGACACCTGCCGACAGCCCGTTCCTGCGGCGGCCGGACCTGCTGGGTTCGCTGATCCGCTACTGGCAGAACCATCCAAGCCTGAGCTACCTGTTCTCCGGCATGTTCATCGGCCCGACCAGTCAGGCACCACGGGTGGACGAAGCCCGCGACGACACGCTCTATGAGCTGGAGATCGCGCTGTCGCAACTGCCGAAGCAGGGGGAGGACGTGCGGCCCTGGACCGTTGACCGGATGCTGCGCAACCTGCTGATCGACCTGACCGGCAACACGCACCGCTCCGAGATCTGTATCGACAAGCTCTATTCCCCCAGCGGTCCGACGGGCCGCCTCGGTCTGGTGGAGTTCCGCGCCTTCGAGATGCCGCCCCATGCTGAGATGTCGCTGGCGCAGCAGTTGCTGCTGCGGGGCCTGATCGCCCGGTTCTGGAAGCAGCCCTATACCCGTCCGCTTGTCCGTCATGGTGATGCGCTGCGTGATCGCCACATGCTGCCCTATTACGCCTGGCAGGACTTCGAGCAGGTGATCGCCGAGATGCAGGAGGCCGGACTGGCCTTTGACCTGGACTGGTACCGGGCACAGTTCGAGTTCCGGTTCCCGCGCATGGGTGAGGCCACGGTTCACGGCATGGAGATCGAGATCCGCAACGCCCTGGAACCCTGGCATGTGCTTGGGGAGGAGTCCGGCAGCAGTGGCACCGCGCGCTATGTCGATTCCTCGCTCGAACGTGTGCAGGTGCAGGTCTCCGGCCTGTCCGATCCGGAACGCTATCTGATTGCCTGCAACGGACGGCACGTTCCGCTGGCTGCCACATCGCACGCGGGTACATGGGTTGCGGGCGTTCGCTACAAGGCCTGGGCACCCTACAGCGCGCTGCATCCGATGATCGACATTCACAGCCCGCTGGTGTTCGACGTGATCGATACCTGGTCGGGGCGGTCGATTGGCGGTTGCCGTTATCACGTGGTTCATCCGGGGGGACGGAACTACGAGGTATCGCCGGTCAACGGGGAAGAGGCCGAGGGCAGGCGTCTGTCTCGGTTCGAACCCCGTGGTCATTCGCCGGGTCCGGTGGGTGTGCCGGTGAAGGAGCGGAACACGCGATTCCCGCATACGCTGGATCTGCGCGCCCCGATCATGCCTGCGTGAGGGGCGGACGGCCATGAGTGACAGTTCCAGCGCCATGCACGATTGGCTGTCGGGACCGCTGGGGCTTGGCTACAGCCCGGTGGCAGGCGTGTTCGACGAACTGGTCTCACCCGACGGTGACGTCCGGTCGGGCTGGGGCGATATTTCCGACTTCCTGGCCGGACTGAGCACGGATGAGTGGGTACGCCGCTGGCAGCAGGGCCAGCAGGCGCTGCGAGAACAGGGCGTCACCTACAACGTGTACTCGGACACGGACAGGGACGCCCCTGCCTGGCGGCTGGACCCTGTGCCCATGGTGGTCACGGGGCAGGAGTGGACCGAACTTGCGACAGCACTGACGCAACGGGCCAACCTGCTGGACCTGGTGCTGCGCGACCTTCTGGGCAATCAGCAGCTGCTGCGGGACGACCATCTGCCAGCTTCCCTGATCACGGGGCATCCCGGCCATTTCCTGTCCTGCATTGACCCGGCGATGGCCGCACGCCCCTGCCTGTACCTCTATGGTGCCGATCTGGCGCGGGCACCGGACGGCCAGTGGCGGGTGATGATGGACCGGACGGAGGCTCCGTCGGGCTTCGGCTACGCGCTGGCGAACCGGCAGATCCTGGAACGGGTTTTCCCTGAATTGCTGCGCTCTGTCGGGGTGCGTCATGTCAGTGCGTTCTATCGTGACATGCGGGCCGGGCTGCACGCCATCGCGCCGGGCGGCAAGGCGGAACCACGTATCGTGCTGCTGACCCCCGGCTTTCGCAACGAGGCCTATTTCGAACATGCCTTCATGGCGCGCCATCTGGGCTGCACCCTGGCGGAGGCAGATGATCTGACGGTGCGCGGCGGCCATGTCTACCTGAAGACGCTGGACGGGCTGCAGCCGATCGATGTCATCCTGCGCCGCACCGATACCGCCTGGTGTGACCCGCTGGAACTGCGCGGCGACTCGACGCTCGGCGTTGCCGGACTGGTTTCCGCAGCGCGGCAGGGCAATGTCACCGTGGTCAACACGCTGGGATCAGGCGTGGTCGAATCGCCGGGACTGATGCCCTTCCTGCCAGGTCTCTGCCAGCGCCTGCTGGGAGAGGAACTGAAGATGCCGTCGGTGGCCACCTGGTGGTGCGGTCAGCCCGTGGAGCGGGAGCAGGTGCTGGCACAGCTTGACAGGCTGGTGGTCAAGCCCGCTTTCCCCTCCGACAGGGGGGAGCCGGTATTCGGAGAGACCATCACGCCTGCCGGGCGGCAAACCATCGCGGAACGAATCCGCAGCCGGCCGGATCGCCACATCGGACAGGAATATGTCGGCCTTTCCACGGCCCCGACCTGGTCGACCCATGGGCTCGAGCCCCGTTCGGCCATGCTGCGCGTCATGCTCTGCCGCAACAGTCGCGGCGGCTGGTCGGTCATGCCGGGGGGCATGGTCCGGGTCGCGCCGGACAGGCGCGGACGCGTCGTGTCGATGCAGCAGGGCGGTGGTGCCAAGGATGTGTGGGTTCTGGGCGGCAACAGCAAGCCGACGGCGGCGGAGGGGGGCGGCATTCAACCGGAGGCGACCGCGATCCGTCGCTCCGACGGCAACCTGCCGTCGCGCACTGCGGACAGTGTCTTCTGGCTTGGCCGCTACCAGCAGCGGGCGGAGGCTCAAGCCCTTCGCTTGCGAGGCGCGCTGACCTGTATCGATGAGAGACTGCTGCCGCAGGCGACCCAGGCGGAGAAGGCGGTGCTTCAGGGATTGCTGGCGGGGCATCTGGCGCCCGGTGCAAGGATCGCGGATGCCCGCAAGCTGCTGGCCATGGCCGGTGAGCGGGCCTTCAGTCCAGAAGTGCCGACCGGCCTGCACAACAGCATCGAACAGCTCTACCGCAATGCCGGAAACCTGCGGGACCGGCTTTCCCAGGACAGCTGGCTTGCGGTGGACCGGGTGCGTCAGGCTTTGCAAGCCGCCGAGCGTGCGCCGGGGCGTCAGAACCTGCTGCTGCCCCGTCTCGACGACATCATCTACGCGCTGCGGGCGCTTGGTGGCGCACTGAACGACACCATGAGCCGGGGCTACGGCTGGCGTTTTCATGACCTGGGACGATGGCTGGAGCGCGCGCAGCAGTCCGTGGACCTGTTCGCGGCCACATTGCTGCGCCAGGACGGGGACAACACGCTGGTGCTGAATGTCTTGCTGGACATCAGCGACTGCGCCGTGACCTACCGTGCCCGCTACCTGTCGGAACCCGAACTGCTGCCAGTACTCGACCTGCTGGTCGCCGATCTGGAGAGTCCGCGGTCCCTGGCACATCAACTGGAGAAGATGCGCGATCATGTGGAGGCGCTGTCGCGGTTGCGCGGTCCCCTGCTGGGGGAGGATCAGCGGCTGGCGATCGCCGCGTTCTCCGCCGTTCGCACTGCGGACATCAACCAGCTGGCAACCTGGCACCCGGACGGTAGCTGGCCGCTGCTGGAACAGCTGGTCGAATATCTGCAGTCACAGCTCTACGCGCTGGGCAACGCGGTCTCCCAGCGCTATTTCAGTCATGTAGCCGGTCGTGGCGCACAGATTGCCATTGGTGTTTTCGAAACCGATCCCGAAGAGGATACGGATGACGATTCACCTGAGACGGATGAAGATGCGCCATGACTGAGGAAATGCTCTACCGGATCCGTCATCGGACGGCCTACAGATATGGCAGTCAGGTTCTGGTCTCGCAGAACCTGCTGCACCTGACTCCGCGCGAGACACTGAACCAGCGATGCCTGGAAAGCAGTATCCTGATCCTGCCGAGCCCGGCGGTGGCACCCACTTCGCGCACCGACATTTTTGGCAACATCGTGCAGAACTTCGATCTCGATATCCCGCACAAGCGGTTCGAGGTGACCTCGACAAGCCGTGTCGCGGTATTGTCGCCCTCCGTGCCTGACCCTGACGGCACGCCTGCGTGGGATGCCGTGCCGGAGATCATGCCGACTGCCCTCGACCCGGAACACCATCTGCTGCATGCCTGTTCGGCGCGTGTCGAACCGCAATGGCTGGCCATGGCGATCCGGGACTATGCATCTGCGTCGTTCCCTCCCGGTCGCCCGTTGCTGGCCGCGGGACTGGATCTGACGCAGCGCATGTTTCGCGACTTTGCCTATGCGCCGGGAACAACGACCGTCTCGACACCACTTTCGACAGTGCTCCGGACCCGTCGGGGCGTCTGTCAGGATTTTGCGCGGCTGCTGATCGCGGCCTTCCGCTGCATGGGGCTGCCTGCGGGCTATGTCTCGGGCTACCTGGTGACAGAACCGCCGAAGGGGCAGGCGCGGCTGGTCGGCGCCGACCAGTCCCACGCCTGGGTCCGCCTGCATGTGCCGGGCTGGGGCTGGGTCGATCTGGACCCGACCAATGGCGTGCTTGCCGGACAGGGGCACATAACGGTTGCCTGGGGGCGCGGATTCCGGGACGTGGTGCCGGTCAAGGGCGTGATCACCGGCGGCGGCGAACATGACCTGAAGGTCGAGGTCGACGTGATTCCGGAGGCGGAGATTGCCGGGGTCGCTGACGCCGCATCCGGTGACGCCAGTTCCAGCCGTTCCGACAGGGTCGCCTGAGCGGCGATCGCTTCGCCCCGGATCAGGCCTTCGGCAGGCCCGCGAAGACCGCGCCGATGGCATCCATCGCGGACGGGAAGGGCCGTGCACCGCTCATGTCGGTGATCGTGCCCCAGTTCGCTTTCAGGTCTTCGGGGGTGACGGCGGCGGAGGGGCCGAAGTGGTGGCCCAGTCCCTCCATCATCTCCACCTTGCTGTAATAGCCCGCGCCGCATTCGATGATGTGGCCGGTTTCCTCATTCTCCTCCGCCACGAACCAGCCGATGACGGGGGTGATCAGTTCCGGTTTCAGTGCCTCGAACACCTGATCGGGCACGATCCCCTTGGTCATCCGTGTGCCCGCGATCGGAGCCACGGTATGGACTGTGATGTTGCTCTTGCGCCCTTCCTGTTTCAGCGCGTTCATCAGCCCCACCATGCCCAGCTTGGCCGCGCCATAGTTGGCCTGGCCGAAATTGCCGAACAGTCCGGCGGCGGAAGTGGTCATCACCACACGCCCGTAACCGCGTTCCTGCATCACTGGCCAGGCGGCATGGGTGCACCAGACTGCCCCCATCAGATGCACGTCGATGACGGCCTGGAAATCGGCGGCATCGACCTTGGTGAAGGACTTGTCGCGCAGGATGCCGGCATTGTTGATCAGGATGTCCACCTGTCCCCAGGTATCCAGTGCGGTCTGGACGATGGACTTGCCCGTTTCCGGCGTGCCGACCGCGTCGTAGTTGGCAACGGCCTCGCCGCCCGCTGACTTGATCTCCGCCACCACATCATCGGCGGCCTTGCCGGAGCCGCCGGTGCCATCGACGCTGCCGCCCAGGTCATTGACCACGACCCTTGCGCCGCGGCTTGCCAGGAACAGGGCGTGGCTGCGGCCCAGGCCAGCACCTGCGCCCGTGACGATGGCGACGCGGCCGTCATAGCGGATATCAGTCATTCTTCGTGTCCTCCCCAGGATTCGCGTCGCGTTCAACCGACGCGCGGGTCTTCGGCGTTGCTGTGATCTGTCGGCATCGGCGTTGCGGTCATGACCGTTACACCGTCCGGTGTGTTGAAACGGTGCCAGAGGCCCTGCGGCACGACAATGAACGATCCGGCAGTCAGCTCATGCGTTTCCGCGCCATCGTCGGTCAGGATGGTGATCTCCGTCCTGCCGTCGATCACCTGCACCAGTTCGTCGCCGTTGCCGTGCCGTTCCCAGGCCGTGAAACCCTGATAGCTGCCCGCGAAGATCTGGCCGTTGTTGATCGCACCCAGTTCGGCGAATGCGGCCTCTGCCTCGTCGTCATTGTCAGGCGTGCGCCCCTTGAAGAACGCCCTTCCTGCCAGGGCCTGGCTGATGTTCACCGGTGTTGCCATCACTTCGCTTCCTCATCCTTGCGCAACTGGAACCGCTGCACCTTGCCTGTCTGAGTCTTGGGCAGTTCGGCCACGAATTCAACCGCCCGCGGATACTTGTAGGGGGCGATCTCCGCCTTCACATGGTCCTGCAGTCTCCCGGCCAGTTCCGGCCCGGCGGCTGCCGCGTCACGGGCCACAACGAAGGCCTTCACGATCTGGCCCCGTTCCGGGTCCGGCGCCCCGATGACGGCGCATTCCGCGACAGCCGGATGGGTCAGCAGGATCGCCTCCACCTCCGGCCCGGAAATGTTGTAGCCCGCGGAGATGATCATGTCGTCGGTGCGCGCGGCATAGCGGAACCAGCCATCCTGGTCGACCAGATAACTGTCGCCGGTCCGGTTCCAGCCGTCGCGCGCATAGGCCGCCTGCCGTTCCGGATTGTCGAGGTAGCGCACGCCGGTGGGTCCCCTGACCGCCAGATGACCGACGGTGCCGGGCGGGCAGTCATTGCCGTCGTCATCGACGACCCTGGCCTCATAGCCCGGGATCGGTCGCCCCGTTGCTCCGGCGCGCATGTTCTCAGGCAATTCGGCGATGAAGATGTGCAGCATCTCGGTGGAACCCAGCCCGTCGATGGTGCGAATGCCGGTCGCATCGTGCCAGCCTCGCCAGACCGGGGCAGGCAGGGTTTCCCCGGCGCTGACGCAGGTATGCAGGCTCGACAGGTCGAAATCTTTCGCCATTCCTGTCATGGCGCGATAGGCGGTCGGTGCGGTGAACAGGGTGGTGACACGATGGTCCTGAATGGCCTGCAGTGTGCTTTCCGGAGTGAACTGTTCATTGAACAGCGTCGCCGCACCTGCCGACATGGGAAATGTCACCAGCGCCCCCAGCCCGAAAGTGAAGGCAATGGGCGGACTGCCGGTGAAGACGTCGTCCGGTCCGGGCCTCAAGACATGGTCGGCGAAGGTGGCGTTGATCGCCAGCACGTCGCGGTGAAAATGCATGCACCCCTTTGGCTGGCCCGTGGTGCCGGAGGTGAAGGCGATCAGGCAGACATCGTCCGCCGCCGTATCGACAGCCTGAAACGAATCCGATCTGCTGGCCGCGGCCTGCTCCAGTTCATCCGGCGTGGTCATGTCGCCGGCATAGTGGCGGACATGTTTCAGGTGATGGCTCTCCGCCGCTGCCCGCGCCATCTCGTCGGCCAGCCGCCGGTCGCACAGTGCCACGGTGATCTTCGCCCGGTCGATCATGTAGGCCAGTTCCCGCCAGCGCAGCAGCGGCATGGTGGCCACCGCAACGGCCCCGGCCTTCATCACCGCGAACCAGCAGGCGACGAACATGGGTGTATTGCCGCCACGGATCAGCACCCTGTTGCCGGGCCGGACACCCAGATCATCGACCAGCACATGCGCCAGCCGGTCCGCCTGTCGTTTCAGGTCCGCGTAGGTCCAGACATGGTCGCGATACAGGCAGGCGGGACGGTCACCGAACCGGGCCGCGCCACCATCCAGCAGCACCGCGCCGCAGTTCACCCGGTCGGGGATCGCGGCCAGCCCCGGCAGGCTGTCGAACGACATGTCGGGCCACTGGTCCCTCGGTGGCAGCATCCGGGCGGCGAAATCATCCTCATGCGCGCTGGGTCCCCCCGGCGCAGCGGCTGAGGGGGAGCGCGCATCAGGCATCGGCGGCCTCCAGCATCGTGGCCAGCCCCTCCGGCATCGGCATGTCGACCGAAACCTGTTTCGATGGTGGACCGGCGGTACCGCTGGCATCGAAGGGGCGGACGAAATAGTCGTAGCGCAGGCCACCCAGCACGGTGCGGTCGGCGTACTTGCTCGACTTCACGGCCTCGACGACCTCCGCTACCTCGCCGTCGGTCGCGCGATAGACGTCGTAGCCAATGACGCCCGGCACCTTTGGCCACGCAAGCTGGATCTGACCTTCCGTTATGGTCGCGGTCAGGTCGCCCTGCCCGTCCGGCCAGACCGGCAGCGGCCGGGACGGGTCATCCGCCGGGGCCTGCCGCGCGCCCTTGGGCCACAGGAAGCAGTGCACTTCCTTGAAATTCTCGTCGAGCTGCTTGCAGACGTTGCAGTAGATGCAGTGGACGATGGCGTCCTGGCGGGACTGCCGCAGCTTCAGCGGCCAGTCAGGGTCGGCCAGCAGTTGCCGCGCCATGCCGATGATGTCGGCCTTGCCGTCCTGCAGCAGCCGTTCCGCATCAACGGGGTCGGAGATCTTGCCGACCGAGATCACCGGCACATTGTGGCCCTTGGCATTGATGAACTGCTTGATGCTGGCGGCCAGGTGGGCGTGCGGCAGCGCCGGATACCAGTTGCCCGGCATGCAGCGGTCGCCGGAATAGCCGGTATAGGGGTAGAGGGGATGCCCCTCCCGCAGTTGTGCATCCTCGAACTTGCCGCCGACCGACAGGGAGATGTAATCGACCCCCGCCTGTGCCATGCGCAGTGCGATCAGCCGCGCCTCGTCCACCGTGTAGCCGTCCTTGATCGCCTCCTCCGCCAGGAAGCGGATGCCGACGGGGAAGTCGTGGCCGACCTGGCGACGGACCTCCGCCATCACCCGCCCGAACATGTGCAGCCGCCCTTCCAGCGTCTTGCCGGAGAAGGCGTCCTTGCGGCTGTTGCGGCGGCTGAGGAAGGACGAGAGCGTGTAGGCGTGGGCGGAATGCAGCTCGACGCCGTCATATCCCGCCTCCCGCGCCCGCGCCGCCGCCGCGCCGAAGTCAGCGATGATCGCCTCGATCTGTTCCGCCGACAGATCCTCGATCTTCTGGCGCCAGCCGGAGCGGGCGACCTTCATGAAGTGGATGATCTGCGGTACGACCTTCGAATCGGAAGCCCCGTGCACCGCCTCCGCCAGCCGCCGGTGACCGGGGATGAAGCTGTCGTCGGAAATCCGCAGCAACGGCCCGGACTTGGAGCCATGGATGGCCATGGCCTCCACCACGATCAGTCCGACCTCCCCCTCCGCATAGCGGCGGTAGCGGTCGATGATGTCGTCATTGACGTAACCATCCTCTCCCGACAGGCGGGTGACCATGGCGGGGACGGCGATGCGGTTGGGCAGCACCATGCCGTTGATGTCCAGCGGTTCGAGAAGCTTCATGTCTTCGGTCTCCTGCCTCTGGTCCGTGGGTGGATCGGGCGTCGGCAATCCGTCAGGATGGTCGTTCGAGATGGTCCTTCAGGCGGCCCAGCGCCTTGTGCAGCGCCTGCGCCTCGGTGTCGCTCAATCCCTCGAACAGCTCCGCGACCCATGACGCATGTGCAGGCGTCATCTGCCCGAATACCCGCTGTCCCTCTGCTGTCATGCGCACCACCTGGGCGCGACCATCCTCGGGGTGCGGCGCCCGTTCCACCAGCCCTTCGTCAGCTAGCCGGGCGACCAGGCCGGTGATGTTTCCGGCGGACACCATCAGTCGCGCCGAAAGGCCGCTCATTGTCAGTCCGTCGGGGGCCCGGTCCAGCTGCGCCAGCACGTCGAAGCGGGGCAGGGTGGTCGAGAATTCCTCCCGCAGCCGTCCCCGGATGTCCTGTTCGATCCGCGTGGTGCAGGCCAGCATCCGCAGCCACAGGCGTGTTGCCAGCCGATCATCCGGCACAGGCGGTTCGGTCCTGGACGGCCAGTCGCGATCTTCCGATGCCAGTCCAGTCCGGTCCATCAGGCTGTCTCTCCACCATCAATGGCAATGACCTGGCCATTGATTCCGCCTGCCGCTGGCAAGGCAAGCTGCACGGCCATGGTGGCAATCTCGTCGGGCTGCACCAGCCGCTTCTGCGGGTTCATGGCAGCAAGATCGGCGCGGGCCTGTTCCTCCGTCCGGCCGGTCTTCTCCATGATGTTGCGCACGCTCTCCACCGTCATCGGCGTCTCTACGAAGCCCGGACAGATGGCGTTGACCGTCACCCCCTTGCGTGCCAGTTCGATGGCCAGTGCCCGGGTCAGCCCGACCACCGCATGCTTGGCAGCGCAATAGGATGCGACATAGGCGTAGCCCTTCAGCCCGGCAGTGGACGCGATGTTGATGATGCGTCCCGTCCCCGCCGCCAACATGTCCCCGACCACGGCCTTGCTGCAGAGAAAGGTGGAGCGGACATTCGCATCCATCATGGCGCTGAAATGCGCCTCGTCCATCTTCGCGAAAGGCACGGCACCGGACGCGCCCGCATTGTTCACCAGCACGGTGATCGGTCCCTGGGCCGCGACCGCCGCCGCAAAGGCTGCCGAGATCTGGTCCGCGTCGGTCAGGTCGGCCACGCCCTCGAACAGTTTCGCCTGTCCATGCCCGGCACGCAGTTCGGCCGCCGCGCCGGCCAGCCGCTCCGCATTGCGTCCGACGATCGTCACCGATGCTCCCGCATCCAGAAACGCCGCCGCGATGGCCAGGCCGATCCCCTGCGCCGCTCCGGTAACCAGAACATGCTGACCACTCAGGCTTGCCGCATCCTCCATCGATCCTCGTCCTCCGCAATAATGCTTTAAGCTTAAAGTAAATCATGCGCCGGTCCCGCTCAAGGAAGTTCCGACGGCCATGGAATCTGCTCTATAAGATGCCGCGATCCGAATGGAGAGGGAGCGATTGGCAATGCGGGGATATTTCGGGATCGGGGTCTGGCAGTTCTCCAAGTTCATGAATGCCGGGAACCTGTTCCGCACGGCGCATGCGTTCGGTGCCAGTTTCGTCTACACCATCGATGCGGAATTCAGTGCCAAGAGCGCACCATCGGACACCTCGCGCTCCGCCAGCAATGTTCCCTGGTACGAGTATGACAGTTTCGATGCCTTCGATCTGCCGCGCGGCTGTGCGCTCGTGGGGGTGGAACTGACCGACGATGCCATCGATCTGCCGAGGTTTCATCACCCGCTCGCCGCCGCCTATCTGATGGGACCGGAGAAGGGGTCCCTTACCCCGGAGGTCATTGACCGCTGCGACCATGTCGTGCGGATTCCCACCGGGTTCTGCCTCAATGTCGCAACGGCGGGGGCGATCCTGATGTACGACCGCAGCCTGGTGCATGGCGGCTTCGGCGAGCGTGCAACGACATCGGTCAGCATGCCGCCGCCGCCAAAGGCCCATGCCCATGGCGGGCGGTTTTCACGCAAGGGGCTGAAGGGCACACCGCGCAGGGACGAAAAGGACAGGGAGAGCGGGAAATGAGCGATGATCTGCTGAAGATGGTGCAGGGGCGCATGACGCCGCTGTCCAAGACCATGGGCATGGTGTTCACGAAGGTTGAGCCGGACCTGATCGAGGCGGAGATGCTGGTGCGCCCTGACCTCTGCACCACTCCGGCAATCCTGCACGGCGGCGCGATGATGGCGCTGGCCGACAATGTCGGCGCGGTGGGCACGGTGGTGAACCTGTCGCCCGGCACCACGACCACGACGATCGAGAGCAAGACCAATTTCCTGGCGGCGGTGCCGGAAGGCCAGAAGGCGATTGCCACCGCGATCCCGTTGCACCGGGGCAAGACCACCATGGTCTGGCAGACCACCATACGCCGCGAAGACGGACGCACTGCAGCCATTGTCACCCAGACGCAACTGGTGCTGCAGGCGAAGTAGCGGGAGGCTGTTTGTGGGCCGTTCCACCCCTCTCCCCCTCCCGACCACCCACTGGATTATCCTTATGGGTGGTCGGGAGGGGGAGAGGGGTGGAACGGTCAGCGCAATGACTCAGGAGAGGTGAGGAACGGTCAGCGCTCGAGTCCCGTCTTCTTCAGCCTTCCTTTGACGCCTGTTCCCGTTCAACCGCGCGCCAGCCGATGTCGCGGCGGCAGAAGCCTTCAGGCCATTCGATGCGATCCACGGCGTCATAGGCGCGTTCCTGGGCCTGCTGCACGGTCTTGCCCAGTGCCGTTACGCCAAGCACGCGACCGCCGTTGGCGCGGAAATTCATCCCGTCATCGCGGGTGCCGGCATGGAACACCGTCACGCCATCCACCAGACCGGCGTCGAACAGCCCGCCTATGGTACTGCCTTTCGCCATGTCGCCGGGATAGCCCTCCGTCGCCATGACCACGGTCAGCGCCGCGTCGTCATGCCAGCGCAGGTCGAAACGGTCGAGTACTCCGTCCATGGTGGCAATCAGTGCGGCCATGAGGTCGGAGCGCAGGCGTACCATCAGGGCCTGACACTCGGGATCGCCGAAGCGGATGTTGTATTCGATCAGCTTCGGTCCCTCCGCCGTGATCATCAGCCCGGCGAACAGGACACCGCGGAACGGACAGCCGTCCGCCGCCATGCCTGCGATAGTCGGGCGGATGATCTCCGCCATCGTCCGCTCCACCATTTCCGGCGTCATCACCGGTGCAGGGGAATAGGCACCCATGCCGCCGGTATTGGGGCCGGTGTCGCCTTCGCCGACGGCCTTGTGGTCCTGTGCCGTGGCCAGCGGCAGGGCATTCACCCCGTCGGTCAGAACGAAGAAGCTGGCTTCCTCGCCCTCCAGGAACTCCTCGACCACGACTTCCGCGCCGGCGGCGCCGAAACGCCCGCCGAAGGCATCGTCGATGGCGGTATTGGCTTCATCGACGGTCATTGCCACCGTCACGCCCTTGCCTGCGGCCAGACCATCGGCCTTCACGACAATGGGCGCGCCATGCTCCGCGACGTAGGCTCGGGCCGATGCCGCATCGCGGAAGCGGCCATAGGCCCCTGTCGGTATGTTGTAGCGCGCGCAGAGGTCCTTGGTGAAACCCTTCGACCCCTCCAGCTGAGCCGCGTTGGCGCGGGGGCCGAAAGCCCTGATTCCCGCTGCCTCCAGCGCATCCACCAGACCGTCCACCAGCGGGGCTTCCGGTCCCACCACCACCAGTTCGATCATCCGGTCCTGACAGAACGCGATCACCGCATCATGGTCAGCGATGTCCAGGTCGACGCACTCGGCTTCCTGCGCGATGCCACCATTGCCGGGCGCGCAATAGAGGTTGCGCAGCAGGGGGGAAGACGCGAGCTTCCAGCAGAGCGCATGTTCCCTGCCGCCCGACCCGATTACCAGAACATCCATTTCCAGAGACTCCGCCTGTGGCACCTGTCAGGTTACGACCCTGCTCATACGTGCCTGCCCGGCATGTGGCAACCTGCGGCGGCGTCGCGTTGACGACAGGCTGTGCAGTTGCGAATGTAGCCGCCTCAACTGGTGGACCGTAAACCATGATTCTCCTGCGCATCATCGGCTATCTGCTGCTGTTCCTGGCGATTGCCGCGCTGGGGGCGGAGATACTGACGTCGGTGCAGGCCGGGGAGTGGGTTTCGCTGGCCGTAGGCGATGTCTGGGCGGAGATTGATCGCGAAAGCATCGGCCTGGTTCAGGTGGGGCTGGAGCGTTACGTCCATCCCTTCCTGTTCGATCCGATCCTGCTGACCATCCTGCTCTGGCCCGCATGGCTGGTGGCCGGTGTTCCGGCGCTCGTGATCCTGCTTCTCGCCCGCCGTCGCCGCCAGCGTCGGATGTTCACCTGACCGACCCGGCGGAACGCGAACGGCAGCGCCGGATCTTCGGCCTGCTGCAGCGCAGTGACTGGCACATGGACATGATTGCTGCGGCGCGGATGCTTGATCTGCCTGACTGGGCCATTGGCGCCGGATTTGTCCGGAACCTGGTCTGGGATCACCTGCATGGCCGGACGGAACCGACCCCGCTGAACGATATCGACGTGCTCTTCTTCGACCCGGATGATCTCTCGCGCGTCAGGGAAGACAGGCTGCAGACCTGGCTCTCCCTGGCCATGCCCGGTCAGCCCTGGTCTGTGCGCAATCAGGCGCGGATGCATGTCGGCAACGGTGATCCGCCCTATGGGAGCACCCTGCATGCCATGTCCTGCTGGCTGGAAACCGCGACGGCGATCGGGGTGCGGCAGTCGGCTGACGGACGGCTTGACCTGCTCGCGCCCTTCGGCACGGCCGATCTGTTCGCCCTGCGGGTGGCCCCCACGGAGGCAGGACTCAGGAAGCGGCAGACATATCTTTCGCGAGTCCGCTCGAAAGGCTGGCTCGATATGTGGCCGCGACTGGAACTGGTGGTCACGGATGACGCGGCTGCCAGCCCTCGAAGATGATGTTGGTTGCGTGCTGCGCGGCCCGGCGGCGATCACGCAGGCTACGGACGGTCCATGTGAGAACCGGCAGGTTGCCGGTCAGCCGAGAGGTGACCGGAAGGCTGTGCACATCCCAGGCGAGGAAATCGGGCTGCGCCAGCTCCAGGAATTCCGGCCGGAACCGTGGTTCCACGACCTTGTGGCCGAAGTTGCGGTTCTGATAGGCGATGAGCCCACGGCGGACCGTTGGACGGTTCTCAGCAAACCAGCCCACAAGTGCCGGATCGAAGCTCTGCACGGCCACGGGACCCGGGTGTCCGGCCAGCAGGTCGGCCACCGCCGGGGCGAGATCGGTGCGGCCATCCTCCGCCATCTTCAGTTCGATCAGCAGGGGCAGGTCGCTGAATGCCCGCAGCACCTGTCGCAGGATCGGAATGGTTTGTTGGCCACCCTTCAGTCGTAGGCGGGACAGGTCTCCTGCGCGCCGGTCGGCAAGCCGCCCCCGCACACCTGTCAGGCGCAGCAGCCGCCGGTCATGGAACACCATGACCTCACCGTCAGCGGACAGTTGCACATCGATTTCCGCGCCGAACCCGGCCCGTCGCGCTGCCGCCAGGGCGGCCATGCTGTTCTCGGGACACGAACTGCCGGGATGGTGCAGGCCGCGATGGGCCAGGGGACGGGTCGTCAGCCAGTCAGCAGGGTTCATTCAATTTCCACGACCGCATCGATCTCGACTGCGACGCCCATGGGCAGGACGTTGCTGCCGACAGCGAACCGGGCGTGACGCCCGGCGTCACCGAAGATCTCCACCAGCAGGTCGGATGCGCCGTTTGCCACGACCGGCTGCTTGTTGAATTCCGGTGTCGAGTTGATAAAGACGCCGATCTTCACGATCCGCTTCACGCGGTCCAGATCACCGCCGCAGGCCGCACGTACCTGGGCGATGATGTTCAGGGCGCAGGTGCGGGCCGCCGCCTGTCCGGTCTCGATGTCGGTATCGTCGCCCAGGCGACCGATATACTTCAGTTCGCCGTTCCAGAACGGGACCTGCCCGGCGACGAAGACCAGATTGCCGCTGACAGCATAGGGCACATAGTTTGCCGCGGGTGATGCTGCCTGCGGCAGCTCGATCCCCAGTTCCTTCAGCCGTGCGTCGATCTTGCCTGCCATGGTCGTCCCTCCTGTTGAAGTTTCTGCTGACCTTATCGCTGATCACCCGGTGTCGGGCAATGCGGGTCGTGACGTGACGACCATCTGGTGCTACCTGAGTGTCAGGCAAGTTACAGGGGTATCAAGGCATGAAACTGTTCAGGACGATGACGGTCGGGATCGCGGCAGCGGTCGCGGCTCTGGCAATCGGCGGCGTGGCCAAGGCGGAGGAGAAGCTGAAGATCGGCTTCGTCTACTGCTGTCCGGTTGGCGATCTCGGCTGGAGCTACGAGCATGATGAGGGCCGCAAGGCAATCGAGGAAGCCTTCGGTGACCGGGTCGAGACCAGCTTCGTCGAGAGCGTTTCCGACGGCCCCGATGCGGAGCGCGTGATCCGTCAACTGGCCCAGAACGGCAACGACATGGTCTTCACCACATCGTTCGGCTTCATGAACCCGACGGTGAAGGTGGCCAAGACCTTCGGCAAGGTGAAGTTCGAACACGCCACCGGCTTCAAGCGTGCGGGCAATGTCGCCACCTATTCCTCCCGCTTCTACGAGGGACGTCACATTCTGGGCCTGATCGCCGGTCGGATGACCACAACGAACACGGTCGGCTATGTCGCTTCCTTCCCGATCCCGGAAGTGGTGCGCGGCATCAACGCGGCCTTCCTGGCGGCGCGCAGCGTCAATCCCGAGGTGCAGTTCAAGGTGATCTGGGTGAACACCTGGTTCGATCCGGGCAAGGAAGCCGACGCCGCACGGGCCCTGATCGACCAGGGCGCTGACATCCTGATGCAGCACACGGATTCGCCGGCAGCGATGAAGATCGCGGAAGATGCAGGCATCCGCGCCTTCGGTCAGGCTTCCGACATGTCCCGCTTCGGCCCCACGGCCCAGATGACCGCGATCATCGACAACTGGACCCCCTATTACGTCGCCCGCGTCAAGGCGGCGCTGGATGGTGAGTGGAAGTCGGAAGACACCTGGGGCGGTTTCAGCACCGGCATGGTTGCGCTGGCCCCCTACAACGCCAATCTGCCTGCCGACGTGGTGGCAGAGGCAGAGGCAGCCCGCAAGGCCATCGCTGCCGGCACCCTGCATCCCTTCACCGGTCCGCTGAACCGTCAGGATGGATCTGTCTGGCTGAAGGCAGGCGAGACCGCCCCTGACGGCGACCTGCTGGGCATGAACTTCTATGTCGAGGGGATCGAGGGCAGCGTCCCGCAGTAGGACGACTGTCGACCCGCGCTTCTCCTGGGGCGGGTCGGCGATCAATGAAAAAGGGGCAGCCTGGCCGTGTCGGCCGGGCTGCCCCTTTCTTGTTCGGGCAATTCTGTTATCGGGCGTTACCGGGTCGGGACGGGGACGTCGCCGCGGTAGTCGTAGAAGCCGCGGTTGGTCTTCTTGCCGAGCCAGCCGGCCTCGACGTACTTCACCAGCAGCGGGCACGGACGGTACTTGGAATCGGCCAGCCCGTCATAGAGCACCTGCATGACGGCAAGGCAGGTATCCAGTCCGATGAAGTCGGCCAGTTCCAGCGGCCCCATCGGGTGGTTCGCGCCCAGCTTCATGGCCGTGTCGATGGCATCGACGGAGCCGACACCTTCGTACAGCGTGTAGACGGCCTCATTGACCATCGGCAGCAGGATGCGGTTGACGATGAAGGCCGGGAAGTCTTCCGCCGCAGTCGCGGTCTTGTCCAGGCGAACGACGACCTCGCGCACTGCGTTGAAGGTCGCGTCTTCCGTCGCGATGCCGCGAATCAGTTCCACCAGCTTCATCGCCGGCACCGGGTTCATGAAATGCATGCCCATGAACCGCTCCGGCCGGTCGGTCGTGGCGGCCAGACGGGTGATGGAGATCGATGAGGTGTTGGAGGCGATCAGCGTCTGCTCGCCCAGGTGCTCTGTCAGGCCCTGGAAGATGAGCTTCTTCAGCGCCTCGTCCTCGGTCGCGGCCTCGATCACCAGATCGGACTTGCCGACCAGGGCGAGATCCGTCGAAGGGACGATGCGGCGCAGGGTGGACTGGCGATCATCTTCGGAGATGCGGCCACGACCGGCCTGGCGCGCCAGGTTGCCGTCGATGGTCTCCATCGCTTCATCCAGCCGGTCCTGACTGATGTCGTTCATGATCACGTCATAGCCTGCAAGGGCACAGACATGCGCGATGCCGTTGCCCATCTGGCCAGCGCCGATCACACCGACCGAGCGGATTTCAAAGGAGTCACTCATCCGGCTGTCATCCATCTGTCAGGAACTGGAAAGGGAAAACGGGTCGGCACACAGCGGCATGCGCAACATGCCGACCCGGTCGTCGTTGGATCAGAGGGCCTGCTCGAGCTCCGGCACCGCCTGGAAGAGGTCGGCCACCAGGCCGTAGTCGGCAACCTGGAAGATCGGTGCTTCCTCATCCTTGTTGATGGCGACGATGACCTTGGAGTCCTTCATGCCGGCCAGATGCTGGATGGCACCGGAAATACCCACGGCGACATAAAGCTCGGGTGCCACGACCTTGCCGGTCTGACCGACCTGCATGTCGTTGGGCACGAATCCGGCGTCCACTGCGGCGCGGCTGGCACCGACGGCGGCGCCCAGCTTGTCGGCCACCTTGTAGAGCATCTCGAAGTTGTCGCCGTTCTGCATGCCGCGGCCGCCGGAGATGACGATCTTCGCCGCAGCCAGTTCCGGGCGATCCGACTTGGAAAGCTCGGCCCCGACATAGCTCGAAAGACCCGAGTCCTCGCCTGCGCCCACTTCCGAGACATCGGCCGAGCCGCCTTCCGCTTCCGCCTTGGCGAAATTGGTCGGGCGCACGGTGATGACCCTGGTCTCGTCACTCGACTGCACGGTCGCCAGGGCGTTGCCGGCATAGATCGGGCGCACGAAGGTATCGGCGCTCTCCACCGCGATGATCTCGGAGATCTGCTGGGTGTCCAGCAGGGCCGCGACGCGCGGGAAGATGTTCTTGGTGGAGGTCGTGGCGGCGGCAACGATGTGGCTGTAATCGCCTGCAAGACCGGCGATCAGGGCCGCCACCGGCTCTGCCAGCTGATGCTCCAGATGCGCGCCGTCGGCGTGCAGCACCTTGGCGACACCGGCGACCTTCGCGGCCTCCGCTGCCACGGCGCCGGCACCGCTGCCCGCGACCAGCACATGCACGTCGCCGCCCATTTCGGTTGCCGCGGTCACTGCCGACAGGGTCGCCGGGTTCAGTGCCGCATTGTCATGATCTGCAACTACCAGAATGCCCATCAGATCACCCCCGCTTCGTTCTTCAGCTTGTCGACCAGCTGCGCGATGCTCTCGACCTTGATGCCGCCCTGACGCTTCGGCGGCTCGGTAACCTTGACGGTCGTCAGGCGTGGCGCGATATCGACGCCCAGATCAGCCGCGTCCTTCATGTCGATCGGCTTCTTCTTCGCCTTCATGATGTTCGGCAGGCTGGCATAGCGCGGTTCGTTCAGGCGCAGGTCCGTGGTGACGATCATCGGCATCTTCACCTTGACCGTCATCAGGCCGCCATCGACTTCGCGCGTCACGTTGGCATGGTCGCCGTCGATCTTCACTTCGGAGGCAAAGGTGCCCTGGCTCCAGCCCAGCAGCGCCGACAGCATCTGGCCGGTCTGGTTGGAGTCGTCATCAATCGCCTGCTTGCCCAGGATCACCAGGTCAGGCTTCTCTTCCTCGCAGACAGCCTTCAGCAGCTTGGCCACGGCCAGCGGCTGCACTTCTTCGTCGGACTTGATGAGGATGCCGCGATCAGCACCCATGGCAAGCGCGGTACGGATGGTTTCCTGCGCCTGCTGAACGCCGATGGAGACCGCAATGACCTCGGTCGCGGTGCCGGCTTCCTTCAGCCGCACTGCTTCCTCGACCGCGATCTCGTCGAACGGGTTCATGGACATCTTGACATTGGCGAGATCGACACCGCTCTGGTCGGCTTTCACCCGCACCTTCACGTTGTAGTCGACCACGCGCTTGACAGCGACGAGTACCTTCATCTGG
>BQJF01000040.1 GCA_021604565.1 Minwuia thermotolerans | reverse complement strand
GGCAAATCCAAGCGAAGGGCCGCGAGAAAGGAAATCACTATATGAGCGACGTATCCGTCGGAGCTGCCGAGCAGTTCCCGGGACGGGAGGACTTTGCCGCCCTCCTGGACGAAACCTATGGCTCCGAAAGCAATCTTGAAGGCTCCGTCATTCGCGGAACCATCCTGGCCGTCGAGCACGACTTTGTCGTCGTTGACGTCGGCCTGAAGACCGAAGGCCGGGTTCCGCTGAAGGAATTCCAGGTCGGTGGCCGTCCCGCCGAAGTGAAGGTCGGTGACGAGGTCGAGGTCTATCTGGAGCGGATCGAGAACGGCATGCACGAAGCCGTCATCAGCCGCGACAAGGCCCGCCGCGAGGAAGCCTGGGCCAAGCTGGAGAAATCCTACGAGGTCAACGAACGTGTCGAGGGCATGATCTTCGGTCGCGTCAAGGGTGGCTTCACGGTCGATCTGTCCGGCGCCGTGGCGTTCCTGCCAGGCAGCCAGGTGGACATTCGCCCGATCCGCGACGTGACCCCGCTGATGGGCACACCGCAGCCGTTCCAGATCCTGAAGATGGATCGCCGCCGCGGCAACATCGTGGTGTCGCGCCGCGCCGTTCTGGAAGAGACCCGTGCGGAAGCCCGCAGCGAGCTGATCCAGCGCCTGGAAGAGGGCATGGTCTGCGACGGCGTGGTCAAGAACATCACCGATTACGGTGCGTTCGTTGACCTGGGCGGTATCGACGGCCTGCTGCATGTCACCGACATTTCCTGGCGTCGCGTCAACCACCCGAGCGAGGTGCTGACGATCGGCGAGACCATCAAGGTCCAGGTGATCAAGGTGAACAAGGAAACCCAGCGCATCAGCCTGGGCATGAAGCAGCTGCAGACGGATCCGTGGGACGGCGTTGCCGCCAAGTATCCGGTCAGCGTCCGCTTCGACGGTCGCGTCACGAACATCACCGACTATGGTGCGTTCGTGGAGCTGGAGCCGGGTGTCGAGGGTCTGATCCACATCTCCGAGATGTCCTGGACCAAGAAGAACATCCATCCGGGCAAGATCGTCTCCACCAGCCAGGAAGTCTCCGTGCAGGTACTGGAGGTCGATCCGGACAAGCGCCGTATCAGCCTTGGCCTGAAGCAGACCATGGACAATCCGTGGGATGCCTTTGCCGCCAGCCACCCGAAGGGCACGATCGTCGAGGGCGAGATCAAGAACAAGACCGAGTTCGGTCTGTTCGTCGGCCTGGAAGAAGAGATCGATGGCATGGTCCACATGTCCGACCTGTCCTGGGATATCCCGGGCGAGCAGGCCATGAACGAGTACGACAAGGGCGACATGGTCCGTGCCGTGGTTCTGGACGTGGACATCGACAAGGAGCGCATCAGCCTGGGCGTCAAGCAGATCGACAACGATCCGTTTGCCGATGCCAAGTCGATGAAGCGTGGCGAGACCGTCACCTGCTCCGTCGTGCGTGTCATGGAAGCCGGGCTGGAAGTCGAGACCTCGACCGGTCTGCCGGGCTTCATTCGCAAGAACGACCTCAGCCGTGATCGCTCCGAGCAGCGTCCCGACCGTTATGCGGTGGGTGACAAGATCGATGCGAACATCATCAGCGTCGACAACAAGACCCGCCGGGTCAACCTGTCGGTCAAGGCGCTGGAGTTCGCGGAAGAGAAGGAAGCCGTTGCCAACTTCGGTTCCTCCGATTCCGGCGCGAGCCTCGGCGACATCCTCGGTGCAGCCCTGAAGGCCCGCATGGAAGGTGGCGAGAACGAAGGCGACCAGTCGTAAGGGATTTCCCTTCGACCACATCGCTGACGAAGATCCCGGCGCCTCGGCGTCGGTGGAGCGCCGGGGCCAGTCATGCTGGCTCCGGCGTTTTCGTTTCTGGACGAGGGTCAGGATGACACGCGAGAACGCCGATTTCCGGCCCGAGACCTGGGTGCTGACCGACGGCAAGCAGGGCATGGTGAACCAGTGCCTTGGCCTGGCGGAGGCGCTTGGTGTCACACCATCCCTGCGGCAGCTTTCGATCCGCCAGCCCTGGCGCAGCCTGCCGCCGCAACTGTGGTTCGCACCGCTGAAGTCGCTGGCGGCGGACTCGGCCCCGCTCACCCCGCCCTGGCCGGATCTGCTGATCGCGACCGGGCGTCAGACCGTGGCCCCGGCCATGGCGATCCGCCGCCGTTCGGGCGGCGCGACGTTCTGCGTGCAGATCCAGAACCCCGGTGTTTCACCGAGCCACTTCGACATGGTCGTGGCCCCCCGCCATGACCGCCTGTCCGGTCCCAACGTGATCCAGACCCATGGCGCGCTGGGGCGTGTGAGCCCCGCGCGGCTGGCGGAGGAGGCGGCGCGTTTCAGGACCGGTCTCGGCGACCTGCCCGGGCCGCATGTCATGGTCTCCCTCGGCGGGGACAACGGCGTCTTCCGCATGACGGAGGCCGTGATCGACCAACTTGGCGCGCATCTGCGACAGCTGGTGGCAGAGACCGGTGCCGGATTGCTGGTCACCCCCTCCCGCCGGACAGATGCAGCACTCGGGCAACGGTTGCGGACGATGCTGCACGGGCTGCCGCACCTCTGGCACGACGGTCAGGGCGACAACCCCTACCTCGGCTGGCTGGGGCTGGCGGATGCCGTGGTCGTGACCGGCGATTCCGTCAACATGGTCTCGGAGGCCTGCGCCACCGGAAAGCCGGTCTTCGTGGTCGATCTGGAAGGCGGCAATGCGAAGTTCGCCCGTTTTCACGATGCCCTGAGCCGCGACGGACTGACCCGGCCCTTTCGGGGAAGGCTGGAAAACTGGACTTACCCCCCGCTGGATGATACCGCGATGGTCGCCAAGGCCGTGCGGGACAGGCTCGCTGAACGGTCGGCATGAGCCAGGAGGATACGGTCCGATGACCCGGATCGAGATGGAGAGGTTGCGGGAAACCCCGCTGAAGACCGCCCCCTACAGCTACGTGACGGTGGAGAACTTCGTCCCCGTCGACATGCTCGAGTCCATTGCCGAAGACTTCCCCGATCTGGATCTGCCGGGGTCCTTTCCCGCAGAGGAACTGGACTACGGTCCCCGGTTCGCCGAACTGCTGGAGCGACTGGCGCGCGACGATTTCCGCGATGCCATCGCCGAGAAGTTCGACATTGATCTGACCGACCGTCCGATGACCTGCACCGTGCGCGGTGCGGCCCAGCGCAAGGACGGGCAGATCCACACGGACTCGAAGACCAAACTGATCACCGTCCTGATCTATCTCAATCCGCCCTGGCAGGCTGAGGGCGGGCGATTGCGCGTGCTCCGTTCCGGCACCGACCTGAACGATTTCGCGGAGGAGATCGAGCCCTCGTCGGGCAACCTGCTGATCTTCAGGCGCGCCGACAACTCCTGGCACGGCCATGAACCGTTCGAGGGTACCCGGCGGTCCATCCAGATCAACTGGGTGACCAGCCAGGCGGTCGCCGACAAGGAGAAGGCGCGACACCGCGTCTCCGCCAGGCTGAAACGTTTCAACCCGTTTGCCAGTCGCGCAAGCAGCATGCGATAGGTCCGACCATGACCCTCAACATCCAGACGTTCCGCAATGCGGACCACCGCGCGGGCTGGCGCCCCGGCAACAATTCCGGTGGCCTGACCCTGTTCAAGGCGCTGGGCCACCCGATCACCGCCGATCTTGCGAAGGGCTGGCGTGTGGCGCTGGCCGATGCGGGCCGGATCGCGATCTATGATCCGCTGGGCGACGCGGAGACGGTGGACGTGTTTCACGACCTGGCCGGGCTGTCGCCCGTCGCCTATCTGGTACAGCAGATCGAGCATGTGGGCCGCGAAGCCTTCGGCCTGACCGCGCGTCCGGTGACGGAGATCGGCCTTGATTTCGATACGCTGCTGATCACGGCCTTCGATGGCGACGGCTTCCTGCAGCACCTGAAACACATCATGCCCACCGGCAAGCGTATCGAGACGCTGGACCCACTCAGGCTACCCGAGACCATGCTGTCGCAGCCGAAGGCCTATGTGGACGCGCTGAACTTCGCCACCAACTTCGGCTTCCTGCGCGACGGTGACGGCCTTCATACCCGCATCGTCACCGCCAACTACTGGTCCGGCTACGGGGCCAAGGATCCGGCGCTCTGGTGTCGTCTGATCGGCGGCGATGGCACGACCCTGGCGGAGTGGGAAGAACCCCTTACACGCCCGTTCGAGACCATCACCATCGACAGTGCCGAAGTGCGGCAACGCTTTGGCCTGGATGATTTCGCAGGCACCCTGTTCATGCATGCGGTACGCATCAAGGGGCACGAGATCGTCAAGTACGCGCTGGACGTCTATGGCGATGCGGCGGAGCAGTTGAGCTGTACCCACGACGCCAATGCCTGGCCCGCCGACCTCTATGCCGGCGTGCCTGCCCCGGACGAGAACGAGGATCTGATCCTCTGGGTGCAGAACAGCCACCCGATCGAGATTCCCGCCGGAGTCATCGGTTTCAACCTGGTCGGTGGCCAGGATGTCACGACATATGACGAGAGCGTGCCCCCGTTCGGGACTGTCGCGGTCAATGTCGGTGACATGCTGCCCGATGCCCGCTTCCCCGATCAGATCGAACTGCAGGCCGGGCGATACTTCGTCCGCCCGCGCTATGAAGTGATCCAGCGCGCCTCGGGCCGTCGCCGTATCGCCCATGCCAACGTGGAACGGGTTGACCTGAAACCGGATCCCGAAATCCGGGAGAACGCTCCCCTGTTCGGCAAGGGCTACATCATGCCCCTGCCGGTGCTGCCGGTGGAGGAGTTCCAGACCTTCTGCCTGCCGACGCCAATGGCCGATACCCAGATGGAACTGCCGATCCGGGTCGACCTGATCGACGCCAATGGCACCTGCGTCGCCGAAAAATTCCTGGGCCGGGTCGCGCGCAGGGACTCCATTGCCATCGATGTCGATGCCTGGATGAAGGAAGCCGCCGCCGAACTGCCCTCCGGCACCGGTCACGTGGAATTCCTCTACGACTTTCGCGACGGTGGCGAAGCAGATGGCTGGCTGCATGCCCTGGCCCGGATCGAGCAGCGAGCCAGCGGCCATCGCGCCGAGACCATCTTCGGCGCGCACATGTTCAACATGCCGCTGATCTTCCGTGACGAGCCGCAGTCCTATTCAGGGCGCCCGCCAGGCCTTTCGACACGGCTGTTCCTGCGGCTGGGCGGCGAGACGGCGGATGCCATGTGTCACCTGCTCTACCCCGCATCCCTGCCCTGGGCGCCGGAGTCCAGCACCGACCTGAACCTGTTCAGCGGCGCGGGCGAAATGCTGGTGACGAAGCGCATCGCGATCCCCTGCGGCGGCTCCCGCCACTGGCGCGTGTCAGAGACCTTCGACGCCGCCGACCTGAAGGCCGCCGGTCCGGACGCCTACGTCCAGATCCGCGACACCACCTGCCGCCTGTTCGGCTTCCACGGCCTGCTTCGCCCCGGCATCGCCTTCAGCCTGGATCACATGTTCGGATACTAGGTTGGTCCACTGCTTGATTGCAGCACTTGCCCGCTTGGCAACTATATGCGTGGGGAAGCAGGATGGCGTCACCATCTGAGAACCGACGAGCCAGCGCGGATTTTGACTCAGACGATTTTGGGCGCAGGGTATTTGTGGCTATTTGCGTGGAGATCGCTTGCGTGTTGGAGCGGTGGCGAGATCGGGATGAAGGTCTGAAATATCTTTGCCCTGAAGAAGCTGCATCCCTAGCCTGCTAACGTGCCCCCCACGCTGCGCGCGAGATTCAGCAATCTCTTCCATCGCCTCGTCCTTCCCGCCAGAATAGGCTAGCCGAAAGTTAATCTGGCCGATTCTTTCGGCAAGAGCGATGAGTTTCTTGAAATCGAATGGCTCCTCAAAATCATAAGGGCGTCGGTAGCTAGAGGCTTGAAGTTTGTCGGGGTTTGATGGGAGCCAATCCCACAATCCGTGCGTTATCCGATTGCGACTCCGTTCGGCTCCGCCGATTTGTGTCAATAGGTCAAGCAGAGCCATTCTTGTGTCATCATTGGCGATGACCTGTTTAGCGAGGTCGCGAAGGGCGCGCATTCGTTTCTTGAATGACAAGGAAGTTGCATGCGCATGGAGTGGAATTCCCGCCTCTTCGCACAATTCCGCCGTTTTCTGGAGCATGAGATGTTCGAGTTGCGCCCATGAGACAGTCACAAAGCCAATCGCAGCCATTTCGTGCATGGAGAGTTCTGTGCCAATTCTATGCTTGTCATCTTTGGTAGAGAAAATGACGGCCGACATAACAAATATTCCTCTAGATCAAAGCGGGCACGATGAAGACGCGGTCGCACGACTTCGGGACGGGGTACTCAAGCGCATGCTGGAGACGCCTCCGAAGCCGCACAAGCCTAGCAATTCGGCGGGCGGTGGCAAGAAGCCGACTAACAAGTATTGATGCGGGGAGAGTGAGGTACTTTCTCTAGTATACAACTGCCAGAACGGTTCGCTTCTCAATGGTTCAATCGAAGCGTCTGAACTCAACCAACCCATCGCGATTGACCTGCTCGACCAGGCCGACTTCCCAGGTCAGATAGTCTTCCATCGCCTGCCGGACGCCGCCCTGATGATCATAGGGTTTCCACCAGACGTCGTCGGTGTCGGTAAGGGCGCGGTCGAGGCCGGACTCCATGGGCTGACCGGCGGCGACCCAGGCGGCAGTTCCGCCTGCGAGGACGCGAACGACCAGATCCGGTCGCGCGGCGCGCAGTTCGTGCGCTGCGTAATGGGCCAGTTGGCCGTCAGGGGAGGTCAGCAGGATCAGCCCGGCATGCGCCAGCGCCACCATGCTCTCCGTCAGACGTGAACGAACGGTCCAGTAGGCGCCCGGAATGTGTCCCTTGCGGAAGGTCAGGCTCTCCGTCAGGTCAACCACCGCTGCCGGTTCGCCTGAGTCGATGACGGCCTGCATCTCGGCGACCGAAAGTGTCTCCGCCGGGCGAAACAGGGCCGGTTCCAGATCCACCGGCCCGACCTCCGGCGCGGTCGGCTGTTCGGCCAGCACATGCACGTCGGTCCAGCCGAGCTGGATCAGCCACGACGCGGTCATGGTGGCACGGACGCCATCCTCCGCATCCGCCAGCACGATGCGGGCGTTGCGGGTGGCGACATATTCATCGGTCGCCTGCACCAGTTGCCCGCCGGGTGCATGATAGGCGCCGGGCCAGTGACCGGCCTCGAACTCCTGCACCGTGCGCACGTCCAGCAGGCAGGTGGTGCGGTCTGGCTCGGCCTGCCAGCGGGAAACCGTGGCGCTGTCCGTCCGGCGCACACCGAAGCGGTCGGCGACATGCGCGGCACGGTCCTTCGCGGCCTGCAGCGCCTCGCCTTCCGGCTGTGGCGCATGTTCGGTCTCGCCGGTGGCGCAGGTCAGTCCCGCCAGCTGCCAGCCCATGGTGCCGTCCTTCAGCGCCATGACCGGGTTCGGAATGCCGGCATTGATCAGCGACTGGCTGCCGATGATGGAACGGGTGCGGCCAGCGCAATTGACCACCACGGTGGTGTTCGGATCAGGTGCCAGAGTGTTGACACGATAGACCAGTTCCGCCCCCGGACAGTCGACGCCGCCAGGGATCGACATGCGGTTGAATTCGGGCATCGGGCGGCTGTCGAGAATGACGAGGTCCGTGCCGCTATCCTTCAGCCGCTGAAGCTCCGCCGCTTCGATTCGCGGCGTGTCGTAGTGATGCTCGACAAATTCGCCGAACGCCTTGGAGGGGACATTGACGCCGGAGAAGACCTCGTAGCCCTCCGCTCGCCAGCCCGCCGTGCCGCCGACCAGCACGGAAACATCGGTGTACCCCATTTCCGCGAGACGGGCAGCGCCGCGTTCTGCCAGCCCCTTGTCCGACGGGCCATGGTCCGTCACCACCACTGGCACGGTCCGGCGCGGCACCATGCGCGGCGCCCGGAACTCCAGATGGCTCAACGGGATGCAAGCCGCCAGGAACAGGTGCTCCCTGGAAAAGGCACCTTCCTCCCGCACGTCGATCAGGGCGATTTCCTGACCATCGGTCAGACGTTTTCGCAGTTCCGGTGCGGTCAGGCTCTTCATGCCGGTATCGGCAGGTCGCGAATGCCTTCGGAGGCGGGGAAATGCTTCCACTCCCCGGTCTCGGGCTTGTAGTAGCGGCGATGTTCGAGTTGCTCCAGCGCCAGCCCGTACATGTGGAAATTCAGCACCGGTTCGGAGCCGTCGATATGGATCGAATGCAGGTCGTCCGGCATCAGCGCCAGCCCGGTCCCGGCCTCGACGACGAACTGGTCCTTCTCCACCACGCCACCTTCATCGGCGGGATCATAGAGGCGGTTCAGTTCCTTGCCCTCCATACCCACGATCACCGCCCAGGTGGTGTGATCGTGTGCCGGGGAATTGGTGCCGCCCATGGAAAGCTGCGCATAGAGCGCGAAACGGTGGTCCGCATCCTCCGAAAGGCGATAGAGCGCGTTCTTGCGCTCCGTTGTCGCCTCCGGTGGCGGAAAGTCCTCCAGCGGAAACAGGTCCCGGCGCTTCGCCAGTTCGATCAGCACATCGCGCATGTCGGCGATGGACTGGCGCGTGACCCCTTGCGCGACCTCTATCGCGCGCACCAGCATCATGGCGGCCCTGACGGCGTTCTCGCGCGCCGCTGCCCGTTCCTTGGGTGTCATTGTTGCCTCCCGGTTTCCTCCGCGACCGCCTCGACGAAACGGTCAATCTCCACCTCCGTATTGTAGTAGTGAACGGAGGCGCGGACGAGTCCGCTGATCTGTCGTCGTTCCATGTCGATCCGCGTGCTGTTCGGCGTGCTGGTGGTGACATTCATCTGTCGGGCGGCGAGCGCCTGTTTCACCGCCAGCGGATCCATGCCGTGAACCGTGAAGGTGGTGATCCCGCAGCGCTCCCGCCCCAGGTCGAGAACCCGCACACCGGCGATCTCGGCCAGTTGCGCGCAAAGCTGTTCGGCCAGCCGCGAAACCCGCACCTCGATATCCGCAATTCCGACATCCAGCATGTAGTCGACCGCGATGCCCAGTCCGATACGCCCTGCCTCGTTGAACTCCCAGTTCTCGAAGCGCCGGGCACCGGATTGCCATTCCAGCGAATCGCGCCCCGTCCAGGAGGCCGAATGCAGGTCGATCACCGGCGGCTCGAACCGCGCGACGGCCTCGGGCCTCGCATAGAGGAAGCCGGTCCCGCGGGGTCCGCGCAGGTATTTCCGCCCGGTTGCTGTCAGGAAATCACAGCCGATCTGCTGCACATCCAGCACCCGCTGCCCTGCCGACTGGCAGGCGTCCAGCAGATAGGGGACACCCGCCGCGCGGGTCAGCCTGCCGATCTCCGCTGCCGGATTGACCAGACCGCCATTGGTGGGGACGTGCGTCACCGCAACCAGCGCAACCCCGCCGCCGTCCAGCATCCGCGACAGCGTCGCCACATCCAGCACCCCGTCCGCATCACTCGGCACCACCTCGACCGTGACGCCCTTCTGCGCCGCAACCTTCAGGTAGGTCAGGTAGTTGGAGGCATACTCCGCCTCCGCCGTCAGGATCCGGTCACCGGGCTTCATGCGGTCAGCAATGGCGAAGAACGCCTGGTTCCAGGCCACCGTCGCGTTCTCCATGACGGCAACATCACCTGCATCGCAGTTCAGGTAGCGGGCAATGGCCTGGTAGGTCCTGGTGATGGATGAACGCGCGCGATCCGCCGCCTCGTAGCCGCCGATACCGGCCTCCAGATCCAGATGATCCTTCACCGACTGCAACACGGGCGCGGGCATCAGCCCCGCGCCCGCATTGTTGAAGTGCAGCACCTTGGCCACGCCCGGCGTCTCCGCCCGGCAACGGTCGATGTCGATCACTGGTGTCCCTTCACGTCGTTGGGGCGATAGGAATCACGGATCACCTTCATTTCATCCCCGGTCAGTTCCAGCGAGAGTGCCGCCAGCGCGTCCGCCATGTGGCCGGGCTTGGAGGCACCGATGATCGGAGACGTGATCGCCGGGTTGGCCAGCACGAAGGCCAGCGCCACCTGGGCCATGGGCACGCCGCGCGCATCGGCAACATCGCCGACCGCGTCGGCCACGGCATAGTCCTCGTCACGCCCGAAGACGCGGGCCGCCACCGGATCGGACGTTGCCCGCGCCGTGTCACCCATGGTCCTTTCCGTGTGCCGCCGGGTCAGGAAGCCACGCCCCATCGGGCTCCATGGAATCAGGCCGACACCGGTTTCCTGACAGAACGGGATCATCTCCCGCTCCTCTTCCCGATAGACCGCATTGTAGAAGTTCTGCATGGACACGAACTTCGTCCAGCCATTCATCTCCGCCACATGCTGCATCCGGATGAACTGGCGCGCCCACATGGACGAGGCACCGATATAGCGGACCTTGCCGGCCTTCACGCAGTCATGCAGCGCCTCCATCGTCTCCTCGATGGGGCTGTGGTAGTCGAAGCGGTGTATCTGGTAGAGATCGACGTGGTCGGTGCCGAGCCGTTTCAGGCTGCCGTCGATGCTCTTCATGATGTGCTTGCGCGACAGGCCCCGGTCGTTGCGATCATCGCTCATCGGGTTGAAGACCTTGGTCGCGATCACCTGCGTGTCACGGGATCCGAGCTGTTTCAGCGCCCGCCCCGTCACTTCCTCCGACGCGCCCAGCGAGTACATGTCGGCGGTATCGAAGAAGTTGATGCCTGCTTCCCAGGCCTCCCTGAAGAACGGCATGGACTCATCTTCACGCAGCACCCAGCTATGGTTGCCCTTCGACGGATCACCATAGGTCATGCAACCAAGACAGAGACGGCTGACCTTCAGACCCGTATTGCCCAGACGTACGTATTTCATCGCGGTATTCCCCTGCCCCGAATTGACTGATTGATCAGACCATCATCGCGCGGCGAAAGGGTCGGGTCCAGTTCCGGGAGGGAATTTCGAAAGGGGGACGGGGGGCATGTCGCGAGGGGGAGGGAGAGACATGCCCCCCGCACCAGTCATGGTCTTGGGGAGACCGGTTGCCTGATGTACTGAACTGCAGGCAACTCTGAACCTGTTACGCCGCGTGGCAGGGTTCGGATCACTGGTTTCTGGATCAGCGGAACCTTTTTCGTGGATGGCTCAATAGCGCCGTTCCCATGTCAGGCCAGTGCTGCCGCCACCGCCACGACCGACCTCCGCGTCGACCTTCAGGTTTGGCAGCACATCGATCTCCACGACAACACTGCCAGCCTCGGAATCCAGCGACTGCTTCGCGCCGACGTAAACGCCTTCACGCACGTACCGGCCGACCGCGACGGAGCCGGAGGAATCCGGGTCGGCACCTTCCTCTACCCGCAGGACGTCAAGACCCACGGCCTCCCGCAGTTTGTCGGTGGCCCCGCTACCGCCATTGGTCAGGGTATTGATGCTCTGCGCAAGCTGGATCGCCTCCAGCGGGCTCATGGACTGCGCTGACTTGTCGAACAGCAGGCGCGGCAGTACCTCATCCTCCGGCAGTTCGGGAGTCGAGGACAAGGCAATCTCCGGTTTCGCGGGGCTGCCTGAAATGCTGATCGTGCCTTCCAGGTCGCCACTCTGGCGAGTCAGCGCGATGTTGAAGCGTGGCTGCATGTCGCCGGTCAGCCCGATCTCCCCCGTCGAGACCTGAAAGTCCTTGCCGAGCAGGGAGAGGTTGCCGCGCACGACACCGATGTTCACGTCCACCTGCGGCTCCGGCAGTCGGCCCTTCACCGTGACCGTGCCGCTCCATTCACTGTCGAGGCCCCGGCCACGCACGAACAGCCGTCCCGGCGCATCGACCACCACGTCCAGCGCCACGGGAAGGTCATCCACCGGTTCCTCGCCGGAATCGCTGATGGGAGAGGCATCGCTGTCCCTCGCCAGTTCGATATCGACGACACTGGGGGGCAGGTTGTCGGTGATGAGGCGAATTTCGCCCTCATCGATCGTCGTCCGGTTCACGACCTGCACCAGACTGCCGTCCCAGGTCACATCGGTATTGCCGGAGACGAGGATCGTCGCCTCCTCCCGACTGACCGCGCGCAACCTGTCGAGCGTGACCTTCACGCTGGCCATGCGATCCGCGCCCAGCAGTCGCGCCGTGCCGCTGCCGCTGACACGTCCGCCCGCCGGATCGACGGCAGACAGCTCCAGCGTACCCTCTCCGCTGTCGGCGAAGGTCGTGGTCAGCGTCAGTCGCTCGAGGATCGTGCCGGTCAGCAGGTTCTCGTAGCGGCCATCGCTGATCGCTACACTGCCCTGCATCACCGGTGCCCCGAGGGTGCCAGAAATGTCCACGGCAACGCTGGCAGCGCCTTCCAGCAGGTGATCCCCTTCCGGCAGCAACTGCATCAGCCTTGCCAGGCTTCCCTTCCAGTCGATGCTGCCCTGCAAGGCACCGCCCGGTGCAGGCTCCGGCAGGAACGTCCCCTGCCCCGGTCGGACGTCCGCACTGACTTCCGCCACCAGGGGCGTTTCGAAGGGACCGGTAATGCGGGTTCCGGCCCGCGCCCTCTGCCCGTTCCAGTTCGCGTCAAGCGCAATGCCGAAGCTTGCACCGATCTCGTCGCCGGGGGGTTGCAGGTCATCGATCTGCACCGACAGCCTGGCCTTCTCGTCCGCCGCTGTACTGTCGAAACGCACATCGGCCGCCAGCATGCCCTGCAGCCCGGCAACACCACCAATCGCAGCCAGCGGCCCCAGCGGCAGCGCGCTGATCCGCGCAGTGGCGTCCAGCAGATCAGGCGCGTAGCGCGCATCGGCAATCACTTCACCGCCGAAGGAAGTTCCCAGCCGCAGCCCCGACAGCACGATGGTCTCACCAATCCGGACACTGAACGGCTGCACGGCCTCGATGGCCGCATCATCGCTTTCGAGACGCAGGTTCTCGATATCGATCACCGGGCCTTCCGCACCGCTCAGGTCGGCCACGACACGGGTGCTCAGGCGCGCAGATTCCGGTTCGGTGGCTGACACCGTGAGGTCGATGGTCGGGCGTGAGAAGGTGCCACCGATCCGGGCTTCCGTCCTCTCGATCCGCGCCCCATCTGCACGGATGTCCTGCACGGTCAGATCACCCTGCATGGTGGGGGTCGGCGAAAGCAGTGCCGCGAGACGCATCGCCAGATGTACTTCCGCCACGGTGGCGCCCGCGTCACCGGCTTCCAGACGTTTCAGGGTCACATCGATTTCGGCGCCGTGGTCCTGCCCTTCCGGCTGCAGAGCCACGGTCGCATTCATGGAACCGGATAGCGGGACACCGAACAGGCTGGCGAGCCGCGAAAGCTCATCACTCGCTGCGGTCAGATTGGCGCGATAGCTCGGGGTGGCGAGGTCAGCGGAGGCATTGCCTTCCAGCTTCAGCCCGGCAAGCGACACGGACAGGGACTGCACGTCCGCCTGCTGCAAGGCATTGCGCAGGGCGAGCCGCAGATCGACATCCAGCGCTTCCTCGCCCCACCTGCCGTCAAGGCTCAGGTCGCCGGACGGATCGGTGGCCAGATCACTGAAGTCATAGGCCAGCGCAGGCGCGGTGAGCCTGATGTCGCCGCTGCCGACGGCGGCCAGTTCCAGCCGCCCCTGCATCTGCGGGGCATCCGCCGTGCCGGAGACCTTGCCACGCAGCCGGACGGGGCCTTCGACCACAACGCCTTCCGGCAACAGGCCGCCCGGCACCGCCGCCATGTCCAGCCCGTAATCACCCTTCACCGAACCTGCTGCATCCAGACCCGCATCCATGGTCAGTGCAGGACCGGAGGCCGTGGCGACCGAGAGATCGAGCGTCGCCGCACCGGCCGCGAGTGGCCGTGCAGTGGCTGTCAGCTTCACACTCGGTCCGACGGCTGACTGGATCATTTCATCAATGAAGGAGAGACCGGTGAGGCCGCCTGACAGGCGAATCTCGCCGCCACCTTCCGGGATCACGCCATCCGCGGTCACCACCAGCCGGGCGCTGCCCTGACGGATGGCTGCATCAGCGCCTGGCAGTTGCGACAGATCCGGCACCAGCAGCACGAGTTCTCCATCCAGCCTCGGCTCCGGCAGGGGCGTCGCGACGTCGCCGGACAGACCAAACGCCGCCGCGGTCAGATCCAGTGCGGTGACACGTGCCTGCTCCGCGCCTGCAACCACGTGCGCCGTCAGACGCGGTGACGGCCCGAGCAGGGCATTGAGTTCAGGATCGCCAAGCGATGGCTCGGTCAGATCGACAGTGACATCCCCGTCGAAGTCCGCTTCCTTCAGGCTTCCGGTGACCTTCAGACCGATTGCCCCGGCCCCCATGCCGCCGAACGCGGGTTGCCGCAGGGTGGCCGCAACCGAAAGGTCGGGACTGTCCAGGGCACCGCTGACCTCGGCTTCGATCCGTGCGGCATCAAAGGTCGCGCCTGCCAGCAGCGCGTCCAGTGCGGGATGGCGATGCACATCCACGGTGCTGCCAAGATTGACCGTTCCGGCGTCGAGATCGATCGATCCGTTGGTGCTGAGCGATGCAGAAGCCGTGGAGACCTCCAGACGGGCAAGCTGCAACTCGGTTTCGTCAGCCCCCCGCGCCACCAGATGGAACGGTATCGTCTCCCCGGTCAGGTCGGTCGGCACCGGCGCCGCCGTCAGCAGGTTGGCAACGCCATCCGCATCCAGTTCCCAGCCCCTCGCCGGGTCGGCACTGAGCCGCAGGCCCAGCAACAGGTCGGCGACACGCTCCACAGTCAGCGACAGGTCAATGGCGGCGGAACCAAAGGGGCCGCCCCCTTCCACATTCAGATGCAGGCGTTCATCGGTGGTGATCCCCAGCGGCTCGGCCAATGGCGCGAGCACCGGCAGGTCGGCAGCCATGGTGATCCGCGACTCCCGCGTGCCGAAGTCCAGCGCCACGTCAACGCGGGCAAAGCTCGCCTTCAGATCCAGCGGTTCGACATTCAGTGTGACGCGCTGGTCCTTGCCCGCGTCACGCACCGAGCCATTGATCGAGAAACGGGCACCACCCGGCACCAGATCATCGCCCAGCGACAATGCATCGACACGCAGCAGGTCCAGCCGCACCGGCAGCGGCGCACGCGGCCAGTCGAAGGATTCCAGCAGGGGAGTCGGGTCATCCGGCTCTGGCTCCACCGGGGTGGAACTGGCCGGGGCACGTCTGACATCGACGCGCGCGACAGTCACGCTCTCGACCGTCAGGGCACCGCCGAACAGTGCACCCATGTCCCAGTCCAGTGCCAGGTCATCCAGCGTCAGCCAGACGCCCTCCGCGTCCCTCATCTCCAGATGGCCGAGGTGGATCACGCCTTCATCGTCACGACGAAAGCCGCTGGCTGCGATCTCCAGTTCGCCGGGTGTGCTTGCCGCGGCAAGACCCTGGTCCAGCGCGGCGGTCCAGGTATCCTCCCCCGCCACCTCCAGGAACCAGAACAGGCCCACCAGAAGCAGCAGGACCGGTGTCAGCAGCACCGCCAGCGACCAGAGCAGTATCTTGCGCAGACGACGCAACATCAGAACGCCTGCCCGAGACTGATGTAGAATTCGAACAGGCTGTCGCCTGCGCGCCGATGCAGCGGGAAGGCCAGATCGAAACGGATCGGTCCGACGGGGCTGTAGTACCGCAGGCCGCCTCCGACGCCGACGTTCACCCGTTCCTTGAAGTTGGGAAACGGTTCTTCCTCAACGACACCGGCATCGACAAAGGTGACAAAACCGAAGCTGTCCGTGACCTTGATCCGTGCCTCCAGCCCGGTCTCCGCCAGGAAACGGCCGCCGGTCTCGTCGCCGAGATCAACCGGGGAGATGGAGCGGAAACCAAAGCCGCGCACCGAGCTGCCGCCGCCTGCGAACAGAAGCTGATTGACCGGCACATCCTCCAGATCACCGCTGAGGATGGAGGAAACACGTGCGCGGGTGGCAAGTACCAGACTGTCCTTGCCGATGACCGGCAGGTAGTAGGAGCCACCGGCGGAAACCGAACCGAAATAGGTTGGTGAGCCGTCGTTCAGGCCCATGTAGGGCGTGCCGGACAGAAACAGCTTGTGCCCCTTCGTCGCGTTCAGCGGATCATTGGTGCGCACCTGGCGCGCAGTCAGTGGCAGGCCGATCAGATATGCCGTGTCGCTCTCCACATCCGTCTCGGTCGCCGAGATACTGCCCTTGATCGCACCGCTGACGGTCCAGCCGCCCTCCAGCCCCGTGCGCATGCCGACCTGCACCTCGGCGGCCTGTTCGTCGAAGGCGTCGTCGAAGGTATTGCGCAGCTCCGCACCCTCGAAGACCGTCCAGCGTGCCGAAGGGTAGCGCGGGCGCGAAAGTTCGGCAGACAGCTTCTGCTCGTCCAGCGACAGGTCCAGTTCGGTGCGCAGATCCTCCGCCCGGCCGAACAGGTTGCGGTGCCGCCAACCGGCCCGGACACCAGGGCCACGGTCCGTGTCATAGCGGACACTGCCGCTGATGGACTTCGCCTTGGCCTCGCTTGCCTTCACCGTCACGGGCTGTGCGCCATCCTCCTGGTTCTGCCCCGGCTCATGTTCCGGCAGTCGCACGCTGACTGTCTTGAACAGTCCCGTGCCCGCCATCCGCTCCTGCAACTGGTTGAGTTCGGACCGGGCGACAGGTGCATCCCTGTCCCAGGTGATCATGCCGCGCAGGTAGTCTTCTTCGATGCCCGTTTCGCCTTCGATGATCACGTCGCCATAGGTGACGTACGGGCCGCTGCGGAAGGTTGCCGTGATGTCCAGTGTGCTGGTTTCGCTGTTGGCCCTGGCGACACGGGAATCAAATGCGGCATGCGGGAAACCGTTTTCCTGCAGGTAGGTGACGATACGCGCTTCCGATTCCACGATGCTCTCACCGTCGGCCACGACCCCGGACGGCATCTCTGCGGTGGCATCCAGCACCGCAGCCTCCGGCAGGGTCGGACGCTTCTTGCGGAAGGCGATGCTGTAGCTGCCGATCATGAACAGCGCACCAGGTTCCGCCCTGAAGGTCACGCTGGGGGATGCGCCGTCGGCGACCTCGGCCGTGACCTCCGCATCGTAATACCCGCTGGCCCGCAGGATGCGTTGCAACTCACTGATGTCGCCATCGGCACGGCGCTGAAGCGCTGCCGTGCTGCGGACCCCACGGGACTGCAGCGTGAAGGTCTTCAGGACCCCGCGCGCGACCTCGTCCAGGCCCTTGTCGCCAGGCAGCCCGACGATACCGGCGGTATAGGTGATGTCACCAAGACGTGTCTTCTGTATCGCCTCGTCACCACCCGTGATCTGATCCAGGCCAACCGTTTCACAGGCCGCAAGCGCGAAAAGGGCCACACAGACGCCCAGGATACGCGCGCGACCCGGCAGATTGGATGTCAGGCTGGTGAGCGGAATCAGGGAATTCTCCAGTCATTCGATCGGCAGGCAGGCTGCCGGGAAGCGTTCAGGACACGGCGACGACACATCGTCATCATATACCTACGCTGCAAGGGCTTGTGCGGATGCAGCGACTGAACGCCTCAGAAGTCACAGTCCTGCAACAGGTTCCGGCTCAGAAGACCCCGGCTTCCAGCCCCGCCCCGACCAGCATTCCCAGATCATGGCACTGGTCCACAAAGGCCTCGTCCCAGTCACCACGACAGACGAGGGGGTCCTGCACCGCCTTCCAGCGCAGGCCTGTCGTGATGGTCTCCACGGCACGGCAGGTACCGGTCCCGTCATGCCCGGCACGCACCAGAAGTGCAAAGGGGCGACCCTGGGTTTCCTCCAGACACGGATAGTAGCAGCGGTCGAAGAAATCCTTCAGCGCACCACTCATGTAGCCCAGGTTCTCGGTCGTCATCAGGATGATCGCGCCCGCCCGCAGCACATGCTCCGGCTCCGTGTCGAACGGCGAACGGCAGTCCACCTGAACACCATCGATATCCTCATGCGACGCACCGGCCACCAGAGCATCGCGCAGCCGCGCTGTATTCGGCGACGGCGCGTGTGCGACGATCAGCAGGTTCTTGCTGTCAGCCATCCTTCTCCGGCGCGCTCTTCAGTGTTGCCTGCGCCGCCGCCAGCCGGGCAATCGGCACCCGGAACGGCGAGCAGGAAACATAGTCCAGCGCAACCGCCTCACAGAAATGGATCGATGCCGGATCACCGCCATGCTCGCCACAGATGCCGAGCTTGATGTCCGGGCGCGTCTTTCGACCACGTTCCGCGGCAATCTCGACCAGTTCGCCAACACCTTCCGTATCCAGGCTGACAAAGGGGTCCTTCGGCAGGATGCCCTGCCCGACGTAGGCATCCAGGAAGGACGCCGCATCATCGCGGCTGATGCCGAACGTGGTCTGTGTCAGGTCATTGGTGCCGAAGCTGAAGAAGGCCGCAGATTCCGCAATGTCGGCGGCGCGCAGCGCGGCGCGCGGCAGTTCGATCATGGTGCCGACCAGGTACTCGACCGGGCTGCCGCCCTGCTCCGCATGCACGGCGGTCGCGACTTCATCGATCCGGGCCTTCAGGATATCGATCTCCTGCCGCGTCGCGGCCAGCGGGATCATGATCTCCGGCGTCACCGCTTCGCCCAGTTCCTTCGCCACCAGATAGGCGGCTTCGAAGATCGCACGGGCCTGCATCTCGTAGATCTCGGGGAAGGAAATGCCGAGACGACAGCCGCGATGACCCAGCATGGGGTTGAATTCATGCAGTTCGGCGGCGCGGCGGCGCATCTGCTCCGATTCCACGTTCATGGCGGCGGCCACCCCTTCGATCTCCTCGTCCGACCGGGGCAGGAACTCGTGCAGCGGCGGGTCCAGCAGGCGGATCGTGACCGGCAGCCCCGCCATGATGCGGAACAGTTCCACGAAATCATCCCGCTGCATCGGCAGGATGCGCGCCAGCGCCGCCTTCCGTCCTTCCAGCTTCTCCGACAGGATCATCTCCCGTACCGCCAGGATGCGATCATCGTCGAAGAACATGTGCTCGGTGCGGCAGAGGCCAATACCCTCCGCGCCGAACTCGCGGGCCGTGCGGGCATCATGCGGTGTCTCTGCGTTCGCGCGGACCCGCAGCCTGCGGATCTTGTCGGCCCAGCCCATCAGGATGCCGAAATCACCCGACAGTTCGGGCTGGATTGTCGGCACGGAACCAGCCATGACCTCGCCCGTTGCACCGTCGATGGTCAGCATGTCACCGGCGTGGAAGGTCCGGCCCAGTACCCGCATCTCCCCTACCTTATGGTCAATGCGGATGTGACCGGCACCGGACACGCACGGACGTCCCATGCCACGCGCGACGACAGCCGCGTGGCTGGTCATGCCGCCACGGCTGGTCAGAATACCCTCCGCCGCGTGCATGCCGTGGATGTCTTCCGGGCTCGTCTCCTCCCGCACCAGCATCACCTTCTCGCCCAGCTTGGCCTGACGCTCGGCCTCGTCCGCCGTGAAGACAATCCGGCCCGACGCGGCACCCGGGCTGGCGGGCAGCCCCTTGGCGATCACGTCGCGTTCGGCGGACGGATCAAGGGTCGGGTGCAGCAACTGGTCCAGCGACCCCGGCTCGATCCGATTCACTGCCTCCGTATGATCGATCAGGCCTTCCCCGGCCATATCCACGGCGATCTTCAGCGCCGCCTTGGCCGTGCGCTTGCCGGAGCGGGTCTGCAGCATCCACAGCTTGCCCTGCTGCACCGTGAACTCGATGTCCTGCATGTCGCGGTAGTGGGCCTCCAGCGACTGATAGACCCGCACCAGTTCGGCAAAAACCTCGGGCAGGTTCTCTTCCAGCGACAGGGCCTCTTCACCCGCCGCCTCCCGCGCTGCCTTGGTGATAAGCTGCGGCGTGCGGATGCCGGCCACCACGTCCTCACCCTGCGCATTCATCAGGTATTCGCCGAAGAAGATGTTCTCCCCCGTCGAGGGATCGCGGGTGAAGGCAACACCGGTCGCCGACCCCTCACCCATGTTGCCGAAGACCATGGCCTGCACATTGACCGCCGTGCCCCAGGCCGCGGGAATGTCATGCAGGCGGCGATAGGTATTGGCCCGGTCGTTCATCCATGATCCGAAGACGGCACTAACCGCACCCCAGAGCTGGTCTTCCGGGTCCTGCGGGAAGGGCTTGCCCGTACCCTTCTGCACCTGTTCCTTGAACATGCTGACGAGCTGTTCCAGATCCTCGACCGTCAGTTCATTGTCGAGCCAGACGCCGCGGGTTTCCTTGACGCTTTCCAGCAGATCCTCGAAGTCGCCGTGATCGACACCCAGAACCACGTCACCGTACATCTGGATGAACCGGCGATAGCTGTCGAAGGCAAAGCGGCGGTCGCCGGAACGCTTCGCCAGGCCCTCCACCGTCACATCGTTCAGACCCAGGTTCAGGACCGTGTCCATCATGCCCGGCATCGACGCCCGCGCGCCGGAACGGACGGAGACCAGCAGCGGGTTCTCCGCATCGCCGAACCCGGCACCCACGGTCTGCTCGACAACCGCCATGGCATCGCGGACCTGATCGGTCAGCTCCGTCGGATAGCTTTCACCATGGTCGTAGTACCAGGTGCAGACCTCCGTCGTGATGGTGAAGCCCGGCGGCACCGGCAGGCCGAGATTGCTCATCTCTGCCAGGTTGGCACCCTTGCCGCCCAGCAGGTTGCGCATGTCCGCCCTGCCCTCGGCTGCGCCGTCACCGAACGTGTAGACCCACTTGCTCATCGCTTCAGCCCTCGATCTTCGAAAAATCGGCAACCCGATGCAGGGTGGCACGGATTTCAGCCAGCAGTTTCAGACGATTGGCCCGCAGGGCCGGATCGTCAGCATTGACAGTCACACTCTCGAAGAACGCATCGACCGGACCGCGCAGGGCCGCCATGGCCGACATCGCTACGGCGAAGTCCTCGGCCAGCAGCGCGGCATCCGCCGTTTCGTCGGCTGTCGAGAGGGCAGCACCCAGATCGACTTCGGCCGGATCCACCAGACGCTCACGATCCGCTGGCCCCTGCCAGGCGAAACCGTCCTTCTTCTCCTCGATCCGCAGGATGTTCGCCGCCCTGCGGTAGGCGGCGAGCAGGTTCGCGCCATCGTCCGATCCCACGAGCGTGGTCAGCGCATCCGTCCGCGCCACCAGCCGGACGAGATCATCCTCGCTGCCCAGTCCCAGTACTGCCGCGATCAGGTCGTGGCGCACGCCCTCGCCGCGCAGATGCACCCGCAGCCGCTCGGCGATGAAACCGATGATCTCCGCCGAGACTGTCTCCGCGTCACTGACTTCCGCCAGCAGATCGCCCTTGATGCCATCAAAGGCAAAGGTCAGAGCCGGTTCCAGCGGCAGCCGCAGCCCGTTCTCCAGAATGATGCGAATGACACCCAGCGCGGCACGACGCAGCGCAAACGGGTCCTTCGACCCCGTCGGTTTCTCGCCGATTGCAAAGAAACCGGTCAGGCTGTCCAGCTTGTCAGCCAGCGCCACGGCAACCGCGACCGGGTCCGACGGGCAGGCATCAGCAGGGCCGGCGGGGCTGTAGTGCGACCGGATCGCCTCTGCCACCTGCTCCGGTTCCCTGTCCATCCGGGCATAATACCGGCCCATGATTCCCTGCAGTTCCGGGAATTCGCCCACCATGCCCGTGGTCAGGTCGGACTTGGCGAGAAGTCCGGCACGGCGGGTCATCAGTGGGTCGGCGCCGACCTGCGGCGCCAGCCAGGCCGCCAGTTCCGCGATCCGTCCGGCCTTGGCTCCAACGGAGCCCATGCGGGCATGAAACACGATGGGGTTCAGGTCCGGCAGACGGCTTTCCAGCGTACGCTGCTGATCCTGGTCCCAGAAGAACCGGGCATCGGACAGCCGCGCGCGCAGCACCTTCTCGTTTCCGGCGGTGATCTCCGCACCACCGTCCCCGGCGTCCAGGTTGGCCACCAGAATGAAACGCGGGGCCAGCGACCCGTCAGCCTTCTCGGTGGCGAAATACTTCTGGTGGCTGCGCATGGAGGTGGTCAGGACTTCCGCCGGAACATCCATGAAGGCATCGTCGATACTGCCGATCAGCGGCACCGGCCATTCCACAAGTCCCGCGACCTCGTCCAGCAGGCCCGGATCATCCTTCAGCGTCAGGCCCTCGGCTGCCGCCAGCGCACGGGCGCGACTGTCGATGGCTGCCTTCCGGCTTTCACGATCCAGAACCACACGGGCGGTCTCAAGCTTTGCCTGATAATCGGCGAAGTCCGTCACCTCGAATGCATCGGGCGCATGAAACCGGTGACCGCGCGTGGTATTGCCGCTGGTCACCGGCCCGAAGCTCACGGGAACGGTGGTCCCGCCAAACAGGCACAGGATCGAATGCAGCGGACGGACCCAGCGCTCCGGGCGGTCGCCCCAGCGCATGGACTTGGGCCACGGCAGCTTCGCGATCACGCCCTCGATCAATCCGGGCAGCACCTCCGTCGTGGCCTGTCCCTTGCGCTCGATCACCGCGAACAGGAACGTGCCCTTCGGCATCTCCCGCTCCTCGACCTGGTCAGGGTTGACGCCCGCGCCCTTCAGAAAGCCTTCGATGGCCTTCTCCGGGGCATCGGCGCGGGGGCCACGACGTTCTTCCCGCACATCCTCCTGCGCCTCCGGAATGCCGCTGATCACGACGGTCAGACGGCGCGGCGTGGAATGGGCCTGCGCAGTCTCATGCGTCAGCCCGTTCGCGGTCAGCGCCTCGAGCAGCAGACCCTTCAGGTCATCGGCGGCGCGCGCCTGCATGCGCGCGGGAATTTCCTCGGAGAACAGTTCCAGCAGCAGTTCAGCCATGGTTCAGCCCTCCCCCGACAAATGACCGCGGGCGCGGAGCCATTCCTCCGCCGAGCGCTTGGCCAGCGCCCGGACACGACCGATATAGGCAGCGCGTTCGGTCACACTTATGACGCCCCGCGCGTCCAGCAGGTTGAAGACATGGCTGGCCTTGATGCACTGGTCATAGGCAGGCAGCGACAGGCCCTGATCCGCCAGTGCCATGCACTCCCCTTCCGCATCCGTGAAGTGGCGGAACAGCATCTCGGTATTGGCGTGCTCGAAGTTGTGGGCGGAATATTCGACCTCTGCCTGGTGAAACACCTCCCGGTATTTCACCCCCGGCGTGGTCGCGGTGGGTGCATTGAAGGCCAGGTCGTAGACATTGTCGACGCCCTGCACATACATCGCCAGCCGCTCCAGGCCATAGGTCAGTTCGCCCGAGACTGGCGTGCAGTCATAGCCGCCGACCTGCTGAAAATAAGTGAACTGGCTGACCTCCATGCCGTCGCACCAGACTTCCCAGCCCAGCCCCCAGGCACCCAGTGTCGGGCTTTCCCAGTCATCCTCGACAAAGCGGATGTCGTGGTTCATCGGATCGATGCCGATCTCCCGCAGGCTGCCCAGATACAGCTCCTGAAAGTCCGGCGGGGAAGGCTTCATGATCACCTGATACTGGTAATAGTGCTGCAGGCGGTTCGGGTTCTCGCCATAGCGGCCATCCGTCGGCCGCCGCGACGGCTGCACATAGGCGGCATTCCACGGCTCCGGCCCCAGCGCGCGCAGGGTGGTGGCCGGGTGAAAGGTGCCTGCACCGACTTCCATGTCATAGGGCTGCAGAATCAGGCACCCGCGCGCCGACCAATAGCTGTGGAGGCGCAGGATAAGGTCCTGAAACGATGGCGCAGCGGCCTCGCGCTCTGGCATGAAACCGATCCCTGATGACTGAAGGCAGAAGGTGTCCGGGTAGGTATATGGCTGGCAGTACAGGGGTCAAGGGCGACGGGGCCGCAGGGGGTCATGCGACGAGGGATCAGTAGCCCGGTTCGTGGGACCGTTCCACCCCTCTCCCCCTCCCGACCACCCATTTCAGGATACTTGCGTGGGCGGTCGGGAGGGGGAGAGGGGCGGAACGGTCAGCATATGGACTCATCAGGGCTTGCGGTCGAAGAACTCCCGCCAGTGCACGATGCCATAGTGGTCGCTGGCCCAGAGCAGCAGGAAGATCACGCTGGTGATGGCGGTCGTCAGGGCGAACTTGAACAGCAGGCGCGGTTTCACGGGCGCACCGTCCGCCTGCCCCGGCACCAGGTCCTCACCCGCTTCCTCCGGCGTGCGTACACCGATGGGCAGGGTGGTGAAAAGGATCACCCACCAGAGAATGATGAAGATGACGATGCCGCCTGCGATGGACATGGTTCGGTTCCGTTACCTGTATTCTGGCGCCACAGTGTCCCTCTTCCCCCCTTGCGGGGGAAGTGGCCGCGCAGCGGTCGTTGGGGGGTGAAGCCGAAGGCTGCTGCACTTTGTTTCACGCCCGTCCCGGCTGCGCCGGTTCACCCCCATCCCGGCCTTCCCCCGTCGAGGGGGAAGGGGAATCTCCACGGCACGAACTTCGCAACGCACCCTAGAGCCCAACCCCTCAGGGCTGTTCCAGTTCCACCAGTGTACCGCAGAAGTCCTTCGGATGCAGGAACAGCACCGGGTTGCCATGGGCGCCGATCTTCGGCTCCCCGTCGCCCAGCACGCGGGCGCCTTCGGCTTTCAGCTTGTCGCGCGCGGCGATGATGTCCTCCACATCGTAGCAGACATGGTGCATGCCGCCCGACGGGTTGGTCTTCAGGAAGTTGGCGATGGGCGAATCCTCGCCCAGCGGATGCAGCAGTTCGATCTTGGTGTTGCCCAGTTCCACGAACACCACCGTCACGCCGTGATCCGGCTCCGGCTGCTGTTCGGAGACCTTCGCACCCAGCGTGTCCCGATAGGTCGCCGTCGCGGCCTCCAGATCAGGAACCGCAATTGCCACATGATTCAGACGTCCGATCATCAGACAGCCTCCTTCCACTTGCCTGCCGCGACCCGCTCACCCTCTTCCAGGCGCACGACCTCGCATTCCGTTACCGGCCGACGGCCATTGGCCTGTCGTACCACCTTCCTGAGTGCCCGGACCGCAGTCTGGGCCAATGTGTCATCATCTGCCGGGCGACGGCCATTGACCTTGCCCATCTCCCGCTCGATCGCGCGTTCCGCGTCGGCAATCAGGTCACGGTGCTCCTCCCCCTCGGCGATGCCGATCAGGCTGATGCGCGGATCCTCGATCAGTTCGCTGTCCTCATCCACCACCAGCACGATCATGGCGGCACCATTGTGGCTCAGCCTGCGCCGGTTCAGCAGCATCTCCGCTGCGGTCAGCACCAGCCCGGAGGCATCGACGGCCAGACGCCCGACGGGCACCTCACCCACCTTCTCCGGCGTGCCCGGCCCCAGTCGCAGGATGTCGCCGTTCAGCACCACGTGCGCTTCCGGTACGCCGCATTCCTTCACCCCGAAGCGCGCCTGCTCGATCAGGTGACGTGCTTCGCCATGCACCGGGATCAGCATCTCCGGCTGCACGATCTCGTACATGCGGCGCAGTTCATCGCGGCTGGGGTGGCCGGAGACATGCACGGGGCGGTCCTTTTCCGTCACCACCTCGATCTCGTTCAGGGCAAGCTGGTTGTGCAGGCGATAGAGGGTCTTGTCGTTGCCGGGAATGATCTTGGAGGAGAAGATAACCACGTCGCCCTTGCGCAGGTTGACCTGCGGGTGGTCGTCGTTGGCGATGCGCGCCATGGCACCGCGCGCTTCCCCCTGGCAGCCGGTGCAGAGCAGCAGCACCTTGTCCCGCGGCATCGCCGCCGCTTCCTTGTCGTTCAGCGGTTCGTCCATATCGGCCAGATAACCGACCTTCCGCGCCGCCTCGTAGAATTTCCAGAGCGACCGGCCCACCAGCGCGAAATGACGCCCGGACTGCTTCGCCGCGTAGGCCACGCTTTCCAGCCGCGCCACGTTTGACGCGAAGGTGGTCACGACGACCAGGCCATTGCGGCCCTTCACGGTCCTGACCAGTTCATCGCGCACATCGCCCTCCGACCCCGACGTGCCGGGGCTGAAGACATTGGTGGAATCACAGATCAGCGCCCGGACACCCTTCTTCGCCCATTCCCGCAGCGCATCCTCGTCGGAGGCGGGGCCAAGCATCGGGGTTGCATCGAACTTCCAGTCACCAGTGTGCAGAAGCGTACCGTACGGCGTCTCGATCGCCAGCGCCTGCATCTCCAGCGTCGAGTGGGTCAGGCCGATCATGGTCACGCGGAAGGGACCGAGTTCCAGCGGCGCCTCGTCACGGACGATACGCAGATCGACCTCGTCCTCGATTCCCGCTTCCCTGAACTTGCCGACAAGCAGCTCCGCCGCGAAGGGTGTCGCATAGACCGGACACCTGAAGCGGTGCCACAGGTGATGAACCGCACCCAGATGATCCTCGTGCCCGTGCGTGATCACCAGACCGAGGATATCCTCCGCCTCCGTCTCCGCGTAGGTCGGATCGGGCACGACAATGTCGATGCCGGGCAGATTGTCGTCGGCAAAGGTCATGCCGCAGTCGACCATCAGCCACTTCCCGCCCGTGCCGTACATGGTCAGGTTCATGCCGATCTCACCGCAACCGCCCAGCGGCACCATCACCAGTCCGTCACGAAAGGCGTGATGCCCGCCAGCCTTGCTCGATTTCGATTTGCCCACTACAGCGTCCTTGGGTTGCGGCGACTGATCTCCAGCAGCCCGTGCATCGTCAGATCACGATCGATCTCCTCGATGCAGTCCGTACCATCGGCGAACATAGGTGCGAGGCCGCCGGTTGCAATGACCTGTATACGCTGTCCGTACTCCTCGCGGATGCGACCGATCAGCCCTTCGATCAGCCCGACATAGCCCCAGTAGACCCCCGACAGCATCGCGGACTGCGTATCATTGCCGATCACCCGCTCCGGGCGCTCCACCGCGATGCGGGGCAGCTTCGCCGCCGCCATGTGCAGAGCCTCCAGGCTGAGGTTGATGCCCGGTGCGATCACGCCCCCCATGTAGTCGCCGTCGGCATTGATGATGTCGAACGTCGTGGCGGTGCCGAAATCGACGATGATCGCCGGTCCGCCGTATTTCTTCTTTGCACCCACCGCGTTGACGATGCGGTCCGCGCCGACCTCGCGCGATTTCTCGATCAGCACCCTGATCCCCACATCCACGTCCGGATCACCGACGACGATCGGCTCGCAGCGGTAGTAGCGTCGGCAGAGCGTGCGCAGGTTGAACAGCGCCTGCGGCACCACGGTCGCGATGATGGCGCTGTCGATCTGCTTCGAATCCACCTCGACCAGGCTCATCAGGCTGGCAAGCCAGACGCCGTACTCATCGGCGGTCCGGGCCGAGTTCGTGCTTGTCCGCCATTCCCCAAGAATGTCCTCACCGTCAAACACGGCGAAGGTCGTATTGGTGTTGCCCGCGTCGATCGTCAGCAGCATCGACCTCTCCTCGATTAGCGCGTCAGCGGGTCGGCGGCCGGAAGACATCCCCCGCCGTGATCCGCCTCAAGGTGTCATCATCCTGTCGCAACAACAGGGCACCGTCGTCATCCAGCCCCTCGAACAGGCCGTGCAGTTCGCTATCCGCCAGGCGGGCAATCACCGGCTTGCCCAGCCCGTCAGCCATGCCCAGCCAGGCACGGCGGACTGCCGCAAAGCCCTGCCTCTCCCATGTTTCGGTCCACAGCGTCAAGCGCATGCTCAGCATGGCAAGAACCCGCTGGACCGTGGTCTCCGGTGCCAGCGCGGACAGGGCAAAGGCCGGATAGGGCGTATCGGTCGGTGCCGAAGCGACATTGACCCCGATGCCCATGATCACCGCGTCCCGCCCCGCTGGCGTGCGCGCAGTCTCCAGCAGGATGCCGGACAGCTTCGCTCCATCTGCCAGAACATCATTGGGCCACTTGCAGCGGACGTCCGCCCTGCCACCCAGAACCTCGGTTGCCGCCTCCGCCACCCCGAGCGCGGAAATGAAGGAAAGCTCGGCGAACCGCGCCAGCGGCACGGTCGGGCAGAAACAGAATGAGGAATAGAGATTACCTGCCGGGCTGGTCCATTCCCGCCCGCGCCGCCCGCGCCCCTGCAACTGGCGTTCAGCCGTGACCACCAGTCCGCCCTGATCGGCCAGATCCAGCCGCGACCTCACCTCGTCGTTGGTGGAGCCGACATCGCCCAGCGCCACGTGATGAAAGCGACCGGTCGACATCAGTCCAGGACAAGCGTCATGAAGAAGCTCTCCGGGTCTTCCGGATAGAAGGAGAAGGGGCCGCAGGGCGTGAAGCCGTAACGGGCGTAAAGCGTTCGCGCCGAACGAAAGCCGTCCGCCGAACCGGTCTCCAGGCTGAGCCGCAGATACCCCCGCTGCCGAGCCACGGTGACGATGTGATCCAGCAGGCGGGCGGCAAGTCCCTTCCCGCGCAGTTCACCGATGGTGTGCATCGACTTGATCTCGCCATGCGTGGCATCAAGCTCCTTCAGTGCGCCGAAACCGATCAGGCGATCGTCACCCCACATGCTCCAGAACGTCATGCCGGGTGCGGCGAGTCCGCTGGCATCCAGTGCGTAGATCTTCTCCGGGCTGGTATGGGCCTGCATGTGCGCATGATGCACCTGCAGAAGCGCAAGGCATTCGGGCCGCGTCGGCTCATCTTCCTGGATGCGGATGTCCATCGGTCACCCCGCCCCCGCTCAGGGGAACAGGCTGCCTGCCGCAACAGCCGCACCATCGACCAGAATGCCGGGAACGACGAAGAAGGCGGCGGTCAGGAATGCGGTGATTGCCATCAGCGCACCAAGCTCCGCGCCGATCGGCTTCGACAGCGGCTCGGTCGGTTCATCGAAATACATGATCTTGATGATCCGCAGGTAATAGAACGCGCCAACCACACTGGCGAGGACACCGATGACGGCCAGGTAATAGAGGCCCGCATTGATCGCCGCCATGAAGACGTAGAACTTGCCAAAGAACCCGGCCAGCGGCGGTACGCCCGCCAGCGAGAACATGAAGATCGCGAGTGCCATGGCCATGCCCTTGTGGGTCTTGGCCAGACCGCGCAGGTCGTCGATGCTCTCCACCATCCGGTCACCGCGCCGCATCGCCAGGATGCAGGCAAAGGTGCCGATGTTCATCACCAGATAGATGGTCAGATACACCAGTACGCCCCGCACCCCCTCCGACGTCGCCGCCGTCAGGCCGACCAGTGCGTAGCCGACATGGCCGATGGAGGAATAGGCCATCAGCCGCTTGATGTTGTGCTGTCCGATGGCCGCGAAGGCACCCAGCAGCATCGACAGAACGGAGATCAGCCAGATGATCTGGCGCCAATCCGCCTCCATGCCGCCGAAGGGTTCCAGCATGGCGCGCAGGAACATGGCCAGTGCCGCGACCTTGGGCGCAGTGGCGAAGAAGGCGGTGACCGGTGACGGCGCGCCCTCGTAGACGTCAGGCGTCCACATGTGGAACGGCACAGCGGAGACCTTGAAGGCCAGACCGGCGGACAGGAAGACGATGCCGATGATCAGGCCGATGCCGGCCTTATCCTGCCCCTGCATCACGCTGGCGATGTCACCGAAGGTGGTGGAGCCGGTGAAGCCATAGATCATGGAACAGCCGTAGAGCAGCATGCCCGACGACAGCGCGCCGAGAACGAAGTACTTCAGCCCGGCCTCCGTCGTGCGGGTCGAGTCGCGCTTGAAGGCGGCCAGCACATAGAGCGGCAGGCTCTGCAGTTCGATGCCCATGTAGAGGGAGATGAGGTCATTGGCGGAGACCATCATCAGCATGCCCAGCGTCGCGATCAGGATCAGCACCGGATATTCGAACCGGTTCATCCCTTCCCGCCGGACAAAGCCCTGAGACAGGACAATCGCGGCGGCGGAGCCGATCAGGATCAGCACCTTGGCGAAACGCGCGAAGGGATCGACGACGAACAGGCCGGCGAAGCTGACGTTGTCGCCTTCCCCCGTCACCACCAGCACCAGCGCAACGGCAAGCGAGAGGATGCTCAGCCAGGAAACCAGTCCCATGTCGGAACCGGGTTTCTGGAACACGCCGATCATCAGCAGCGCCATGGCGGCGACTGCCAGGAAGATCTCGGGAAGGGCTATGGCGAAATCATGCATGGTGATCGGACCTCAATGCTTCGCCGCGCCGAGGGTCTCGGCGCCCGCGGGCTGCATCGCTACGTCGAGCGCGATGGCCGCGTTGTGGTGTTCGACCAGATAGGTGATCGACGGTTCCATGATGTCCAGGAACGAGGAGGGATAGACACCGAGCCAGATCACCGCCACCGCAATCGGCGCGAAGATCAGGATCTCGCGCGGGCTGAGGTCGGTCATGGCCTTCAGGTCTTCCTTCTCCAGCTTGCCGAAGACCACCCGGCGATAGAGCAGCAACGCGTAGGCCGCACCCAGGATGACACCGGTGGTCATCAGCAGGGCGACCCAGGTATTGGCCTCGAACGCACCGACAATGACCAGGAACTCACCGACGAACCCGGCAGTGCCCGGCAGACCGACAGACGCCATGGTCATCAACATGAAGACGAAGGCATAGCGCGGCATGCGTTCGACAAGACCACCATAACGCGCGATCTCCCGCGTGTGCAGCCGGTCATAGACGACACCGACGCAGAGGAACAGCGCACCGGAGATCAGGCCATGCGCCAGCATCACGAACATCGCGCCCTCGATACCCTGCACATTGAAGGTGAACAGGCCGATGGTGACGAAACCCATGTGCGCGACGGACGAATAGGCAATCAGCTTCTTCATGTCCTCCTGCACCAGCGCAACGAGCGAGGTGTAGATGACCGCTACGACCGACAGGCCGAAGATCAGCGGCGCGAAGTCCATGGAGGCAATCGGGAACATCGGCAGGCTGAACCGGATGAAACCGTAGCCGCCCATCTTCAGCAGCACACCGGCCAGGATCACGGAACCGGCCGTCGGTGCCTCGACATGCGCGTCCGGCAGCCAGGTATGAACTGGCCACATGGGCATCTTCACCGCGAAGGAGGCGAAGAAGGCAAGCCACAGCCAGCTCTGGATATTGGCCGGTATCGCCTTGTCGGGATCGATTGCCTGCGCCGTCAGCGCCGGAATGCTGGTGGTGCCGGCATCGAAGTAGATCCACAGGATCGCCAGCAGCATCAGCACCGAGCCGAGCAGCGTGTAGAGGAAGAACTTGAAGGAGGCGTAGATCCTGCGCCCGCCGCCCCAGATGCCGATGATCAGGAACATCGGGATCAGTCCTGCCTCGAAGAACAGGTAGAACAGCAGCAGGTCCTGCGCGCAGAAGACGCCGATCATCAGCGTTTCCATCAGCAGGAACGCGATCATGTATTCCTTCACCCGGACCTTGATCGCCTCCCAGCTCGCCAGGATGCAGAGCGGCATCAGGAAAGTGGTCAGCAGCACCAGCGGCAGGGAAATCCCGTCGATCCCCATGCGGTAGTCGATGCCGGTGCCGATCCATTCGACTTCTTCCACCATCTGCAGCTCGGCAGTGCCATATTCGAAACGCCCCCAGATGATCAGCGACAGCAGGAAGGTGCCGGTGGTGGCGAACAGTGCACCCCAGCGGACGTTCTTCTGCGCATCGGCGTCATCGCCACGCACGAACAGCAGGATGATCAGCGCCCCTACCAGGGGCGCGAAGGTAACGATGCTCAGCAGCGGGAAAGCAAACATCTTATCTTCAGACCCCGTTCGCGTAGAAATAGAAGCTGACCAGCACGGCGACACCGATCAGCATGGCGAAGGCGTAGTGGTAGACGTAACCGCTCTGCAGCAGGCTCGCGCGGCGGGCCAGCCTGAGAACCGTCGAGGAGATTCCATCCGGGCCGAAGCCGTCGATGACCTGACCGTCACCCCGCTTCCAGAAGATGCGGCCCAGCGCTCGGGCCGGCCGGATGAAGATCCAGTCGTAGAGTTCGTCGAAGTACCACTTGTTCAGCAGGAACTGGTAGATCGCCTGGTGCGTCCGCGCGAACGAACCGGGCAGTTCCGTATTCCGGATGTACATCTGCCAGGCCAGCGCGATACCGGCGACGGAAACCACCAGCGGCAGCCACTTCACCCAGGTCGGCACGTCGTGGGCATGTTCCAGCGCGGTGTGGATCGGCAGGATCAGGATCGCGTCGCCCCAGAACTCTTGCCAGTGATGCCCGGTCATCGGCCCGTAGAAGGCGATACCGGCGAAGACGGCACCCACGGCCAGGACATACAGCGGGATCATCATGATCGGCGGCGAGTCATGGATGTGCGCCATCGTCTCACGCGGTGCGCGCGGCTTGCCGTTGAAGGTCATGAACAGCAGACGCCAGGAATAGAAGGCGGTCATGAAGGCCGCGGCGATGCCCATGATGAAGGCATATTCACCGAAGCTGGTGTGCGCGGCGAAGGCGCTCTCCAGGATCAGGTCCTTGGAATAGAAGCCCGCAAAGCCGATCACGCCCGGAATGCCGATACCGGCAAGCGCCAGGGAACCGATCCACATCATGAAGAAGGTCTTCCTGATGTGCGGCGCCAGCCCACCCATCTTGCGCATGTCCTGTTCATCGGCAACGGCATGGATCACCGAACCGGCCCCCAGGAACAGCAGCGCCTTGAAGAAGGCATGCGTGAACAGGTGGAAGATCGCCACCGGGTAGGCCGACAGGCCCGCTGCGAAGAACATGTAGCCGAGCTGCGAACAGGTCGAATAGGCAATGACACGCTTGATGTCGGTCTGCACCAGACCGACAGTCGCAGCGAAGAAGGCCGTCGTGGCGCCAACGACCGCAACCACGGCCAGCGCGTCCGGCGCATATTCGAACATCGGCGAACAGCGCGCGACCAGGAACACGCCTGCCGTCACCATCGTGGCCGCATGGATCAGCGCGGAGACCGGCGTCGGACCCTCCATCGCGTCCGGCAGCCAGGTGTGCAGCGGCAACTGCGCCGACTTGCCCATCGCGCCCAGGAACAGCAGCAGGCAGATCGTGGTCAGGGTATGAACCTCATACCCAAGGAACATGAAGGTGTGGTCCACCATGTCCGGTGTTGCACTGAACACCGCCTCGAACGTCACGCTGTCATAAACCAGGAAGATGCCCGCGATGCCGAGGGCAAAGCCGAAGTCACCCACCCGGTTGACGATGAAGGCCTTCATCGCTGCCGCGTTGGCGGAGGGCTTGTGGTGCCAGAAACCGATCAGCAGATAGGACGCCAGGCCCACACCTTCCCAGCCGAAATAGAGCTGCACGAAGTTGTCGCTGGTGACCAGCATCAGCATGGCGAAGGTGAACAGCGACAGGTAGGCGAAGAAGCGCGCCTTGGCCTTGTCGTGGCTCATGTAGCCGATGGAGTACCAGTGAACCAGGCAGGACACGGTATTCACCACGACCAGCATCACGGCGGTCAGGCTGTCGATCTGCAGCGCCCAGTTGACCGCGAAGTCTCCGGACTTGATCCAGCTCAGCAGTTCGACGTGTGCCGGGTTGTGGCCGAAGGCAACCTGATAGAGCGCGACCCATGACAGGACGGCAGCCAGGGTCATCAGCAGGCTTGTGATCAGCATGGCCGCGCGGTCGCCGAGCGAACGCCCGAAGAAACCGGCCAGCAGGGCACCGAGCAGCGGTGCAAAGGTGATCAGGACATACATCATGGCGGTCTCGATCAGCCTTTCATCATGTTGATGTCTTCAACGGCGATGGAGCCGCGATTGCGGAAGTACACGACCAGGATGGCCAGGCCGATGGCCGCCTCCCCCGCCGCAACGGTCAGCACGAACATCGCGAAGACCTGACCCACGAGGTCGTTCAGGTAGGTGGAGAAGGCCACCAGGTTGATGTTGACGGCGAGCAGCATCAGCTCGATCGACATCAGGATGATGATGACGTTCTTGCGGTTCATGAAGATGCCGAAGATCCCCAGCGTGAACAGGATCGCCGCAACCGTCAGATAATGTCCGAGACCAATTTCCATATGACTTCCCCTCGGCCCCCTCAGACGCCCTGGCCGGGCTGGACCTTCTTGATCTCAACCGAACTGTCCCGCGTGCGGCTGATCTGATCGGCAATGCGCTGGCGACGTACACCCGGGCGCGAACGCAGGGTCAGCACGATGGCACCGATCATGGCGACGAGCAGGATCATCCCTGCCGCCTGGAACAGATAGACGTAACGGGTGTAGACCAGATCCCCCAGCGCGGCGACGTTGCTGCGCAGGGCCGGATCCGGTGTCGGTGCAGCGGCAACGGCCGCCGTCTCCGGGGCAATTACCCAGGCGCCGACCACCATCAGGATCTCCACCAGCAGGATGAAGGACACCAGCAGACCGATCGGCAGGTACTGCAGGAAACCCTGCCGCAGCTCGACGAAATTGATGTCCAGCATCATGACGACGAACATGAACAGCACCGCGACCGCGCCGACGTAGACGATGACCAGGATCATCGCCAGGAACTCCGCCCCCAGCAGCACGAACAGACCCGCCGAATTGAAGAAGGCAAGGATCAGGAACAGCACGGAATGCACCGGGTTGCGCGACGCGATCACCATCACGCCGCAGGCAACGGTGATCGTCGCGAACAGATAGAATGCCAACGCTGGCAGGATCACGAGTCCATTCCCTTCATTCCAGTCGCCCCTTCAGGCCCTTGCCGGGCCACGCCGTCACCGCGATCCCCTGATCGCGCCGCCGACACCTCTAGTCCAGCACCCACCGCGATCAGCGGTACGGTGCGTCCGCAGCCAGATTGGCCGCAATCTCCCGTTCCCACCGGTCGCCGTTGGCGAGCAGCTTGTCCTTGTCATAGAACAGCTCCTCCCGCGTTTCGGTGGCAAATTCGTAGTTCGGCCCCTCGACAATCGCATCCACCGGGCAGGCTTCCTGGCAGAAGCCGCAGTAGATGCACTTGGTCATGTCGATGTCGTAGCGCGTGGTCCGGCGGCTGCCGTCCTCGCGCGGCTCGGCCTCGATGGTGATGGCCAGCGCCGGGCAGATCGCCTCGCACAGCTTGCAGGCAATGCAGCGTTCCTCGCCATTCGAATAGCGACGCAGCGCGTGCTCGCCCCGGAAACGCGGGCTGAGCGGCCCCTTCTCGTAGGGGTAGTTCAGCGTCACCTTCGGCTTGAACATGTACTTCAGCGTCAGCCACATGCCGGAGCGCATGTCACCCAGCAGGACAGCCCGCGCGGTACGGTCCAGAAATCCCATGATCGCAGCCTCCTCTTGTCCTGCCTCAGCCCTGCAACAGTCCGCCATAGACCAGTACGCCGGAATAGAACACCACGGCGCCCAGCGAAACCGGCAGGAAGACCTTCCAGCCAAGCCGCATGAGCTGGTCATAGCGGTAGCGCGGCAGGGTTGCGCGCACCCAGATGAAAACGAAGAGAAGGAAACTGATCTTCAGCGCGAACCAGATCACGCCGGGAACGAAGGTTTCCCCCGGTATCGGCGAATGCCAACCACCCAGGAACAGCAGGGCGGTCAGGCCGCTCATCAGGATCATGTTCATGTACTCGCCCAGGAAGAACAGGGCAAAGGTCATGGACGAATATTCAACCTGATAGCCCGCCACCAGTTCCGCCTCTGCCTCCGGCAGGTCGAACGGATGACGGTTGGTCTCGGCAAGCGCCGAGATGAAGAAGATGATGAACATCGGGAACAGCGGCCAGACGTACCAGCCCAGGATGCCGCCCTGCTCCAGCCCCAGCAGCGACGCGATACCGGCAGAGGACTGGGCCTCCACGATCTCGGACAGGTTCAGCGTGCCCGCGAACAGCAGCACCGTGATGATGACGAACCCGATGGAAACCTCGTAGGAAACCATCTGCGCCGCCGACCGCATCGCGCCCAGGAAGGCATAGCGCGAATTCGAGGCCCAGCCCGCCATGACGATGCCATAGACACCCAGCGAGGAGATGGCGAACAGGTACAGCACGCCGACATTGATGTCCGCCAGCACCCAGCCGGAATCGAACGGGATCACGGCCCAGCCGATCAGCGCCAGGATGAAGGTCAGCATGGGCGCGGCGACGAAGACCGCCTTGTCCGCGCCGGTCGGGAACACGGTTTCCTTCAGCAGCAGCTTGGCACCGTCGGCCAGCGGCTGCAGCAGGCCGAAGGGACCGACCACGTTGGGACCACGGCGCATCTGCATCGCGCCGATGACCTTGCGTTCAGCCAGGGTCAGATAGGCCATGGCCAGCAGCATCGGCACCGCAATCAGCAGGATCTTGCCGAGGATGATCAGGAAAGGCAGCAGCCAGGCGCTCCAGAACTCAACCATTGGTCCCTGTCGCCTCCCCTGCACCGGCCTTGCCGACGGAATAGAGTTCGGAACATTCAGCCATGGTCTGGCTGGCCCGCGCGATCGGATTGGTCATGAAGTAATCGGTCACCAGACAGACAAACGGGGCATCCGACATCTCACCGGCATCGTCCCGCACCGGCCCCGGTGTTCCGGGCCGTGCCAGATCAACCATGTCCAGCCCTTCGATCAGTTCACCGATCCGCACGCGCAGGGCGGTAATGTCGTCATAGGGCAGCGTGTGCTCCAGATGCGCCGACAGGGCACGCAGGACCTTCCAGTCCTCCCGCGCCTCGCCCGGTGCCTGATTGGCAGGTTCCGCCATCTGGATGCGGCCTTCGGTGTTGATCCAGATACCGGCCTTCTCCGCATAGGCGGCACCCGGCAGGATCACGTCCGCCGCATGGGCACCGACATCACCGTGGCTGCCCTGATAGATTACGAAGGCATCGCTCAGGCCGGAGGTATCGACCTCGTCCACGCCCAGCAGGAACATGACCTCGACACCACCAGCCAGCATCGCGCCAGCGTCCAGACCGCCCTCACCCGGCACCAGGCCAAGCTCCAGCCCGCCAACGCGGGAGGCGGCGGTGTGCAGGACCGAGAAACCGTTCCAGTCGTCCGAGACAGCGCCGGTCTGATCGGCAAGCTTCCGCGCCGCGGCGTGTACCGCCGCACCATCCTCACGCGCCAGCGCACCGGCACCGATGATGATCAGCGGGCGTTTGGCATCCTTCAGTACGTCGCAGAAGGAGTGGCTGCCGTTCAACAGCTCGGTCAGCGTCTCCGGGCCTGCGCCCAGATAGGTCGTGGGATAGGTCAGGTCGGCATTCTCGCCGATCACGCCGACCTTCAGCGCACCGGCCGACTGCACCCAGGCCTTGCGGATGCGCGCATTCAGAACAGCGGCTTCCTTGCGCGGATTGCTGCCGACCAGCAAGACAGCGTCAGCATCCTCGATCCCGGCGATCGTCGCATTGAACAGGTAATCCCCGCGATGCGCGCCATCCAGCTTTGCACCATCGGCGCGGCAATCAATGTTCAGGCTGCCCAGAGCTGCCATCAGGTCCTTCAGCGCCGTCATTTCCTCCAGCGCCGCCATGTCACCGACGATGGCACCGATCTTCGACGGCTCTACCGAGGAGACCTTCTCGCCGATGACGCGGAACGCCTCCGCCCAGCTTGCAGGCTTCAGACGCCCGTCCACCCGGACGTAGGGGCGGTCGAGCCGCTGGCGGCGCAGGCCGTCACAGGCAAAGCGGGTCTTGTCGGAAATCCATTCCTCGTTCACGTCCTCGTTCAGGCGCGGCATCACCCGCAGCACTTCACGACCGCGCGCGTCGATGCGGACATTGCTGCCCAGCGCATCCATGACGTCGATGCCTTCGGTCTTGCGCAGCTCCCACGGGCGCGCATTGAAGGCATAGGGCTTGGAGGTCAGGGCACCGACCGGGCAGAGGTCGATGACATTGCCTGAAAGCTCGCTGTCCACGACGCTTTCCAGCGCCGTGATCTCCATGTTCTCACCCCGATTGATCGCGCCGATGTCCGGCACACCGGCCACTTCCTCGACAAAGCGGACGCAGCGGGTGCAATGGATGCAACGGGTCATGATCGTCTTGATCAGGGGGCCCATGTACTTCTCTTTGACCGCGCGCTTGTTCTCGTCATAGCGCGAACCGCCACGGCCATAGGCCATGGTCTGGTCCTGCAGGTCGCACTCGCCGCCCTGGTCGCAGATCGGGCAATCGAGCGGATGGTTGATCAGCAGGAACTCCATCACGCCTTCGCGCGCCTTCTTCACCGTCGGCGAATCCGTGTGGATGACCATGTTGTCACCGGCGGGCATGGCACAACTGGCGATAGGCTTCGGCGCCTTCTCCATCTCCACCAGGCACATGCGGCAGTTACCCGCGATGGACAGACGCTCGTGATAGCAGAACCGGGGAATTTCCCGGCCCGCAGCCTCACAGGCCTGCAGCACCGTGGCACCCAGCGGTACCTCGACTTCGATCCCGTCTACTGTCAGCTTCGGCATGGCTTCCTGCCGTTCCCTCTATTCGTTCACGGTTCGCACGGACAACCTTCAGGCGGCCTGCTTGCGATATTCCAGTATCCGGCGCTCCATCTCTGGCCGGAAATGCCTGATCAGACCCTGGATCGGCCAGGCGGCCGCATCCCCCAGGGCGCAGATCGTGTGGCCCTCGACCTGCTTCGTCACCTCGTAGAGCTGGTCGATCTCCCCCACGGAGGCCTGACCGCGCACCATCCGGGTCAGCACCCGATACATCCAGCCGGTGCCTTCCCGGCAAGGGGTACACTGCCCGCAGCTCTCATGCATGTAGAAATGCGCCAGATTGGCAATCGCCTCCACGATGTCCGTGGACTTGTCCATCACGATCACCGCCGCCGTACCCAGACCCGACTGCACTTCCTTCAGGCTGTCGAAGTCCATCAGCACGTCATCACAGATCGACTTGGGCAGCATCGGCACCGACGATCCGCCCGGAATGATGGCCAGCAGGTTGTCCCAGCCGCCGCGCACGCCGCCGCAATGCTTCTCGATGAGCTCCTTGAGCGGGATGCCCATTTCCTCCTCGACGTTGCAGGGCGTGTTCACGTGCCCCGAAACGCAGAACAGCTTGGTCCCGGTATTGTTCGGACGGCCCAGGCCGGCAAACCATGCCGCACCGCGCCGCAGGATCTCCGGCGCCACCGCAATGGATTCGACATTGTTCACCGTGGAGGGGCAGCCGTACAGGCCCACCGCTGCCGGGAACGGCGGCTTCAGCCGGGGCTGGCCCTTCTTGCCCTCCAGGCTTTCGATCAGCGCCGTTT
>BQJF01000039.1 GCA_021604565.1 Minwuia thermotolerans | reverse complement strand
CCCGAATCCTCCCCAAGCTGGCCGTAACAGACCGACGTTAACTGACCGCCGGTCTGTTACTTCCTTCATATTGCCTCAGCGCCCGTCTTGTCGACCTGCTTCGACCGCATATTCGCTGACAGGAGCCGCTTTCTCGATCAGCCCCTGCGCCACCAGAAATTCGGCGAACCGGGCATAGCGACCCTGATCCAGCGCAGCCGGACGCAAGGCAAAACGGGGCAGCGTGTCGCGCCATGCCCTGCGGTTCAGCTCATCGTCCAGATCCGGATTGGCGACAAGGAACAGCTCCCAGGCACCTTTCGGATCATTGACCATGTACTGCACCGCTTCCTCGATCGCGGCGAGAAAGCGCACATGGCGCGGGTCATCCACCGTGTCCTTGTGCGAGACGATGATCAGTTCGTCGTAGGCGGGCACACCTTCCGCCTCCACGAAGAACGCACGACCCGGCTTGCCGACAATGTCCATCTGGTTCAGCTCGAAATTGCGAAACGCGCCGATCACCGCATCGACCTGCCCAGCATAGAGCGCCGGCGAGAGCGAGAAATTGACATTGATCAATTCGACATCCGACAGCGAAAGCTCGTGCGGCGCGAGCATCGCGCCAAGGATCGCATCCTCGAAGCCGCCGACGGAGAAACCGACCCGCTTGCCCTTCAGGTCCGCCAGCGTCCTGATCGGCCCGTCAGCCAGGACGACGAGGCTGTTCAGCGGTGTCGCCACCAGGGTACCGATGCGCCTGAGCGGCAGGCCCTGCGCCACCTGGATATGCAACTGCGGCTGGTAGGAGATGGCCAGTTCCGCCTGTTTGGCCGCCACCAGTTTCGGCGGATCGTTCGGGTCGGCGGGGGCGATGAAGGTCACCTCCAGTTCGCGTCGTTCGAACGCGCCGATCTGTTGCGCGACATACAGAGGACCGTGGTCGGGATTGACGAACCAGTCCAGCAGGACGGTCAGCTTGTCCGCAGCCCTTGCAGGCAGGGCAGTCGCTGTCAGCAACAGGGCCGACAGCATCAGGGGCAGAATCCTTTTCATGAGACATTCACTCCAGCGTTCTGAAAGGAAAGGAAATTCGATCATCTGGCAAAGCTGTCCGGTTGCCAGGGCAGTGCCCGCCGCAACAGGGCATCGACGCTGAGCCAGAGCAGTACGGAGAACAGCGCCAGGACGAAGAGCGCGGCGAACAGCAGGTCGATCTGCATCCGCCCGTTGGCGTGCAGCATCAGGTAGCCAAGTCCGGCACTGGACCCGACCCACTCCCCCACGACAGCGCCGATGGGCGCAACACCGGTCGCCACCCGCAGCCCCGATGCCAGCGCAGGCAGGGCGGCGGGAATCCGGACGTGCAGCATCAGCGCGACCGTGCGCCTGAAGGGGGACAGGGTTGCCGACATGATGCTGGCCAGGTCGAGCATCCCCGGCTCCGTCCGCCGCAGGCCGTCCAGGAAGGCCGTGGTCACGGGGAAGAAGATGATCAGCACCGCCATGGCGACCTTCGACCAGAGACCGTAGCCCAGCCAGAGCACCAGCAGCGGCGCCAGCGCAAAGACCGGCACGGCCTGGCTGATGACCAGCAACGGCAGACCGATACGCCGCGCCGCCGGGATGGCATGGATCAGGATCGCGGCAGCAACACCCAGCGCGCTGCCGATCAGCAGCCCCAGCACGATCTCCTGCGCCGTGGTGCCCAGATGGCGCAGGATCAGTTCATGGCGGGCGATCAGGGTCTCGATCACCGCAATCGGTCCCGGCAGCAGGAACGGCTCGATGCCGCTGAGCCAGACATAGCCCTGCCAGAGGCCCAGCAACACGAATGTGGTGACGACAGCGGTCAGCAGGCGGCTCATGCCATCTCCCCCAGCGCATCCATCAGCTCTCGCCAGTGATCGCGGGCGGTATCGGTGTCGATGGCGCGCGGCGTCTGTCCGTCCGGCTCCAGGGTAAGGCTGATGGTCGCCGGATCACCGGTCATGACCGTGATCGCGTGACTGATGCGGATCGCCTCCCACGGGTCATGGGTCACCATCAGTACCGTGCGCCCGGCCAGCATCTCGGCGGCCAGATCCTGCAAGCGGAGCCGGGTGAGCGCATCTACCGCGGAGAAGGGCTCGTCCATCAGCACCAGCGGACAGTCCTCCATCAGGGTGCGGGCAAGTGCCACCCGCTGGCGCATGCCGCCGGAGAGGGTTGCCGGTCGTGATGCGGCTGCATCGGCCAGACCGACCCGCGCCAGCATGGCAAGGCCCCTGTCCCGATCCGCGCGCTCTCCGCGCAACCGGGAGCCCAGCAGGACATTGTCCAGCGCATTGAGCCAGGGCAGCAGCCCGTCCCCCTGCCCCATCAGCGCCACGCGGCCCGCCAGCGGCTTGCCATCGGTCGCCTGCACCGTTCCCGGTCCGTCGATCAGCCCGGCCACCCGCCGCAGCAGGGTCGACTTGCCGATCCCGCTCGGTCCCAGCAGACAGGTCGTGCTGCCCGCAGGCACATCCAGTGACAGGTCGCGCAGGATAGTGTGCGCGCCATAGGCGACGGAAAGACCGCGCAGCGCGAGGCCAAAGCCTTCATCGGCAGATGCTTCTGGTGATGTGCCCGGCAGAACGCCCATGGGCCACGATCCCTCCCTACGCCGGTACCAACCGGATCAGGTTCAAGGGGTCGTGCGTCATGCACCTCTCAGCCACACTTGCGGCTCCCCCGGTTCGACGCACTATATAGGCTGAAGTCATCCTGTCGAGTGGAGCGATACGGCGTGCGGGCAGACACGGTCTTCATCGGCAGCGAGATCTACCGGACCTCCCGCTACGGGCGACGGCATCCGCTTGCCATTCCCCGTGTCTCCACCGTGATGGACCTCTGTCGCGCGCTCGGCTGGCTGGACGACAGTTGCTATATCGAGAGCCCGTTGGCGACGGTGGACCAGCTCTGCCGGTTCCATGATCCCGCCTATGTCGCGGCGGTGATGCAGGCCGAGCAGACGCAGAAGGCAACGCCGGAACTGATCACGAAGCACAACATCGGCAAGCTGGAGAACCCGGTCTATGGCGAGATATTCCGCCGACCGGCGACCGCCGTCGGGGCCAGCCTGCTCGCCGCGGACCTGATCGCCAGCGACAGGGCGCGACGGGTCCACACGCCTGCGGGCGGCACCCATCACGGGCGACCCGACCGCGCCTCCGGTTTCTGCTACTTCAACGATCCCGTGCTGGCGATCCTGCGGCTGCAGGACCATGGCGTCGGCCGCATAGCCTATGTGGACGTCGATGCACACCATTGCGACGGGGTGGAGGACGCGACCCACGACGACCCGTCCGTCCTGACGCTCTCCATCCATGAACACGGGCGCTGGCCGCACCGGGCGGACACGCCACATCGCCAGACCCCGACAGTCGGCAACTGGCCCCTGCCCCGCGGATCAGGTGACGCCCTGTTTCGCAACGTCTTCGACAATGAACTGCTGCCACGCCTGAAGGCCTTCGCACCGGACGTGGTGATCATGCAATGCGGTGCCGATGCGCTGGCCGATGACCCGCTGAGCCGCCTGGAGCTTTCGAACCGTGCCATCTGGCGGGCTGTGCGTTCGGTGGACCGGGTTGCACCGAGGCTGATCGTGCTGGGTGGCGGGGGCTACAATCCCTGGTCGGTCGCGCGCTGCTGGACCGGCATCTGGGGAGCCCTGGCCGGATTTGCCCGACCGTCGCGCCTGCCAGCCGGAGCGGAGCAGATCCTGCGCGACCTGACCTGGCATCGCCAGGCGGGGCGCAATCCGCCGGACCACTGGTTCACCACCCTGGCCGACCTGCCGAATGACGGACCGGACGGTCTGTCCGCACTTGCCACGGCCCTGCCGGGAATGGAAACCTCCTGACCATGCGAATCCTTCTCCGCCCCCTCCTCCTGCTGCTGCTCCTGACCATGGCGACCGTTGCCCCCGCTGCGGCACAGGACCTGAGCAGCCTGACCATCGAGACCTCCGGCGGCGAACGGCGCTTCGCCGTGGAGCTTGCCGATGATGCGGCCAGCCGCCGTCGCGGCCTGATGTTCCGGGAATCCATGCCGCTCGATCACGGCATGCTTTTCGATTTCGAGCGTGAGCGGCAGCAGAGCTTCTGGATGAAGAACACGCCGCTGTCGCTGGACATCATCTTCATCGACCGGCGGGGCATCATCGTCCACATCCACCATCGGGCCGTCCCTTACGACGAAACCCCGATCCCGTCGGGCAAGCCCGCGTCAGCGGTGCTGGAGATCAATGGCGGCGTGGCGCGTCTGATCGGGATCAGCGAAGGCGATCAGGTCAGGCACCGGATCTTCGGCAATCAGCCGGACTGATCCCGCGCGCGCGAGGAGGCCGTCAGCTACCCGCGACGCGGCGGTCGATGCCTTCCCAGTAGGGTTCGCGCAGGTCCTTGCGGCGGATCTTGCCGACCGGTGACTTGGGCAGCGGATCCTTCTGGAACACGGCCTTCGAAGGCTTCTTGTAGGACCCGAGACGTTCGACACAGGTGCGGATCACGTCCTCCTCCGTCACCTCGGCCGTGCCGTCCAGAACGCAGATCGCCAGCGGCGTCTCGCCCCAGCGTTCGTGCGGCACGCCGAACACGGCAACCTCCACCACGCCCGGCAGGTCGGCGATGACATTCTCCAGTTCCAGCGGCCAGATGTTGTAGCCGCCGGAGATGATCATGTCGTCGGAGCGGTCGAGGATGTAGAGGTAGCCGTTCCGGTCCAGCCGCCCGACATCGCCTGTCTTCACCCAGCCCCGCACGATGCGTTCCGCCGTCGCCTCAGGGTTGTTCCAGAAGCCGACCATCTGACCGTCCGTCCGGGCCACGATCTCGCCGGGGTCGCCCAGCGGGACCGGATTGTTCTCCTCGTCCCAGATCTCGATCTCGGCGAAGGGCAGTGGCATGCCGCATGACCGGATCGGGTTGGACCCCTCCATTTCCGCGAACCATTGCCGCGGCCCCATCATTGACACCGGCAGCACCTCCGTCTGACCATAGCCCTGATACAGTGCATGCTCGCCGAAGACATCGCGCGCCAGATAGGCCGTGGCATCCGAAATCGGCGCCGCTGCAACCAGAATGCATTTCAGCCTGGAATAGTCGCGGTCCCGCGCCGTCGGATCCTGCAGCATGGTGTTCAGCATGGTCGGCACGAAGAAGCCGTAGGCGATGCCTTCTTCCGCGATGAGATCCAGTGTCTCCCCCGGATGAAAATGGTCCAGCAACACGTTGCAGCCACCCGCAAGGAAAACCGGCAGGTACTGGTAACCGGAACCATGGCTGATCGGGCCGACATGCAGGCACTTGTCCCCCGGCTCCACCGGCGGAAACTGGTAGAACCAGTCGCGCCCCGCTGCCAGCCAGGCCCGGTGGGTATAGGCAACGCCCTTCGGCTTGCCCGTCGTGCCGCCGGTATGGCGGATGATGAAATTGTCGTCCGGGTCGATCTCGACATCCGGCATCTCGCTGGACTGCGCCGCCAGCCAGTCCTCGTAGCCCTCATCGCGCACGACCACATGTTCCAGATCGGGCAACTCGTCGATGAAGCCGTCCATGTCGCTGGCATAGTGACCCGCGACCAGCACGGCCTTGCAGTTGGTGTGCCCCAGCATGTGCAGGTGCATTTCCCGCTTGTCGCGGGCGTAGAGCGGGACCCGCACGATGCCTGCTATCGCGGCCCCGGCGAAGAAGTCCGCTGCCTCGATGGAATTGTCTTCCAGCACGCCGACGCGGTCGCCGGGCCTGACGCCCAGGGCGATCAGACCATTGGCCAGGCGAACGGAGCGGTCCCAGGCCTCGGCGAAGGTCAGCCTGCGGTCGCGCCAGACCACCGCTTCCCGATCCGCATAGAAGGTGGCCGCGCGGGCCATGAGCGTCCGGACATCCATCGTGTATTCCCTCCCCAGGTCACATCGATTCCTGTTCGCAATAAAGGCGGGTTTGCGGTTCCGTTGCAAGAGGTCGCCAAGGTTGCGGACAGCGTTTCATCGCGCCCCCAATTGCTATAACGTGCAGGTAACAAGAGGTGCGCACCTGCGCCCGGACGGAGGATTCACGCCATGGCCGATACTGCCCTGAAACTCGACAGCAAGACTCTCGACACCACGCTGGCTGCACTGACGGAGCTGCTGGGCGACCGGGTGACGACGGCAACCGCTGTGCGTGAGCACCACGGCCATGACGAGAGCTATCATCATGGCTCCATGCCCGACGCGGTCTGTTTCGCGCACTCGACAGAGGAAGTATCGGCGATCGTGAAGATCTGCGCCGCCAACGATGTGCCGATCATCGCCTACGGCACCGGCACCTCGCTGGAAGGCCACGTCATCCCCACCCGTGGCGGCGTGACCGTTGATCTGAGCCAGATGGATGCGGTGGTGGAGGTCAATCCGGAGGATCTGGACTGCACCGTGCAGGCCGGTGTCCGCCGCAAGCAGTTGAACGAATACCTGCGCGACACGGGTCTGTTCTTTCCCATCGACCCCGGCGCGGACGCCTCTCTCGGCGGTATGGCGGCAACCCGAGCCTCGGGCACCAACGCCGTGCGTTACGGCACGATGCGCGAGAACGTGCTGGCCCTGACCTGCGTCATGGCCGACGGGCGCATCATCCGCACCAACCGCCGCGCCCGGAAATCCTCCGCCGGGTATGACCTGACCCGGCTGATGGTCGGGTCGGAGGGGACGCTCGGCATCATCACCGAAGTCACGCTGAAGCTCTATGGCATTCCGGAGGCCATCACCTCCGCCGTCGTGTCGTTCCCTGATCTGGAAGGCGCGGTGAATGCGGTCATTGCAACGATCCAGTGCGGTATCCCCATTGCGCGTATCGAACTCCTGGACGACGTGCAGATGGACGCGATCAACCGCTATTCCGGGTTCGACTATCCGGTCATGTCGACATTGTTCCTGGAATTCCATGGTTCGGAGGCCAGCGTGGCCGAGCAGGCCAGCAGCATGGGCGATATCTGCGGCGAGTTCGGCGGCGACAACTTCCAGTGGACGGCAAAGGCCGAGGAGCGGACAAAGCTCTGGCAGGCACGCCACGACGCGGCCTATTCGGCAAAGGCACTGCGCAACAATTCGGTGCTGTGGGCGACGGACGTATGCGTGCCGATCTCCCGACTGGCGGAATGCATCCTGGAAACCAAGAAGGATATCGTGGACTCGAAGCTGATCGCGCCGATCGTCGGTCATGTCGGCGACGGCAACTTCCACCTGGCCTTCGTGCTGGCGGATGGTGACGAGGAGGAATTCCAGCGTGCCGATGCCCTGAACGACCGCATGGTGGAGCGCGCCCTGTCCATGGGCGGCACCTGCACCGGCGAGCATGGTGTCGGCACCGGCAAGATGAAGTTCCTGCAGGCGGAGCATGGCGATGCCATCAGCTACATGCGCATGATCAAGAACGCGCTGGATCCGCAGAACATCATGAACCCCGGCAAGATCTTCACCGTCTGAGGAAACCGCGGACCACATGACCCAACGCCTGATCATCGGCATGTCAGGGGCCAGCGGCGCGGCCTATGGCATCCGACTGCTGGAGGTGCTGCGCGACCAGCCGGTTGAAACCCATCTGGTGATGAGCAAGGCCGCGGCACTGACCATCAACGCGGAGACAGACCGGAGCGTCGACGAGGTGCGTGCGCTGGCTGATGTCAGCTATCCCGTGGGCGATGTAGGCGCCGGGATCGCCAGCGGATCCTTCCGTACGAAGGGGATGGTCATCGCCCCCTGCTCCATCAAGACACTGTCGGAAGTGGCGAACTGCGCCGCCGGCAACCTGCTGGCGCGGGCCGCGGACGTGACCCTGAAGGAACGGCGTCGACTGGTGCTGATGGTGCGGGAGACGCCGCTGCACGCCGGTCACCTGCGGCTGATGAGCCTGGCGACCGGAGCCGGCGCGATCATCATGCCCCCCGTCCCGGCGTTCTATGCCCGACCGTCGAGCCTGGCGGAAATGGTGGACCACACCGTCGGGCGGGTGCTGGATCTCTTCGACATCGACAGCGGTCTGGCCCACCGCTGGAAGGAAGCGCCGGAAGGTTGATCAGATCCGCTCCAGGATTCGCCTGATCCGCGTGACCTTCTCACCTTCACCATGCAACGCCGGATGTTCGGTTTCGATGGTCGTGTAATAGGCCTCCAGCGGCACCGACACGGTGCGCAGCAGATCCCGCCGCCCCTCCCGCTCGAAGATCAGTCCGCAGCCGCTGACCACCGCGTCACGACCATCGACCGGGGCGGCGGCGAGGACATTGATCTGGTCGGCCATCATGCCGGCCACGTCCATCCTTGCCCGGCGCATGGCCAGTAGCGCGATAACCGCTCGCTCCCGACCATCACCGGCGAGACGCAGCCGCTCCGTCTCCATGGCGATGGCACGCTGCGCGCCCCTGGTCAGTCCGCGTTCCACCAGCAGCGCGAACTCGCCCAGAAAATCCGCATGCTCCGGGAACAGGTCCGCGCATTCAGTACCGAGGCGTTCGAGAAATCCCAGCCTGAAAACCGCCCGTTTCAGGTTCTTGTCCAGAACGTTCCAGTCGTCCTGTGTCAGCCCCGCCACCCCGGTCAGTTCACCATTGCGCGACAGGCGCGGATCCTCGATCACCGGCGGGGGCAGATCACCGCGTCCGCCACAGGCCGCCAGCAGCAGAAGCAACCCGCCAAGTGTCAGCACCCTGAAGCTCATGCCGCTTCCCGCCGCCGCAGCAGGTGCATGCAGTCGAAGGTCAGGATCAGTTCATCATGCTGGTTGAAGGTGTCGTGGCGCATGGTCAGCATGCCCCGGTCGGGCTTGCTGCGAGACGGCACAATCTTCGTCGCCTCGCAGACCACATGGATCGTGTCGCCGGGACGCAACGGTCGCGTCCAGCGCAGGTTGTCCAGGCCAGGTCCGCCCAGCGCCACCGGCTGTACCAATTCCAGCCGGAAGAACAGCGCAAAGCTGAAGTTCAGGGTCTGCAACCCGCTGCCGATCAGGCCGCCGAAATTGCTCTCCGCCACCTGGTCGAGGTTGGTGTGAAACAGTTGCGTGTCGTACATCCGCGCGAACTGCAGGATCATCCCCTCCGTGATCGTCACGCGATCCGTGACGAACCTGTCCCCCACAACATAGTCATCGAAATACCTGATCGGGCGCATGGGCGGAGCGTAGCGGATGCCATGCACAATGGAAACGCGTTGCGGTCTTTCGGAACCGGCCAAATGCTCTACCTTGGGCGATACATGACTGCTGGGGAGGAAGAGCATGATCGACGCCTACTACTGGCCGACACCGAACGGCTGGAAGATCTCCATCGCGCTGGAGGAAATGGAACTGGACTACAACGTCATCCCGATCAACATCGGGCGCGGCGCCCAGTTCGAACCGGAGTTCCTGAAGATCAGTCCGAACAACAGGATGCCGGCGATTGTTGACAATGATCCTGAGGATGGTGGCGAACCTGTCTCCGTGTTCGAGACCGGAGCCATCCTGGTGTATCTGGCGGAGAAGTCCGGCAGGTTCCTGCCCACCGACCTTCGCGGACGCAAGACGGTCATGGAATGGCTGATGTGGCAGATGGGCGGCATGGGACCGATGTTCGGCCAGGCCGGGCACTTCCGCTTCTACGCGCCGGAGCCGATTCCCTATGCCCGGGAACGCTATGACAACGAGATGCATCGTCTCTACGGCGTCCTCGACCGGCGGCTGGAAGGGCGGGAGTTCATCTGTGACGACTACTCCATCGCGGACATGGCCTGCTGGCCCTGGGTCATCACCTACAAGCGCCAGGAAGTCGACCTGGACCAGTTCCCCAACGTGAAGCGCTGGTACAAGGCCCTGCAGCAGCGCCCGGCCCTGCGGCGCGGCTATGCCGTGGGACAGGAATTCGGCAAGCCCACCGGCAACTGGGACGAGGAGGCGCGCAAGAACCTGATCGCCCACCGCAACCCCGGCAAACCGGACTGAGCAGGGTCCGGCTTTCGACATTGGACCCTGACCGGCGACACAACTAAGGTCCGTCCGGACGCTCGTGCCAGAGCCGGACGGAAACGGGAGGACAGATGATGACAGACAGCATTCTGCGAACCGAGGATGCCTTGCGTGAAGTCTATGGCCATGCCTCCGGTCGTGCGGCGACGAAGGCCATTCCGTCGCTGGACCCGCACTGCCGGCGCTTCATCGAGCTTTCGCCGTTCCTGGTGATGGGCAGCGCGGCCAAGGATGGCCCGGCAGATGTTTCGCCAAAGGGCGACTTGCCGGGCTTCGTCCAGGTGCCGGACGAACATACGCTGGTCATCCCCGATCGCCCCGGCAACCGGCGGATCGATTCCATGACCAACATCGTCGAGAACCCGCATGTCGCGGTGATCTTCATGATACCGGGGATCAGCGAGACCCTGCGTGTCAACGGGCGCGCCCATGTCTCGGTCGATCCGGATCTGCTGCAATCCATGGCGGTCAACGGCAAGCCGGCCGTCTCGGCCATCGTCGTGCAGGTCGATGAGGCCTATCTGCATTGCGCCAAGGCCTTCATCCGCTCGAAGCTCTGGGATCCGTCGGTGCAGCAGGACCGCAAGGTGCTGCCGCCCCTGTCGAAGATCATCGCGGATCAGACCAACACGGTGATCGATGTGGAAGCGTCCGAGAAACAGCTTGAGAAGGCCTATCGCGAAACGCTTTATTGAGCGCTTGGGAACAGCATTCCGGGGAGGAAGAGCAAATGGCGGAAATCGGTTTCATCGGTGTCGGCAACATGGGGGGCCCGATGGCCCGCAACCTTCTGAAGGCGGGTCACGCGGTAACATGCTTTGACCTGTCGGCGGACGCGGTGCAGGCCGTGGTCGATGCGGGGGGCAAGGCCGCGTCCAGCGCGCAGGACGCCGCAACGGGCCGCGATATCGTGGTCTCCATGCTGCCGAAGGGGGATCATGTCCGCGCCGCCTACCTGGGTGACAGCGGTGTCATCGCTGCGGCGAAGGCGTCCGGTTCGCTGCTGATCGACTGCTCAACGATCGACGTCTCGACCGCGCGCGAAGTCGCCGCGACAGCCGCCGCATCGGGCCTGGAAATGGTCGACGCACCGGTTTCAGGCGGCGTTGGCGGCGCGGAGGGTGGCACACTGACCTTCATGTGCGGCGCCACGGAAGACGGCTTCGCGCGGGCGGAACCGATCCTGTCGAAGATGGGCGCGAAAATCGTTCATGCCGGCGGCTCGGGCAACGGCCAGGCCGCGAAGATCTGCAACAACATGGTGCTCGGCATCTCCATGGCCGCCGCCAGCGAGGCCTTCGTGCTGGCGGAGAACCTGGGGCTGGATCACCAGACCTTCTTCGACATCGTCTCCACTTCCTCCGGCTACTGCTGGTCGATCAACGCCTATTGTCCGGTGCCCGGTCCCGTTCCGGCCAGCCCGGCGAACCGCGACTATCAGGCGGGCTTCACGGCGGAGAACATGCTGAAGGATCTGCGCCTCGCCGCCGCCGCCGCCGCCGACACCGGCACCGACACCCACATGGGGGCGGAAGCCGAGAAGCTCTACAGCACCTATGCGGAGCAGATGGCGCAGGGACCGAAGGACTTCTCCGGCATCATCAACATGGTCCGGCAGAACACCGGCAAGTGAACCTGGGCGCACAAGGGGGCCTGTCACCATGAACTACTGGCTGTTCAAGTCGGAACCGAACACCTGGGGCTGGGACGATCAGGTCGCGCGTGGTGACAGGGGCGAACACTGGGACGGTGTCCGCAACTACCAGGCCTCCAACAACATGAAGGCCATGAAGGTCGGCGACCGGGGCTTCTTCTACCACTCGGTGAACGAGAAGCGCATCGTCGGCATCGTCGAGGTGATCCGGGAATACTATCCCGATCACACCGACCCGAAGGAGCGCTTCGGCATGGTGGACGTGAAGGCGGTGCGCCCCTTCACGACCCCCGTGACGCTGGAGGATGTGAAGGCGGAGCCGCGCCTGGCCGAACTGCCGCTGATCCGCCAGTCGCGCCTGTCCGTCATGCCGATCCCCAAGGATGCCTGGGATCTGATCTGTCAGATGGGGCAGACCGAGCCCTGAACCAGTGAGCCCCCCTGCCCCTTTCCGGTCCGGTGAATCGCCGGAACTCGCCGCAACACTCGAGATACTGTTTCAGGCGGACCCCGACCTTCGGCAGGCGCGGGCCGTCGCCGGGGCGCTGCCCGACCGCAGCCGCCCGCCGGGCCTGAAGACCCTGATGAAACTGATCGTCGATCAGCAGGTCTCGCTGGCCTCCGCCGCCGCCATCTGGGCACGGGTGGAGACGGCGACAGATCCCTTCACGGCAGAGCGGTTCCTGCGCCATGACGAGGATGCGCTGAAGGCCATGGGCCTCAGCCGCCCGAAGATGCGCTACATGCGCGCGCTGAGCGAAGACATTGTCTCCGGCGCCCTGCCCCTCGACCAGCTGCCCCGGATGAGTGATGACGATGCCATGGCCGCACTGACCGCCGTCACCGGGATCGGACGCTGGACGGCAGAAGTCTACCTGCTGTTTGCCCTCGACCGGGCGGACATCTTCCCCTCGGGTGATCTGGCGCTGCAGGTGGCGGTGCAGGACCTGAAACGCCTGCCCGAACGGCCCGGCGAGAAGCAGTTGCGGGAGATCGCGCAGGCCTGGCATCCAAACCGGGGCGTCGCCGCGCGGCTGCTTTGGCGCTACTATGGCGTTGTCCGCAAACGCGCCGATCCGGTGAGCGTTGCCTGAGCGGAGCAGACAGCCCCCGGTGGAGCAGCAACGATGGAACTCGGCAACTTCTCTCTCAGCCTCGCGGTGAAGGACATCGAAGCCTCCCGCGCCTTCTACGAGAAACTCGGTTTCACGGCCTTCGGCGGTGGCACCGATCAGGGCTGGCTGATCATGACCAGCCCCACCTGCGTCATCGGCCTGTTCCAGGGCATGCTGGAACGCAATACACTGACCTTCAATCCAGGCTGGGATGCCCAGGGCCGGACGCTGGAGGACTTCACCGACATCCGCGAGATCCAGCGCCGCCTGAAGGCCGACGGCGTCACCTTCGTCAGCGAGGCGGACGAGGACAGCACCGGCCCCGCCAACTGCATCGTCGTCGACCCGGACGGCAACCCGATCCTGATCGACCAGCACGTGTGACGTCTTTCGTCTGAGGCCTCCCGCCGTCGGGCACTCAATTCATTCCCGTTGCCATCCTGAGGGTTCCACAACCTTCAGGAGCACGCACGATGAACGTCGACCCGTTCTGGCTCAACGACCGCATTGTCCCCTCGGACGCCAATGATCCGCGCGAGGTCAGGAAGCTCGGCAGGGCACTGGCCGACCTTGGGGAGGATACGGGTGACCACTCCCGCCCCGCCGTTACCGAAGCGGTACGCCGCTTTCAGGACTCGCGGGGGCTGAAGGTCGACGGGGAGGCGCAGGTCAATGGCCCCACCGCGCAGCGCATCGCCGCCGAGCACCATGAACGCCAGACCGCCGACAGGCCGCCGGCGCAGAACCGGATCCTTGGCGAGCAGCATGCCGTGCCGGTGCGGGACACGGTCGGCGCAAGCGGACGCAACCGGCCCGAGGACCGGCAGAGCGTCATGCAGGCGCTGGCGATCGGCAACTACCTCTCCCGCTATGCCGCGCTGCACCCGGCGTCATTCCAGCCGGGCGCCGACGACCCAGAGCTGGAGCGGGCCCTTGCCCGCTTCCGCAGCAAGCAGGGCATCCGGGAGAACGGCCCCCTCGCCCCGGGCAGCCTGACCCTGCGGCTGCTGAACCAGATCACTGCCCCGCGCCGTGCCCTTCCGTGACGAGGCCCAGGCGACCCACGAGGCGGCGCAGGATCAGGAAATCGCACGGCGGCAGGCCGACCGGGTCGGCGCGGAGATGGCGGCGGTTGATCGTGGCGAGGCCGCACCGGCCAGCGGCACCGATCCGTCCCTGCAGGCGCTGCACGACGACCCGGAACTGAAGGACATGACCGCCCGTCAGCTCGACCGCATCCGGGAGATCGCGACTGAATCAGCCCTGGATCTGGAACAGCCGGAGACACGGGCACGCCTCGGCGCCTACATGCGCGAGAAAGAGCCGGACTTCCTGACCGCGCTGCAGGAGAAGTACGACGCCGGCAAGCTCGACACCCGGAAGCTGGAACGGCTGACCGAGAACTGGGCGCGTCAGGTCTCCACTCATGGCGCCAGCCCCATTGCGGTGGCACGGCTGAAGGCCGGCACGGAAGTACTGCGGCAGGCCCTGCAGGACGAAGGCGCGAGCGCAGAAGATACCGTCGCCAAGATCGAGAAGCTGATGGCGGGCGCCGGACAGGGCGAGCCGGAGGTGCCACTGCTGTTCGAGTTCTTCCCCGGCCTCGGCGAAGCCCTCTCCGCCGCCGATGCCGCGAAGTACCTCGCGCAGGCACAGGCCGCGGACGCTGCCGGCAACACCGCCGAGGCCAACGCCGCCTGGAACGCCTTCGCCCTCGCCCTCGCCGCCGCAGGCGCCGTCCCCTTCGTCGGCAAGGCCGTCAAACTCCTCCGCCACGTCAGGGTGGTGCAGAAGGCCGAGGAAGCCATCACCAGCGCCATCGCCCCCATCCTGAACGCCATCACCGAACAGGCGCGCAAGACCAAGGTCGTTCAGAAGGTTGAGGCCCTTACCGACGCCCAACGTGCTCGTCGCGAAATTCTGAAGAGGGAAAAGGACTTTGCGATGAAGTTCGAGGCAAAACCAGCACGCGAGATCATCGGTGACGACGCTTGGTCGAAACTCGACAAGGAAACGCAGAATGTGGTCGAAAGAGCGTTCACAGACGTGAAGGGAATACAGGGGGAAGTATTTCTCAAGCAGCTGATCGAGCGTGCGGGTCTCGAAGCGCCGATGAAGGGCGAGAACTTTCAACGGAGGGTGCACCTTGAGGTACCTGGAGCGGAGAAGCCTCTCGAAAGACGATACGATGAGATCACGATTGGAAACATCAAACCCCTTCTCGGAGGGATACTCGTCAGGAGAACGAAAGGACCGAACGGTACTGGTTTCGAGATCAAGGTTGCGTCCTCCAAGCTCAGCCACAACGAGAAAATTTTCGACGAGGCGATCAAGAGTGGCAAAGTGGGCAAGTCATCTCCTTCAAGGAAAGCTATCGCAGACGGGTTCTCACTCCCCGAAAACATTGATCATGTGAGGCAGTTGCGCATTCCGCTCTGGTCAATCCCCAAGGATGATCTGGCGAGCGCCATGCGCGTCACGCTCGAGAAGAAGGGAGTGCCGGGTTCAGTGATCGACCAGTTCGAGGAACGGCTCGACATTGCCTACAGGCTCCAAGCCAACCTCGAGGCAAGCGGCAGAAGCAACCTTGCTGATACCCTGACCATCGCCGCAGTGCTTGGCGTGCCCTTGCTGCTGGTCGAAGGTGATGCCCCGGCCTCCTGAACAACGAAGCGCGACCTCTATTGCCTGAAGCTGCAGCTCCAGCCGCAGGCAATATGTCATCGAAGGGATTCGACAGGCACTGGAAGCAGACTGAAGTCCACATCACATTCAGGAATGTCGATGGACAATGCGTCGGCAATCGCCATGGCCTTCACGGCACTCGAAAATTTGCCGATCAGCCGGTTTCTTACAATTGTCTCGGGCTTGACCTCACCGGAAACGACATGCGGCTGATCAAAAAGATCTCTTTTGCGGCAATCCTTCCAGACCTCGTCAATGCTCTTCGGTGCCTGGGCGAAGGCCCGGCGTGCCATCTCGTTGATCCATGCCTGATCACCGGCAAGCTTTGCAGCCGCGTAGAATTCCGGATTCTCGAAACAATAGTAACGCGTGCCCGGACTGTCGGGACCCCATGTTCTGGGATAGGCCTGCCCGAAATCAAGCCGATCCTCGATCCAGGGCATGGCAGCCTGATGCCATATCCGGATCAGTTGTTGTGCAATCTCGCTGACCTCCGCTTCCGTCCTGACCACGAACGCCCAATCGAGGCTGGAAGGCCCCACATTTTCCAGAAACGGGACCTCGGAGAAATCCACATCCGGTGACGGCGGGATCGGTTTGATGAAATCCTTCAGAATCCCCAACAGGCCGGTCCTGTTGATCCGTTCGGCTTGCCACTTCCGCCGCCAGGGCTCGAATTCCTTTTCGCGCAGTTCCCTGATCAGGTTATCCGAGAGGGCGCTGCCAAGATGCATGGGAACACTCGTGCCTTCCATGCGTTCCAGAGAGCGTTTCGGATCATAGAGTTTCACCAGTTCATCGACTTCCTTCACGAAGCCTCCGTAGCCGTCTCGGAACGAGCCCGGCGTGCCCGCATATCCCTTCGTCAGCGCCACGCGCCAGGCGATGCGGTCGCCGTCGCGGCGCCACATGCTGCGCCCCACCTTGCGAAAGCCGCATTCCTCCATCGCCGCGCCGAAACCGGCGTCGGCGACCAGGTGCCAAGGCTTGATGCCAGAGTCCCAGTCGATCATCACTCAACCATAGCATGCAGCATACGGGGCTGAAACACCGCGTCAGCGGTCCAGCACGGCCTCGATATGGCGGTCCCAGTAGGGCGGGTCGCCGAAGTGGTTGCCGAGGAAGTCGATGAAGGCCCGCACCTTGGGCGAAAGGTGGCGGCGGTTGGGGTAGACGGCGTGGATGCCGGACTGTGGCAATTCGTAGTCGCAGAGCAGTGGCACGAGCCGTCCGTCGCGGATCGCACGATAGGTAATGAAGGTCGGGTCGATCAGGATGCCGAGGCCTGCAATCGCGGCCTCCCGCAGCACCTCACCGTTGTTGGAGCGGATGGTGCCCTGCACCGGAACCGGCATCGCCGCGCCGTCCGCCGCCCGGAACACCCATGTGCCGGGGTTCGGGGCCAGCGTGTAGATCATGCAGTTGTGGCGGCTGAGGTCCCGCGGGTGCTGCGGCGTGCCGTTCTCGGCCAGATAGTCCGGACTGGCAACCACCATGCGGCAGGCCGGGGCGAGCTGCCGCGCGATGAGGGTGGAGTCCTGCATGGAGGTAATGCGGACGGCCACGTCGATGCCGCCATCCACCAGGTCGACGAAGGAGTCCGTCAGTTCCAGATCGACCGTGATCTCCGGATAGGTCTTCGAGAATCCGGTCAGTGCCTCTGCCAGGTGCATGGTGCCGAAGCTCATCGGCGCATTGACCCGCAGGCGGCCCCGTGGTGCGTCCTGCAGGTTGGCCACAGCCGCTTCCGCCGCCTCCGCCTCCTCCAGGATGCGGGCGCAGAAGTCGAAATAGACGATGCCGACCTCCGTCAGGCTGACCTGGCGGGTATTGCGGTTGACCAGACGCGCGCCCAGCCGTTCCTCCAGCCTTGAAAGCTGCTTGGAGACCGCCGACTTGGAGAGGGAGAGCCGTTCGGCAGCCTGCGTCAGGCTTCCCGCCTCCGCGATCGCGGCGAAGACGGCCATGGCTGAGAGATCATGCATCGGAGGTTCCTGTTTCCATCTGGAAACCGGATTGTTCCACGTGGGCGGTGGCCTGTCAGCCCGCACCGCGCCATATTTCCCGGCAGCACAACGGGAGGCAGAGATCATGGGGCAACTCGAGGACGGTGTCTGGCGGGCGGTGCCGCGCAAGCCATCAGCAAAGGGCGAGTTCGTCCGCATCGACGCGCAGATGCGCAACTGGATCAGGGCCGACGGCAGCACCGGTTTTCTGCCGGAGGCCGGGCGCTATCACCTCTATGTTTCCTATGCCTGTCCCTGGGCACACCGCACCCTGATCTATCGCGCGATCAAGGGCTTGCAGCATGTCATCGGCTTCTCCGTCGTCAGCCCGCTGATGATGGAGAACGGCTGGGAGTTCACGGAATATCCCGGCGCGACCGGTGACCAGGTGAATGGTTTCACCTATTCGCACCAGCTCTATACCACCGCCAACCCGCGCTATTCGGGACGCAGCAGCGTGCCGGTGCTGTGGGATACCCAGGGCCGTACCATCGTTTCGAACGAGTCGTCCGAGATCATCCGGATGCTGAACATCGAATTCGATGCCTTCGCCAAGCCCGGCGACTACTACCCGGAAGAGCTGCGCGAGGAGATCGATGCGGTGAACGCGCGGGTCTACGAGACCGTCAACAACGGTGTCTATCGCAGCGGCTTCGCGGTGAAGCAGGAAGCCTACGAGGAAGCTGTCCACGCCCTGTTCGATTCACTGGACTGGCTGGAGGAGCGCCTCGGTCGAAGCCGCTATCTGGTGGGGGATCGCATCACGGAGGCAGACTGGCGGCTGTTCCCCACGCTGATCCGCTTCGATCACGTCTATCACGGGCACTTCAAGTGCAACATCCGGCGCCTGGTAGACTATCCGAACCTGTTCGCCTGGACACGGGAACTCTACCAGTGGCCCGGAGTGGCGGAGACGGTCAACATGGACCACATCCGCACCCACTACTATGCCAGCCATGAGCACGTGAACCCGACCCGGATCGTCTCCGTCGGCCCCGATATCGACTTCAGCGCGCCGCACGGACGCGGCGGCTGACGGCGGTGTCAGTCGCTGCCGCTGTCCTGAAAGGTATCAAGGACGGAGATGCCGACATGCTCGCCGGTCACGACGATCTCGCCCCGGGCGATGACCTTGTCGTTGGCCAGTATCCAGGCAGGGTCATCCACGTCGGCATCGAGTTCGATGACCGCACCGCGACCCATCTTCAGCAACTGGTGAATGGGCATCTGGGCACGCCCGAGCACGACGGAGATTTCCACCTCCACATCACTCAGCGCCATTTCGACGGTTGCCGTATCCTGCTTGCTCATGTCCACTCCTGCTGAAACTGGCGCTGGATTATGCTGGCGCGCGGTTGCTGCGCCGGCCCACTCCCCCACCCGGCCACCCATTCAGGATGATCCCGTGGGTGGCCGGGTGGGGGAGTGGGCCGGTGCGATTCCATCTGTCGATGGATAGCAGTACTATCGCGCAACGTGGTTAGCGGGTGGTAAACAGAACGCATGAATTCCGAATGGCGGATATCGGGCGATCCGGTCCCCTACACGCAGGCCGTGGACTGGATGGAGCAGCGTGTCGCCGCGATCCGCAGTGACGGCGCGGCGGACTGTGTCTGGCTGCTGGAACATCCGCCGCTCTATACCGCCGGCACTTCCGCCAATGCTGCCGACCTGCTGCAGCCGGACCGGTTTCCGGTGTTCAACAGCGGGCGCGGTGGTGAATATACCTACCACGGGCCGGGACAGCGGGTCGGCTATGTCATGCTGGACCTGAAACCGCGCGGTCAGGACATTCGCCGTTTCGTGCACGATCTGGAATCCTGGGTTATCGCGACTCTCGGCGCCTTCGGCGTGACCGGAGAACGGCGGGAGGGGCGCGTCGGTGTCTGGGTGGTCCGCGATGACGGGCGGGAGGACAAGATTGCCGCCATCGGTGTCCGCGTCCGCCGCTGGGTCAGCTTTCACGGCATTTCCATCAACGTGAACCCCGACCTGGATCATTTCAGCGGCATCGTGCCCTGTGGCATCCAGGAACATGGTGTCACGTCGCTGACCGATCTGGGGATCAATGCGAGCATGGCGGAGGTGGATGCGGTGCTGAAGCAGGCTTTCCTGACCATCTTCGAAGCGCGGGAGGGTGTGGCGGCATGAGTGTTTCAGAGGATACGCCCCTGCCCCTGGCCCCCTACACCGTGCTGGACCTGACACGGGTGCGCGCCGGGCCGACCGCCGTCCGGCAACTGGCCGACTGGGGCGCGGACGTGATCAAGATCGAGATGCCTGACGCGGCAGGCGGTGACGGCGGGCTGGGCGGGCCGCGCGATGGCCCCGACTTCCAGAACCTGCACCGCAACAAGCGCAGCATGACCCTGAACCTGAAACAGCAGGCAGGGCGGCAGGTCATGGCCGATCTGGTGCGCCAGGCTGATGTGGTAGTGGAGAACTACCGCCCCGACGTGAAGGAACGGCTGGGCATCGACTGGCCCGCGCTGGAAGCCATCAATCCGCGCATCATCCTGGCCTCCATCTCCGGCTTCGGTCAGGACGGTCCCTACCAAAAACGCCCCGGCGTCGATCAGATCGCGCAGGGCATGGGCGGCCTGATGTCGATCACCGGTGACGCGGACGGGCCACCGATGCGGGTGGGCATTCCCATCGCCGACCTGACGGCGGGACTGCTCGCGGCGCAGGCGATCCTGATGGCGCTGATCGGGCGGGGGCAGACCGGCAAGGGCCAGTGGGTGCGCACCTCCCTGCTGCAGGCCCAGACCTTCATGCTGGATTTCCAGGCGGCGCGCTGGCTGGTGGAGGGCGAAGTGGCAGGCCGTGTCGGCAATGAACACCCGACCTCCGTCCCCACCAACGCCTATGCCACCGCTGACGGTCACATCAACGTCGCGGCGGTCGGTGACACGATCTATCGCCGGTTCTGCGAATGCATTGGTGCGCCGGAGTTGGCGGACGACCCGGACTATGTCAGTGGCGGCAGGCGCTACCGCAACCGGGCCGCCCTGAACGACCGGGTCGCGTCGATTCTGAAAACCCGCAGCAGTGCCGACTGGATCGATCTGCTGAACGCGGCGGGTGTGCCCTGCGGCCCAATCAACGCCATCGACCAGACCTTCGCCGACCCGCAGGTCCGGCATCTCGGCATGGCGCGCCGGGTGGAGGATGACGGGCCGGACCTGACCCTCGTGGGACAGCCGATCCAGATGGGTGAGCTGGACCCGGCGCTGCGCCATCGCAGCGCGCCGAAGGGTGAACACACCGACGACATACTTGCCGGACTGGGCTACGACGCCGACCGGATCGCGGCGCTGCGCGCCGATGGCATCATCTGACTGGGGAAGACGCGATGAAACTCGAAACGACACGGATGCTGGCGGAGAAGGACGGGGCCATCGGCTGGATCATCTTCAACCAGCCGGAAAAGCGGAACGCCGTCTCCGTCGACATGTGGGCCGCGATTCCGGCGATCGTTGATGCCTATGCCGCCGATCCGGACGTACGTGTGATCATCATGAAGGGCGCGGGTGACAAGGCCTTCATCGCGGGCGCGGATATTTCCGAATTCGGCGAGAAGCGCAATTCACCCGAAGCCACAAAGGTCTATGACGCCGTGGCAGGCAAGGCCCATGCGGCGCTGGTGAAGGTGAAGAAGCCGGTCATTGCCATGATCAACGGCTTCTGCATCGGCGGCGGCGTCGCCGTGTCGCTGTCCGCCGATATCCGCATCGCCGCCGACAATGCGCGCTTCGCGGTCCCGGCTGCACGGCTCGGCCTCGGCTATGGCGTCGGTGGCACCAAGCGCCTGCTCGACATCGTCGGCCCGGCCTATGCCAAGGAGATATTCTTCACCGCCCGCCAGTTCGACGCCCCTGAGGCGGAGCGGATGGGCCTGATCAACCGCATGGTCCCGACGGCGGAACTGGAAAGCTACACCCGCGACTATGCCGCCCGTATCGCCGCCAACGCACCACTGACCATCCAGGCCGCCAAGATGACCATCGACGAACTGGCCCTCGACCCCGACCGTCGCGACATTGCCGCCTGCGACGCCGCCGTCGAAGCCTGCTTCGCCAGCGACGATTTCAGGGAGGGCCGCACCGCCTTCATGGAAAAGCGCCTGCCTGCGTTCAAGGGAAGCTGAGGGGTCACTGCAGATCCGCACTCGTTTCCTGCGCCGGAGCGTAGGCTCGCGGATCAAGTCCGCGAGCGCCGTGAATTTCAATACGCGGGTGTATGCCTCACCCCCGCAATGCTTGCGTCGCCTCCATGTCCACGGACCGCCCATCCCCGGCAATCACCACGCCGTAGACTTCCCGCGCGCCTTCCGCGCTGACGATCTCGTCGCGGACATCGCGGAGCACCAGTGCGGGATCGCGCTGTTTGGGGTCGCCCCAGCCGCCGCCTGCGGGGGATGAGGCTTCCAGACGGGCGGGCGGGAACTCGCGGACACCGTATTTCGGTGCGGTGAAGGTGGTGCCATCCGCCGACCGGACATGCATGGTTCCGGCGGATCCTGTGCCGCCGCCCTGGATGCCGAAACCGGAGGGGGTGTCCAGTCCCTCCCCCCGGAAGGAATAGGTCGCGTCGCCGGTCACATCGACGGCGTAGTGCACCCCGCTGCCACCCCGGAACGTCCCCGGCCCCGCCGCATCGGTGCGGAATTCCTGGCGGCGGATCATGGCGGGATAAATCCGCTCATACCCTTCGGCATTGGGCAGGTGCAGGCCACCCAGCGCGATCAGCAGGCCGATCTGGTTGAAACCGTCCCTGCCCTCCACCGCGCCACCCGCCGCATTGGCGGCCCAGTTGTACATGACATATGGCTCGGTGCTGCCGGGCTGGCGGCCGGAGGTGATGTTGTGGATCGTCTTGCCCCAACCGGCACAGGCACGGGACGGCACCGCCTCCCCCAGCGCGCGCCAGATGGCGTGGACGATCTCGTGCGCGATGAAAACGGTGCACATGGTCAGCGGCGCGGGCGGGCGCGGGTTCACCACCGTGCCATAGGGTGCCACGATCTCCACGGAGCGGAACGCGCCCTCGTTGCGTGGCATGTCCGGGTCGAAGAAGGACGCCAGCGCCATGTAGACGGCGGAATGGGTATTGGCGAGGGACGAGTTCTTGAAACCCCGCATCTGCGGGTCGGAGCCGGTGAAGTCCACCTTCACCCCGCCATCGGTCACCGTGAGCGTCACGCAGACCTTGATGTCGCGCTGCTCGAAGCAGTCATTGTCGGTGATCTCGGTCGCGCTGTAGGTGCCGCGCGGCAGTTCCTCGCAGGCCTGGCGGAAGCGCTGGTCGGCGTAGGACAGCAGGGCGTCGAAATAGCCTGCCCCGGCCTCCCGTCCCAGTTCCGTGACCAGTTCCGCCAGCCGCTCCGCACCGATACGGGTGGAACCGATCATCGCGCGCAGGTCACCGTCCAGCAGTTCCGGCGTGCGGCTGTTGAGCAGCAGCAACTGCCAGAGGTCGTCGCGCACCTCGCCACGCTCGAACAGCTTCAGCGGCGGCAGTCGGATGCCTTCGTGGAAGATCTCGGTGGCTTCGGGGTTGTAGGTACCTGCCGCGCCGCCGCCGATGTCGGACTGGTGCGCCCGGTTGCAGGTCCAGGCGGCCAGTTCCCCATCGACGAAGACCGGGCGGCTGATCACCCAGTCCGGCAGGTGGTTGCCGCCAGCCACGTAGGGGTCGTTCGACAGGAAGATGTCGTCGGGTTCGATCCGCCCCGCGAAAGCGTCAATGAGGGCGCGCACCGTGAAGCCGCCGCCGCCGGTATGGATCGGAATGCCGTCGGCCTGGCTGATCAGGGTGCCGCTGGCATCAGCGATGAAACAGGAGAAATCATGGCTCTGGTTGAAGATCGGACTGCGCGCGGTGCGCGTCATGACAAAGCCCATCTGGCGGGAGATATGGTCCAGACGGTTCTGCACCAGCGCCAGGGTCACCGGATCGATGTTCATGCTGCGCCTCCCGCTGCAATATTGATCAGGTAGTTGCCGTGGTCATCCACGCTCAGTTCATCCCCCGCACCGACCAGAACGGTGGTAGTCGGGGCCTCGATGATCGCCGGACCCGTCAGCCGGTGTCCAGGCAGCAGGCTGTCGGAAGCATGCACCGGTACATCGGCCCAGCCCGTTGCCGCATCGACGAAGGCACGTCGGTGATCCTGTGGCACCGGCGCATTGCCGTCCGCGCGTTCGGCCATTCCCTTCGGTGCCTGCCGTTCGATGCGGCCCGTGGCGACCGCGCGCAATGCGGTGATCAGCAGCTTCCCGTCGGGCTGGATATGGCCGAAGCGCCGTTCATGATCCGCCTCGAACGCCTGCCGGATGGCGGATCGGTCAAGTGTTTCACCGGTCTCCGGCACCATGGTTCGCAGCGACCATTGCTGGCCCTTGTAGCGCAGGTCGAAGACCCGCTGGACCTCCGCCTCCGCAGCCGTGAAACCTTCCCGCTCCAGCGCCCGTGCTGCCGTGTCGAGCAGAGGGCCGAAGCCCTCCGCCACCTCAGCCGCCGTGATCTGGTCCAGATCGCCGTCCATCACCCTGAGCGAATCCAGTCGCACGTCCGACCAGAGCATCCCCAGCGCGCAGAAGGCCCCGGCCTGCACCGGCACGAAGACCCGTTCGCAGCCAAGCGCGCGGGCGACTGCCACACCATGCATCGGGCCTGCTCCGCCTGCCGCCACCAGGGTGAAACGCTTCGGATCGTAGCCACGTTCCACCGACAGCCGCTCCACGGCGTGCAGCAGGTTCTGTTCCAGCAGGCGCAGGATGCCGATGGCCGCCTGCTCCACGCTCAGGCCGAGCGGTCGCGCGACATGATCCTCCACGGCCTTCGCGGCGCGCGCCGGGTCCAGTGTCACGGCGCCGCCCGCCATGGGTCCGGGCCGCAACCGACCCAGCACCAGATGCGCGTCCGTGGCCGTCGGGCGGTCGTTGCCCAGCCCGTAGGCGGCGGGTCCGGGATCGGCCCCCGCCCCCTCCGGCCCGACACGCAACATGCCGCCGCCATCCACGCCCGCCAGAGTCCCGCCACCGGCACCGACGGTGTGAATGTCTACCGCAGGTGTGGCCAGGTGATAGCCGTCGATCTCCAGCGCATCGGAGACAGGCACGTCACCACCCGCCATCAGTGTCACGTCGCAGCTTGTGCCGCCGATCTCCATCGCCACCAGATCGTCAATACCGGTCAGCGTCCGATAGAGGTTCAGCGCCCCGACACCTGCGGCCGGTCCCGAAAGAGCCAGGTTCACGGGCCGCGCCGCAGCTTCCTGCGCCGAGACCACACCACCGTTCGATTGCACCAGCAGGATCGACTGCCGCAGCCCCGCCGTTTGCAACTGCTGCTCCAGCCGTTCCAGGTACCCGACGACCTTCGGTGCGATGTAGGCATTCATGACCGTGGTGGAGCCACGTTCATACTCCCCCACCACCGGATTGATCTCCGATGACAGCGACAGCCAGCGGCCTGACCATTCTGCCGCGACGACCTCTGCGACCTGACGTTCGTGCACCGGATCGACGTAGGCATTCATCAGGCAGACGGCGATCGACTCCACGCCCTCCGCCTCGAAGAACCGGACTGCGTCACGCACATCGTCGGTGTTCAAGGGCGATTCCTCGCCTCCGTCCCGGTCCAGTCGCCCGCGCACGGGGCGACGTAGGTAGCGTGGCACCAGCACCGGGGGAAAGGGCGCGCGATGGTCCCACTGGTCGGCGCGCAGGCCGCGCCTGATCTCCAGGAAGTCGCGAAACCCTTCCGTCACCAGCATGCCGACAGACACGCCCTTCCGCTCCAGTATCGTGTTGGTGGCGATGGTCGATCCATGCACGAACAGGCGGCACTGCCCCAGCAGGTCGCCAACCGTCACGTCCAGCGCCGCCGCCGCCACATCCAGGACGTTCACCACGCCCCTTGCCGGATCGGCGGGCGTCGAGGGGGACTTGAACACGCGCAACGACCCGCCAGAATCGATCAGCGCCATGTCGGTGAAGGTACCGCCAATGTCGACGCCGATGCGCCATGGTGGTGTTATCGCGGCCTCAGGCTTCATGTATCGTCCTCCCCATCGGCGCAGTCTGGACGTTCGGGGCGGGCGCATCAATCACGGGAAACGGATGGCAGCCATGGCGAAGGAAATCGAGTTCTTCTGGGACACGGGCAGCACCAACACCTATTTCGCCCTGCACCTGATCCGCCCGCTCGCCGCCCGTCACGGGGCGACGATCCGGATGCGTCCGTTCAACCTCGGATACGTCTTTCGGCACCACAGGTATGTGCTGATGGAGGAGCCTGCGGCCAAGATCGCCAACCGCAAGCGTGACCTGGAACGCTGGGCAGAGCGCTATGACCTGCCCTTCCGCTTTCCCGACACCTTTCCGATCAAGACCAGCATTTCATTGCGCGGATCGCTGGTCGCGCGGGAACTCGGCTGCGAGGACGCCTATCTGGATTCCATCTTCCGCCGCTACTGGGAGCAGAATGACGCCAGCATTGCGACCCTGGCCGGGCTGGCCGATGTCGCACAGGAAATCGGTCAGGACCCCGATGAATTCGTCCGCAGGACCGAAGCGCCCGAAATGAAACAGGCCCTGATCGACGAAACCGACGGCGCCCTGAAACGCGGCGTGTTCGGTGCGCCGTCCTTCATTGTTGGCAAGGAACTGTTCTGGGGCAAGGACCGCATGGAGTTCATCGGTGATGCCTTGCAGGCGCCGGACTGACATGCACCTGCGGCTGCATACCCGCCACCAGAATTCCGCCGGAGAACGGGTGCGGATCGTCCTGAACCTGAAGGGCATCGACTACGCATACGTCGCCATCGAATCCCCGCACAGTGAAACCTACCGCGCAATCAACCCGCAGGGTCTGATGCCCGCACTGGAGATCGACGGTCAGTTCGTGGCGCAATCGATTGCCATCGTGGAGTTGCTGGAGGAGCTGTTTCCCGAGCCATCGGTCTTTCCCGAAGATCCCGTCACACGGGCAAGGGTGCGTGCCTTCGCCAACCTGATCTGCGCCGATCTGCACCCCCTGAACAATCAGCGCGTCCGCCGTTACCTGGCCGACCAGGTGCAGGCAACGGATTCAGCCGTGCGGGACTGGTACGCGCACTGGATCGCGGAAACCTTCACGTCCCTCGAGACAGAAGTTGCCCTCCATCCACCGACAGCCCGCTACTGTTTCGGTGATCGGCCCAACTTCGCCGACGCCTGTCTGGTGCCGCAGATGGCCAATGCCCGCCGGTTCGACTGCGACCTCTCCCCCTATCCCAATCTGATCCGGATCGATGCGGCCTGCCAGGCGCTGGATGCCTTCGCGAAGGCCCGCCCGGACCGTCAGCCGGATGCGCCCTGACGGCTTCTGCTGCCCTCACCAGAGGAATTCTGTTGCGAACCGACAGGAAATCTCGCTTGTCCGTCTTAAAAACAGACCTGATGCTGTCGCAACGATCAGATCGGAGTGGAACGCAGACCCATGCGGTGGAGCGATCTCGAGAACCAGCAGTGTGCCGTGGCCCGCGCCGAGTCGGTGCTGGGTGACCGCTGGACCATGATGGTGGTGCGCGACTGCCTGCTCGGCGTGCGACGGTTCGAGGATTTCCAGTCCCGCCTCGGCATTGCCCGACGAGTGCTGACGGAACGCCTCAACATGCTGGTGGAGAAGGGCGTGCTGCGCCGTGAAGCCTATTCGCAGCGGCCCCTGCGGGAGGAATATCGCCTGACCGAAGCCGGGCGCGACCTGATGCCGGTCATCCTGGCCCTCTCCGCCTGGGCCGACCGGCACCTGCCGCACCCGGACGGCACGGCGGTTGCCTATCGCCATACCGACTGCAACACGGTCATCGAGCCGCGCATCGACTGCCCGCAATGCGCCAGTCCCCTGACCACACGAAATACACGCGCCGTTGTTCGCGGCAGTGTCAGCGAAAAGGACCAAGGAAGATGAATGCTCCGGTATCACCGAAGGAAATGACCGGCCTGCAGGCCCTGGAAATGGCGTTCCGGAATTCCGGCAGCGCGCCCAGCATCGGTCGCACGCTCAATTTCACCGTTGCCCATGTCGAACATGGCCGGGTGGATTTCGAGGGGGAGCCGAACGAGAACCATCTGAATCCGCTGAAGACGGTCCATGGCGGCTATGCCGCGACCCTGCTGGATTCCTGCATGGGCTGCGCGGTGCATTCGACCCTGCCTGCGGGCAAGAGCTACACGACGCTGGAACTGAAGATCAATTACATCCGCGCCATGCGGCCGGGCATCGGCAAGGTGCGCGCTATCGGCAAGGTGATCCACACCGGACGCTCCACGGCGACGGCGGAGGGAAAGCTGGTCGATGCCGAGGGTCGGCTGATCGCGCATGGCACCACGACCTGCATCATCATGGACATGTGACCCGGTCGAACTATCTGGCGGGGACCGGCGCGCCGCGCCGTGGGGGAGAACAGGCAAATGACGGCTACATCTGAAACATCCGCGCTGGCCAGGCGCTGGCCGCTCTGGCTGATGGTCATCTCGGCATCGCTGATCGTGTTCTTCGGCATGGGCACGCGGAACATGTTCGGTCTGTTCCTGGATCCGATCTCCGATTCAATGTCCTGGGGGCGGGAGGTCTTCTCCATGACCCTGGCCCTGCAGAACATCATGTGGGGCGTCACACAGCCCTTCGCCGGTGCCATCGCCGACCGCTACGGCGCGGGCAAGGTCATGGCGCTGGGTGGCATCCTCTACGCCGTCGGCATCCTGGCGATCAGCTTCTCCGGCGTGCCGGTGGCCATGCATCTGGCTGGCGGCGTGCTGATCGGTGTCGCGCAGGGCTTTGCCTCCATGAACATCGGCATGGCCGTCGTGGCCCGCCGCACGCCGATGCACCGGCGAACCCTGGTCATGTCAATCGTGACCATGGGTGGTTCCGCCGGGCAGATGGTGCTTTCCCCCCTCGCCCAGACCTTCATCGAAGGCTATGGCTGGGTGACGGCGCTGCTCATCGTCTCCATGATGGTGCTGATCATCGTGCCGCTGACCATTCCGCTTGCGGGTCGCCCGCAGGCGACAGTCGGCAGCACCCAGACCTTCGGCGCGGCCCTGCGGGAGGCAAGCCGGCATCGCGGCTATATCCTGCTGATCGCCGGATTCTTCGTCTGCGGCTTTCACGTGACCTTCATCGGCAATCACCTGCCCTCCTACATCCGCGACCTGGGTCTCGATCCCGGACTGGGGGCCGTCGCGCTGATGATCATCGGCATGTTCAACATATTCGGCACGCTGATGGCTGGTGTGCTGGGCGATCGCTACAGCAAGAAGTACATGCTGAGCTTTCTCTATCTCGCCCGGTCGGGTGCGATCCTGTTCCTGCTCTACTCCCCGGTCAGCGAGATGACGATCCTGATCTTCTCCGGCATGATCGGGCTGCTCTGGCTCTCCACGGTGCCGCTGACCACCGGGCTGGTGGGCCAGATATTCGGTGCGCAGTACATGGGCATGCTGGCGGGCATCGTCTTCTTCAGCCATCAGGTCGGGGCCTTCCTGGGTGTCTGGCTGGGCGGGCTGCTGTTCGACCTCTATGGCAGCTACGACATCGTCTGGTGGCTGAGCATCGCGCTGGGTGTACTGGCGGCGCTGGTCCACTTCCCCATCGACGAGCGACCCCTGGAACGCAAGGCGGCGGCCTGAGTCTCCGCCACGCATCGTCGCGTTTCATGTCCGCTTCGTAGCGTGATAGGTTGCCCGCCAATCACGCGTCAGAAGCAAGGGAGAGCGTCATGAACGACCAGACACCCATGGGCGTGCCGGCCATCGGCATGAAGGATGCGGACCTGTTCCGCGAACAGTGCTTCATCAACGGCGAATGGTGCGATGCAGACGGCGGGGAGACCATCGACGTCACCAATCCCGCATCCGGCGCGAAGCTGGGCACGGTGCCGAAGATGGGCGCGGACGAGACTGCACGCGCCATTGCTGCCGCCGAGGCCGCGATGCCGGGCTGGCAGGCAAAGACCGCCAAGGAAAGGTCGGTGATCCTGCGCCGCTGGCACGATCTGATGTTCGAGCATCAGGAAGACCTGGCCCGCCTGATGACCGCCGAACAGGGCAAGCCGCTGGCGGAGGCAAAGGGCGAGGTCGCCTATGCCGCCAGCTTCATCGAATGGTTCGCCGAGGAAGGCAAGCGCATCTATGGCGACACCATTCCCAGCCATCGTGGCGATGCCCGCATCGTGGTCATCAAGCAGGGTATCGGCGTCTGTGCCGCCATCACGCCGTGGAACTTCCCCGCCGCGATGATCACGCGGAAGGCCGCCCCGGCGCTCGCCGCCGGGTGTGGCATGGTGGTGAAACCCGCGACCTCCACCCCCTATTCGGCTCTGGCCATGGCGGAACTGGCACACCGCGCCGGACTGCCCGCCGGGCTGCTGTCGGTCGTTACCGGTTCCTCCTCCGCCATCGGCGGGGAGATGACCAGCAACCCGACAGTGCGGAAGCTGTCCTTCACCGGCTCCACGGAAATCGGCAAGATGCTGATGAAGCAGTGCGCCGACACGCTGAAGAAGACCACCATGGAACTGGGCGGCAACGCGCCGTTCATCGTCTTCGACGACGCCGACCTGGATGCGGCGGTCGAGGGCGCGATCATGTCCAAGTTCCGCAACACCGGCCAGACCTGCGTCTGCGCCAATCGCATCCTGGCGCAGGACGGCATCTATGACGCCTTCCTGGAGAAGCTGACGGCTGCAGTGGCGAAGCTGCGCGTCGGTGACGGCCTGAAGGGCGAGACCGACCAGGGACCGCTGATCGACGACGCCGCGGTCGCCAAGGTGGAGGAGCATGTCAACGACGCCGTCGCCAAGGGCGCACGCCTGGTGCAGGGCGGTAAGCGCCATGACCTGGGCGGCCAGTTCTTCCAGCCCACCATCGTTGCTGACGTCACGCCGGGAATGAAGGTGGCAAGGGAGGAGACCTTCGGCCCCCTCGCCCCGGTGTTCCGCTTCACGGACGAGGCGCAGGCGATCCAGATGGCCAACGATACCGAGTTCGGTCTCGCCGCCTATTTCTATGGCCGCGACCTGGGCCGTGTCTGGCGCGTCTCCGAGGCGCTGGAATATGGCATCGTCGGCATCAATTCCGGCATCATCTCCACCGAGGTCGCGCCGTTTGGCGGCATGAAGGAGTCCGGCTTCGGTCGCGAAGGCTCCAAGTACGGCATCGATGACTATCTGGAGATCAAGTACATGCTGATGGGCGGCCTCGACCGCTGACCATCACGCATTGCTGAAAGCGGCGTTCAGGCGGCGGGACTTGGCTCTCGCCGCCTGTTGCCTATCTGCTGACATGAAAACCAACCCGTCCGTTCCGACACGACCGCAAGGAAGCCCCGCACATGAGCAACTATGATTACGACCTCTTCGTCATTGGTGTCGGTTCCGGGGGCACCCGTGCGGCCCGCATGATCGCGTCCACCGGCGCGCGGGTTGCGGCGGCGGAGCAGCAGTTCCTGGGCGGCACCTGCGTCAATGTCGGCTGTGTGCCGAAGAAGCTGATGGTCTTCGCCAGCCACTTCTCCGAGGATTTCGAGGATGCGGAAGGCTTCGGCTGGGACGTGAAGCCCGACCGGTTCAACTGGAGCCGTCTGATCGAGAACAAGAACACCGAGATCAGCCGCCTGAACGACGTCTACCGTCGCCTGCTCGACAATGCCGGTGTGAAGCTCTACGAGGCCCCGGCGAAGATCCTGGACCGGCACACCATCCTGGTCGGCAACGAGACCGTGACCACCGACCGGATCATCGTCGCCACCGGCGGCTGGCCGACGATGCCGGAGATCCCGGGGATCGAGCACGCCATTTCCTCCAACGAGGTCTTCTTCCTGCCCGACCTGCCCAAGCGTTTCGTGGTTGTCGGCGGCGGCTATATCGCGGTGGAGTTCGCCGGGATCATGAACGGCCTCGGTTCGCAGGTGACGCAGATCTATCGCAGCGAGAAGATCCTGCGCGGTTTTGACGAGGATGTGCGCGACGTGCTGTCGACCGAGATCGTGCGCAAGGGCGTGGACCTGCGGACGGGCGTGAACATCACGGCCATCGAGAAGCAGGACGAGACCCTGATCGCCACCCTGACCGATGGCTCGACGCTGGAAGCGGACTGCATCATGTACGCCACCGGCCGCCACCCGCGCACCGAAGGCATCGGCCTGGAGGAAATCGGCGTCGAACTGGCACCGAACGGCTCGATCAAGGTGGACGAATATTCCCGGACCAATCTGGACAATGTCTGGGCCATTGGTGATGTCACCGACCGCATCGCCCTCACCCCGGTGGCCATCCAGGAAGCCATGGCGCTCTACCGCACCGAATATCTGGATGACCCGACCCCCTGCGATCACGCCGATGTCCCCTCCGCCGTGTTCAGCCAGCCCCCGGTGGGTTCTGTCGGACTGACCGAGGACCAGGCCCGGGAACTGCACGACACCATCGACATCTACCGCTCCACCTTCACGCCGATGAAGCTCAGCCTGACCGGGCGGGAGGAGAAGACGATGATGAAGATCATCGTCGACCGGGTCACTCAGAAGGTCCTGGGGGTCCACATGGTCGGCCCCGACGCGGGCGAGATCATCCAGGGCATCGCCATCGCCGTGAAGATGGGCGCCACCAAGCGCGACTTCGACCGCACCGTCGGCATCCACCCGACAGCGGCGGAAGAGTTCGTGACGATGCGCGAGAAGGCGGCCTGAAACGGATCGCACGCGGCGAAAGAAAATTACAATTAAAGGTCAATCATTCTGACCTTTAATTGACTTTGCGTCACCCTGCAGATAGCTTCTGATGAAACGTCGGAAACTCGGAACGCGGGAGCGCAGAAGATGGACCTCGCCCAGGTATCGCTGAACGACAAGTACGAACTGGAAGAAGGCCGCGTGTTCATCACCGGCACGCAGGCCCTCATTCGCCTGCCGATGATGCAGCGGAACCGGGACATTGCGGCGGGGCTGAACACGGCCTGTTTCATTTCCGGTTATCGCGGCTCTCCGCTCGGCACCTATGACCAGCAGCTCTGGCAGGCGAAGGAATACCTTGAGAAGAACCACATCCGGTTCCAGCCGGGCCTGAACGAGGATCTGGCCGCGACCTCCGTCTGGGGGTCGCAGCAGACCAACCTCTATTCCACCGCGAAATATGACGGTGTCTTCGCCATCTGGTACGGCAAGGGTCCGGGCGTCGACCGGTCGGTGGACGTGCTGAAACACATGAATTCAGCCGGCATGTCGAAGAACGGTGGTGTGCTGGTTCTGGCCGGCGACGACCACGCCGGTGTTTCATCCACCCTGCTGCACCAGTCGGAACACGTCTTCATGTCCGCCATGATCCCGGTGCTGCATCCGTCGAACGTGCAGGAATACCTGGATTTCGGCCTGCTGGGCTGGGCCATGAGTCGCTATTCCGGCCTCGCAGTCGGGTTCAAGTGTGTCTCCGAAACCGTTGAAAGTGCAGCGAGTGTCTATATCGACCCGCATCGCGTGAACATCCAGATGCCGGATTTCGAGCTGCCGCCGGGTGGCCTGTCGATTCGTTGGCCCGATGACCGGTATCAGGAGGAACATCGCCTGCACCGCCACAAGGTCTATGCCGCCCTCGCCTTTGCCCGCGCCAACGGTATCGACAAGACGGTGATCGACAGTCCGAAGCCACGCATCGGCATCATCACCACCGGCAAGTCCTATCTGGACGTGATGCAGGCGCTGGACGACCTCGGCATCGACGAGGAACGGGCCGCCGAGATCGGCATCCGCCTCTACAAGGTCGGCATGCCCTGGCCGCTGGAACCCGAAGGCGCGCGCCACTTCGCCGAAGGCCTGGAAGAGGTCATCGTGGTCGAGGAGAAGCGCGCCGTCATCGAGAACCAGTTGAAGGAACAGCTCTACAACTGGCGCGAGGATGTGCGCCCGCGCATCGTCGGCAAGTTCGACGAGCAGCGCAACTGGCTGTTCCCGAGCCATGGCGAACTCAGCCCCGCCGAGATTGCCCGTTTCATCGCCGCGCGTCTGAAACCGTTCCACAGCAACCCGGATATGGAGGAACGGATCGAACAGCTCGACGCCAAGGAGCGGATGAAGAAGATCGCCGCAGAGACCCGTGATGCCGGCGACAAGCTGGAGCGCGTGCCCTACTTCTGCTCCGGCTGCCCGCACAACACCTCCACCCGTGTGCCGGAGGGGTCGCGTGCAACGGCGGGAATCGGCTGTCACTTCATGGCGCTGTCGATGAACCGCCAGACCCAGACCTTCACCCAGATGGGCGGTGAGGGTACGCCCTGGATCGGTCAGGCCCCGTTCGTGACCGACAACCACATCTTCACCAACCTGGGTGACGGCACCTATTTCCATTCCGGCCTGCTGGCCATCCGTGCCGCCGTCGCCTCCGGCGTCAACATCACCTACAAGATCCTCTACAACGATGCCGTGGCCATGACCGGCGGCCAGCCGCATGACGGCCAGCTTTCCGTGCCGCAGATCGCGCAGCAGGTCTGGGCCGAAGGCGTCAAGAAGCTGATCGTCGTGACCGACGAACCGGACAAGTATCCGGGCGATGCCGGCTTCCCGGCAGGCACGCGCATCTATCACCGCAGCGAACTGGATGACGTGCAGAAGGAACTGCGCGACACGCCGGGCTGCACCGCGCTGATCTATGACCAGACCTGTGCGGCGGAGAAACGGCGGCGGCGCAAGCGCGGCACCTTCCCCGATCCGGCCAAGCGGGTGATGATCAACGAAGACGTCTGCGAAGGCTGCGGCGACTGCTCCGTCGCATCCAACTGTGTCTCGGTCGAACCGGCGGAGACCGAGCTCGGCCGCAAGCGCCAGATCAACCAGTCGTCCTGCAACAAGGACTTCTCCTGCGTGAACGGCTTCTGCCCCAGCTTCGTCACCATCCACGGCGGCGGGCTGCGCAAGCCGAACGCCGTATCGAAGGGCAAGCAGGGCGCCGCGGCCAAGGATCGCTTCGCCGAACTGCCGATGCCCGAAAAGGCCCCGGTGGACGACGAACCCTTCGGCATGGTGGTCACCGGCATCGGTGGCACGGGCGTTCTGACCGTCGGTGCCCTGATGGGCATGGCAGCGCATCTGGAGGGCAAGGGCTCCTCCGTGCTCGACTTTACCGGACTGGCGCAGAAGAACGGCGCGGTGATGAGCCATGTGCGCATCGCCAATGCACCGGAGGACATCCACGCCGTCCGCGTCGCATCCGGCAAGGCCAATCTGGTGCTCGGCTGCGACATGGTCGTGGCAGCCTCCGACAATGCCATCGACACGATGGAAAAGGGCGGCACCCGGGCCATCATCAACAGCCACCTGGCTCCGACCGCTGCCTTCACGCTGAACCCGGACATGAAGTACGGCTCCGGCGCGCTGGAAGACACGATCCGGGAGGCCGCGGGCGGCAACCAGACGGAATTCATCGACGCCACCCGCATCGCCACCGCGCTGCTGGGGGATTCCATCGCCACCAACCTGTTCATGCTGGGCTATGCCTTCCAGCGCGGGCAGTTGCCGGTGGGTCTGGACTCCCTGATGCGTGCCATCGAACTGAATGGTGTCGCCGTCGGCATGAACAAGGAGACCTTCAACTGGGGTCGCCTCGCCGCGCACGACATCGACGAGGTCGAGGCCGCAGTGAAACCGGCCAGCAGTTCGGTGCTGCCGTTCCGCAAGCCGCTCACCGATCTGGATGACATCATCGAGCACCGCCGCAAGCTGCTGACGGCCTATCAGGACAAGGCCTACGCCGACCGCTTCGAGGCGCTGGTGCGCGATGTGCAGAAGGCGGAGCAGCAGAAGGGTGGCGGTGCCACCGGACTGGCCGAGGCGGTTGCCCGCAACTACTACAAGCTGCTGGCCTACAAGGATGAGTACGAGGTGGCGCGGCTCTACACCGACGGCACCTTCCGCCGGAAGCTGCAGAGCCAGTTCGAGGGCGACTACAAGCTGAAGTTCCACCTGGCACCACCACTGATCAGCAAGCCGGATCCCGAGACCGGCAGGCTGTCGAAGATGGAGTTCGGCGGCTGGATCATGCCCGTGTTCCATGTCCTCGCCGGGCTGAAACGCCTGCGTGGCACCCGTCTCGACATCTTCGGCTACACGGCGGAGCGCAAGCAGGAACGCGCCCTGATCACGGAGTACGAGACGGTCGTTGCGGAACTGATCGCGAAGCTCTCAGCAGGCAACCACGCCATGGCCAAGGCCATCACGGAAGTGCCGCAGGACATTCGCGGCTATGGCCACATCAAGGAACACAACATCGAGGGCGCGAAGAAGCGGGAGGCCGACCTGCTCCGCCTGTTCCGCAAGCCCACGAGTTCCGGCGATCAGGCCCAGGCCGCGGAGTGACTGTTCACTGGCTCCGCCAGCGACTGACGCTGCTCCCGGTCTGACCTGCTTCCCCCCTTGCGGGGGAAGTGGCCGCGAAGCGGTCGATGGGGGGTAAAGCCGAAGGCTATTGCGCGAAGAGCGGTGCTTCTCGGCTTCGCCGACTCACCCCCATCCCGACCTTCCCCCGTCTAGGGGGAAGGAGCAGTCGGTCGGTTCAGACTGTTCTCTTCCCGGGCCGCAATCTCAGCCCGTGCCGCCGACCGTCAGGCCATCGATGCGCAGTGTCGGCTGTCCGACACCGACGGGTACGCCCTGCCCGGCCTTGCCGCAGGTGCCGATGCCGGGGTCGAGGGCCATGTCGTTGCCGATCATGGCGACCTTCTTGAGCACTTCCTCGCCGGAGCCGATCAGGGTGGCGCCCTTCACGGGGGCGCCGATCCTGCCGTTCTCGATCCGGTAGGCCTCCGTGCAGGTGAAGACGAACTTGCCGGAGGTGATGTCGACCTGACCACCGCCGAAGCTGGTGGCATAGATGCCGTCCTTCACGCTCTCAAGGATCTCCGCCGGGTCGCGGTCGCCATTCTCCATGACCGTGTTGGTCATGCGCGGCATCGGCATGTGGGCAAAGCTCTCGCGGCGGCCGTTGCCCGTTGCGGCGACACCCATCAGGCGCGCGTTGAGGCGGTCCTGCATGTAGCCGCGCAGGATGCCATCCTCGATCAGTACCGTGCGGCTGCTCGGCGTGCCCTCGTCATCGACGGTCAGGGAACCGCGCCGGTCGGGGATCGTGCCGTCATCGACGACGGTGACACCGGGGGCCGCCACGCGCTGTCCCATCAGGCCAGAGAAGACCGAGCTCTTCTTGCGGTTGAAATCGCCTTCCAGCCCGTGACCGATCGCTTCGTGCAGCAGAATGCCGGGCCAGCCCGGACCCAGCACGACGGTCTGTTCGCCTGCGGGCGCGGCCACGCTCTCCAGATTGACCAGGGCCTGGCGCAGGGCCTCGTCCACCTCCCCCTGCCAGCGGGTCGGATCGATGTAGGCAGCATATCCGGTGCGACCGCCAGTGCCCGCACTGCCGGTTTCCTGCCGGTCACCGTCACCGACCATGACCGAGACATTCAGCCGGACCAGCGGGCGGATATCACCCACCTCCGCGCCGTCGGGGCGGATGATGCGGACAGCCTTCCACGATCCGGCCAGCGAACAGGTCACCTGCCGCACCCGCGAATCCAGATCGCGGGCATAGGCGTCGATGTCCTGCAGCAGCTTCACCTTGGTCTCGAAGTCGAACTCGTTCAGCGGATTGTCGTCGGCGTAGAGGCTGCGGTTGGTGCGCGCCGGGCCGTCGGCCAGCGTGCCCTGATGGCCCCGCCGTACCGCGCGGACGGTATCTCCGGCCCGCGCGATGGCATCATGCGACAGTTCGGAGGAGTGGGCATACCCCTGCGCCTCGTCCGCCACGGCCCGCAGGCCGAACCCCTGCGCGGTGTCGAAGCTGGCGTTGCGCAGCCGGCCATCGTCAAATGCCAGCATCTCGGACTGGCTGTACTCCAGATAGAGCTCACCATCGTCACAGCCTTCCAGCGCCTCCCCCACCTGTCGGCGGGCGCGGTCGGGATCCAGTCCCGCACGGGTGAAGAAAAGCTCTGAAGTGGTCGCGAGATCGGACATGGGGTACTCCGCCTGAAAATCTCCCCTGAACATAAGCCGCCTTGCGGGAATGTCATCAGGCGGAAGGGGAGAGTTGCACTCTCCCCGTCGGTGCCGTCAGTCGAACGTGCGGGCATCCTCCACGACGATGCCATCGTTCGGCAGGCTGCCAGGAGCCACGATCTCGACCTCGCCACGCAGCTTGGTCACGGTGGTGACCGACTGTTTCACGGCGTCCAGCAGCGCGGCGTCGCCCTTCTCCGCCTCCACCTTCAGGGTCATCTGATCGCGGTTGTCCGGGTTTGTGATGACGAAACGCGCCTTGGCCACCTCCGGATGGCGTCCGACGATCTCCCCCACCAGCTTGGCATGGACGAACATGCCCCGGACCTTGCAGGACTGGTCGGCGCGGCCCATCCAGCCCTTGATGCGGGTCGCGGTGCGGCCACACGGGCTGGTGCCGGGCAGGATCGCCGTCATGTCGCCGGTGCCATAGCGGATCAGCGGGTAGATCGGATTGAAGGTGGTGACGACGATCTCGCCGACCTCCCCTTCCGCGACGGGCTCCCCGGTGCCGGGGCGGCAGATCTCCAGGATCAGCCCCTCGTCCAGCAGCATCCCCTCGACAGGCAGCGACTCATAGGCGATCAGGCCCACATCGGCGGTGCCATAGCCCTGGGTGGTCTGGATGCCCCTGTCCTCGAACCATTGCCGCAGCGACGGCGGCAGCGGCTCCGCGCCCACCGACGCCTTGCGATAGGAGGAGCTGTCGCGCCCCATCTCGTCCGCCTTCTCCAGCAGGATACGCAGGAACGAGGGCGTGCCGGCATAGGCGGTGGGCTTCAGCCGTTCGATGGCATCCACCTGCATCTCCGTATTGCCGACACCGCCCGGAAAGACGGCGCAGCCAATGGCCCGGCAGCCGGTCTCCACCAGCATGCCTGCCGGGGTCAGGTGGTACGACAGGGTATTATGGACAATGTCACCGCGACGGAACCCGGCGGCATAGAGCGCGCGGGCATAGCGCCAGTGGTCACGCTGCGCCCCGTCCGGTTCGAAGATCGGTCCCGGAGACATGTAGACATGCGCCATGTCGCTGACCGGTACCGCGTTCAGCCCGCCGAAGGGTGGCTCCTCATTCTGGGCTTCCTGCACGTCCGGCTTGCGGATCACCGGAAGCTGCTGCAGGGCCTCACGCGTGTTGATCGCCATCGGGTCGATGTCGGCATAGAGCTTGCCGAAGAAGCTGCTGTTGGTCTTGGCCAGCGCCACCTGCCCCGGCAATGCAGCCATCAGTTCGGTTTCCCGCTGCTCCGGATCGCGGGTTTCCAGTTCATCGAAATGGTCAGCCATCTTGTCCCTTCCCAGGAATGCGTTTCCTATTGTTGACTGTGCCACCGTTCTCCCGCCTTGTCCTCCGACTGTTCCATCCCTCTCCCCCACCCGGCCACCCAATAAGGATACTCCCGTGGGTGGCCGGGTGGGGGAGAGGGATGGAACAGTCAGCAAAGAGCCCAGACGGAACAGGCAGCAAACAATCTACAGCGTCATGGCGCGGGCGCGGGCGCCGCGTTCGATGGCGGCGGCGGGCAGACGTCCGACACCAAGGGTCTGGCGAATGATCATCAGGATCTCCAGCTCGACCTGGCTGACCTCCCCGTCGGCGGCAGCCACATCGCAGGCCAGCGCATAGGCAGTCTCTCCCAGGCGCGGTGGCAGGGCACCGGCTACGTCCTGCATCAGCAGATCGACGCCGTCTTCCTTCTCCAGATAGGCCAGGCAGCTTTCGGCATCGCGGGCGAGCGCGCCATCCACGTCATAGTTGCGGAAGATCGGCAGGATACGGATCATCTCGCTCATCAGGATGACCTCCTGCTCCGCCATTTCCTTGTCGGCGCAGGCCACCAGCACCATCACGTGAATCAGGGCGCTGTGGGGGCTCATCGTTTCGGACAT